>CAYNPQ010000044.1:0-26884 GCA_964399065.1 uncultured Treponemataceae bacterium | reverse complement strand
CTTGCGCTCGGCCTCCTCGAGCTCCGCGAAGGGGTCGCGGCGGGACTCGTCGTAGCCGGCGCGGAGGTCCTCGAGGTAGCGCGAGAGCTCGTCGGTCCGCCGGCGGATCGACTCGATGCCGGCCGCGCCCTCTGCTCCCGGCGAGGCCTGGACCCGGGCCATGTCGAGGCGCATCTGCTTGAGCTGGTTCACCGAGGAGCCGAGGCGGAGCTTCAGGACCTCGCTCTGCTCGCCGAGCTCGCGGTAGGAGCGCTCCTGCCTCTCGATCTCGTCGATGGACTTGGCGTACTCCGCCTTGAGCGAGTCGCTCGCCGCGGCGTCGCGCCTCGCCGACAGGGCGGCCTTGTCCTTCTCGAGGTCGCCCATGGGGATGGCCTCGACGATGCGGTCGATCTCGTTGGCGGACTGGGCGAGGAGCCTGACCTGCCCGAGGTACTGGTCTAGGGAGGGCAACAGCTCGGCGTCGACGGGCCCGGCCTGGCCCGACGCCACCTGGGCCGCGATCGCGTTGCGCGCCGCCTCCGCGTCGCGGTAGGCGGCGGCGTAGGGACCGAGGCTCGAAGTCTCCTCGCGCCTCGCCTTGGCGCCGCGGAAGAGGTCGCGCCAGCCGCCCTTCACGCCCAGGGAGTCGAGGAGCCTGCGCTCGAGCCGCGGCTTGGAGGCGCCGTAGGCCGCGACGTGCGACAGGTAGCCGAGGACCATCGCGGCCGTCGGGATGAGGAACCAGAGGAAGGCGGGCCCGGTCAGGAAGTTGATGAGGGCGAGGAGGAAGGGCACGGTCAGGGTCGAGGCGCCGTGCTGGACCAGCGAGTCCTTCATGCGGTTCAGCTTCTTGTACAGCCCCAGCTGCTCCGTGTCGAGGTCGGGCATCGCGTCGGCCTCGCGGACCTTCTCTCGCGAGCGCCTGGCGGCCACGATGGACGAAACCACCCCGATGCCCCAGGCGCCGCTCACGATCGCGGCCCAGAGGAAGCCGGGCGAGGTCGTCAGGTTCAGGAACCAGAGGAAGCCGTTCACCGCGAGGAAGCTGATGACGTTGCCGACGAGGCCCGCCCGCCGCTTCGCGTCGCGCGCGGCGAGGCCCTCGCGGTAGGCCTGGAAGTCGCGCGAGAGCTCCTCGGCGCCGGGCTTCCACTGCTCGTCGTCCATGAGCTTGCGGTCCCACTTGCCCGTCCCGCCGCCGGAGAGCTCGCTGCGGATGGCGTCGCGCATCGCGTGTCTCGCCTCGCGGCGCGCCTCCCTCGAGGCGTGGCGGTCGTAGCCGGAGAGGTAGCCGTCGCGGCGCGCCGCCTCGCGGGCCTTGCCCTCCTCGACGGAGCGCTCGATCTCGCCGACGATGCCGTGGACCGCCGCCTCGATCCCGCGGCCGATGTCGCCGGCCTCGAGGACCTTGCCGCCGATCATGATCTTGTCGCCGAAGACTCCGAAGCCCGGGCCGGCGGGGGGGCTCGGCGGACGCGGGGCGCCGGGGCCCCGCGGCGGGCGGGCGAGGATGCCCTGCTCGGCCATCGCCGCGATGACCTCGGCGGCCTCGACGCCGTAGAAGCCGTACTTCTCGCGGGCCTCGTCCACCGTCATGCGCCGCCCGAGGGCCTTGCTGTCCTCGAGGATGGCCTTGCGGATCTCGGTGAGGAGGTTCCGCGAGCCCTCGGGGCCGTAGTCGCGCTCCGGGCCGGCCGGCGCGGCCTCGTCCCTCGGCGGCTCGGCCGCGGCCTTCGGCGCGGGGCCGGGCGCGGCGACCGCGAGCGCCGGCGCGGGGGCGGCGCCGCCCGGCTCGGCCCCGGCCTGCGGGGCGGGGGCCTGCCCGGCCTCGCCCTCGAGGTAGGAGCCCGGCTTGTAGCCGGGCCGCGGCTTGTCGCGCTCCGGGTCGAACTCGACGTTGGGCGTCGTGATCTCGTAGGCGTGGATCTCCTTGGTGATGTTCTTCAGGGAGACCTTGCCGAGCTTCTCGGCCCGGAACTCTATCTTGTTGAGGACGAGGTTGTACACGTCCTGCGAGAAGCAGATGCAGCCCGGCCGCGCGAGGGACTGGAGCCGCGCCGCGATGTTGATGCCTTCGCCCAACGCGTCGTTCTCGAAGAAGTAGATGTCGCCGAGGTGGAGCCCGATCCGCACGAGGAGGGGCAGGTCCGGCGTCTCCTTGTTGTGCGCGTAGAGCTGGTCCTGGATCTCGAGGGCGCTCTGCATGGCCTCGACGGTGTTCTTGAAGTCGACGAGGAGGGCGTCGCCTATCGTCTTGATGACGGTGCCGTGGTGCCGCCCCACGATGCCGCCGATAAGGTCGTTGTGGTAGCGGAGGAGCTCGAGGGTGCCGGCCTCGTCCTTCTCCATCATGCGCGAGAAACCGGCTATATCGGTGTACATGATGGCCGCGAGTCGATAGTCCTTCTGCTCCATGGTGAAGGAAGGATAGAGCAGGGCGGCCGCAGGGTCAATACGACGCGCGGTTCAACGGATCTCCTCGAAGGAGTAGTCGAGCCTCGCGAGGTCGATCCTCGCCGCGCGGAGGCGCAGGATCCCGTCGAGGGCGCGGTCGGGGCCGAGCTTGAGCCTGGTCTCGAGGCCGAGGGCCGGGAGGTAGAGCTGCCACGAGCCGGGGCCCGCCGCCCCGACGATCACGCCCTCTCCCTCCCAGCCGCGCTCGCGCCCGAGCCAGGCCAGGGTCCAGTGGAGCTCGCTCGAGCGCTCGGCCTGCCTCGTCCCCGCCTGGGCCGCCTGCGCGAGGGCGCAGCGCCGCCCGACCTCGTCCGCGTCGAGGGGGGGCCGGCCGGCGAGGACGGCCCTGAGTTGCATGTGGCCGAGGAGGTCCTGGTAGCGGCGCAAGGGGCTCGTCGCCTGGGCGTAGAAGGGCAGGCCGAGGCCGCGGTGCGCCTGGGGGCTCGGCCCCGAGATGCCCGCACGCATGAGGCGGCGGCGCGCGAACTGGGTCGCGAGGGATGGCTCCCCCTCGCGCAGGCCCTCGCCCGCGGCGACCGCGCCGGCCTCGCCCGGGGCCTCCTGGCTGTAGTAGGGGAAGGCGATGCCCCGCTCGAAGGCCCAGCGAGCCGCGGCCTCGCCGGCGAGGAGCATCATCTCGCGGACGAGGCCGCTCGACCTGTCATCCGGCAGGCGCTCGATGGAGATCGTGCGGCGGCCCTCCGCTCCCGGCGCAACGTGGACGCGGACCTCGGGGATGGATATCTCGACGGCGCCGTTGGCCGCCCGCCTCGCGGCGCGCCGGGCGGCGACCTCGGCCAGAGCCGCGAGCTCGGGGGCCTCGCCCGCGTCCATGAGGCGGTCGGCCTCGCCGTAGGATGCGCGGCGGACCTTGACGAGGCTCGCCATGGCCTCGACCGAGGACAGGGAGCCGTCCGCCGCGACCTCGATCCGGAAGGAGAGGGCGGGGGAGGTGGGGGCCAGGCCGAGCCCGAAGCGCTCGAGGGCCTCGTCGGGGAGCATGGGCGCGGTGAGCTGGGGAAGGTAGAGGGTCGCCCCGCGTGCCAGGGCCTCGCGGTCGGCGGGCGAATCGGGGAGGATCGCGGCGGCCGGGTCGGCGACGTGGACCCATACGGCGGTCCCGTCCCAGGCTATCGCGTCGTCGGGGTCCTTGGACCAGGCGTTGTCGATCGCCCAGGAGGCGAGATGGGTGAGGTCGGCGCGGGCCGGCCCCTCCGCGATGTCGGGGCCGAGCTCGAGGCGGGGCGCGGAGACGGCGCAGCCCGACCGCGAGGGGTAGGGGTCGACCTCGTCGTCCCATCTCCCCGTCGCGAGGAGGAAGGCCGCGGCGGCCTCGGGGCTCTCCTCGAAGCCGATCTCGCCCGCCAGCCTGCACTTCGCGCTCTTGCCCAGGGCCAAGGCCTCGATCTCGGCGAGGAAGCGGTCGTCGGAGGCCTCGAAGGGAGAGCTCCCCTCCTTCCGGCCCCGGGCGCGGCGCGCCCGCTCGACGAAGGCCGCGCGCTCCGCCGCCTCGCCCTCCTTGCGGGCGCGCTTCTGGGCCTCGCGCTCGACCTCGGCGTCGGCCATGGCGAGGGGCAGGCCCTCCACGAGGCGGTACCTGACCCCCTCGGCGGCCTCGCGCAGGCAGGCGAGGACCTCGGCCGGGCCCGAGGAGCCGAAGACGAGCTCGGCGAGCTCGAGCCAAGAGGCGGGAGTCGCTTCGGCTCCCTCCCCGGCGAGCATGGCCCTGGCGGTGTCGAAATCACCTCCCAGGGCCGGCTCCGGCAGCTTGGTGACCGGTCCCGGGTGGAGGGGGACGAGGTCCTTGTCGCGGACCCGGAGCGAGGAGCCGTCCTCGAGCTTGATCTCAATCTTGTCCCGCGCCTCGAGCACGAGGACGGGGCGGTTCTTGTACAGGGCGAGGGACTGGGCCTTGAACATGGTCGCCCAGTATAGCCGCCTCCCGGCCGGCGGGACAACGGGAGCGGGCCGGCGGGCGGCCGATCCGGCGCGATGGTTGCCTCTCGCCTCCGCCGATGCTATCATTGGACCTTGACGGGCGTCGTTTTCCCGTCCGTTCGAGTCCTTCAGGAGGAAATAGATGGTCGCTCTCATAGTCGGCATCGTCTTCGTGGCTTTCGCGATCTTCGCCTGCATCCCCGGCCCCCTGGGCTGGTGGAGCGACGTCCTGGCCTTCCTGCGCGGCTCCCTGCCCGTCCTGGCGGCCTTCATCGGGATCATCGCCGTCTTCATCGGCGTGGCGGACATCAAGGATCGCATGGAGGCCAAGAAGGAGGAGGCCGAGGAGTCCGCCAAGGAGGCGGCCAAGGAGGAGAAAAAGAGCTGAACGGCTCCTCCCGGGCCGGCGGCGGGCCTTGCGGCCTGCCGGTGCGCCGGCGCCGGACGGGACGGTATTGACACTATTTCCCCTTTATGGGAATATACCGCCCGCGCATTTCCGCACGATACCACGAGAAGGTGAAGGTATAGATAGATGAAGACCGTATTCGTCACGCCCCAGACCGCCGAGCGCTCTTGGTACGTGATCGACGCGGAGGGCAAGCCCCTCGGCCGCGTCGCCGCGAAAGTCGCCTACATGCTCCGCGGCAAGCACAAGCCCACGTACACTCCCTCGCAGGAGACCGGCGATTTCATCGTCGTCGTCAACGCCGACAAGATCGCGGTCTCCGGCCGCAAGCGGCAGGACAAGATGTACTACCGCCACACCGGCTACCCGGGCGGCCTCAAGGACACGAACTTCGCCGACCTGATCCAGCGCCATCCGGCCGCGCCCCTCGAGCTCGCCATCCGCGGCATGCTCCCGAAGGGCCCCCTCGGGCGCAAGCTCTACAAGAACGCGAAGATCTACGCCGGGCCCCAGCATCCGCACGCGGCCCAGGGCCCCGTCGCCATCGAACTCTGAAAAGGGGAATGAACTGATGATCAGGAACCTCGGAATAGGAACCGGCCGCCGCAAGTGCGCCATCGCCCGCGTCTTCGTCCGCGAGGGCACGGGCAAGGTCGAGGTGAACGGCAAGGAGCTCGGCTCCTACTTCAAGCAGGGCGAGTTGGTCTACATGGTCCGCCAGCCCCTCATGGTGACGGCTGCCGAGAACAAGTACGACATCCTCATCAGCGTGCTTGGCGGAGGCCCCAACGGCCAGGCCGGCGCCTGCCGCCACGGCGTGGCCCAGGCCCTCGCCCAGGTCGACCCGGCCAACCACGCCTCGCTCCGCGCGAACGGCTTCCTGACCCGCGACCCGCGAATGGTCGAGCGCAAGAAGTACGGCCAGCGCGGCGCCCGCCGCCGCTTCCAGTTCAGCAAGCGCTAATCCCCCCCATGCAGCGACGCCCTGCGGACGGGAAAAAGACGCAGGATGTCGCGGAATCAGGGCTCGATTCGCAGGAGATGCGAGTCGAGTCCGTGAAAGAAGAAGCCTCCGGCGCCGTTGCGATAACGGCCGGGGGCTTTTCCTTTTTTGTCGACCAAGGCCAGCTCGAGGCCCTCGGCCTGCCCCTCTCCGCGCTCCGGCCCGGCGCCGGGCTCGACGAAGCGGCGGCCTCGATCCTCCGCCTCGCCGCCGAGGCCCGCGAGGCCGAGAAGCGGGGTCTGTCCCTCCTCGCCCGGGCCGAGCAGTCCGCCCTCATGCTCCGCCAGAAGCTCGAGCTCCGCGGCTTCTCCGGGCGGGCGGTCGCCTTGGCCCTCGAGCGGCTCGCGGGCCAAGGCTGGCTCGACGACGCCCGCTTCGCCCGGGCCTACGCCGCCTCCCGGCTGGCCCGGCGGGCGGAAGGCCCGGCGAGCCTGGCCGCGGCCCTCCGCGCCAAGGGCGTCGACGCCGACCGGGCCCAGGCCGCGGTCGACGGACTCCTCGGCCCCGAGGCGCGCCGGGCCGCCCTGGCCAAGGCCTGGTCCAAGGAACTTGCCCGCTCGGGGGGCGAGCCCGACAAGGCCAGGTCCCGCCTGCGGGCCCTCGGCTTCTCGTCTTCCGAACTGCGCGCCTACCTCGAGGAACAGGAGGAATGAGCATGGAACTCTATGAAACGATCAGGTCGAGGCGCTCCACGCGGAGCTACGAGGACAAGCCGATTCCCCGGGAAGTCCTCGGCCGCCTCCTCGAGGCCGCCCGCGAGGCCCCCTCGGCCAAGAACCTGATGCCCTGGAAGCTGGTCGTGGTGACCGACCCGGAGACCAGGGCCCGGCTCGCGGAGAGCGGGACCTACGGGAAGTTCCTGGTCCAGACCCCGGTCGTCCTGGCGGCCTGCGCCGACGCCGTCCTCGCCCCGAAATGGTGGGCGGTGGACACGGCCATCGCCCTCGAGCACGTCGCCCTGGCGGCCGCGGCCGAGGGCCTCGGCTCCTGCTGGGTCGGCAGCTTCGACGAGGAGCTCGCCCGGAGGCTCCTCGGGGTCCCCGACAGCCATCGCGTCGTCGCACTCCTCGCCCTGGGCTACCCCAAGGAGCGCCTCGACCTCTCGAGGATCGGCGGCCACCTCCTCCATCCTACCCGTACGCTCGAAAAGCTCGTGAGCGAGGGGCGCTTCGAAAATCCTTGGAAAAGCGAAAGCTGAGCAGGCCTAATTCACTTCTGCTTGACATATACTCGCATCCGTTGCACAATGATGGAGAATAATGAAGATGGGGAGGTGCCCTTCGCATGGACGACGATATTCTCACCATTGAGGAAGTAGCTCGGTATCTTCGCGTGTCCGAGCGAACCGTCTATGATTGGGCGCAGAAAGGCGAGATCCCCTCGGGCAAGATCGGCACGGTCTGGCGCTTCAAGAAGAGCGAGATCGAGCGCTGGGTCAACGAGCGCCTCTCCTCCAACCGTCCCGCGAGCGTCTTCAGCGTCGTGCAGATCCAGAACATCCTCTCCCCGGACCGGATCCTCTTCCTCAACTACGCCAAGAAGCGCGACGCCCTCGTGGCCCTCGCCGAGAACCTCGCCGGCGCGCCCCAGATCAAGAGCCGCCAGGAGCTCGTCGCCGAGATCCTCCGCCGCGAGGAACTCATGAGCACCGCCATCGGCCGCGGCATCGCCATCCCCCACGTGCGGCTCTCGTCGGTGACGGACCTCGTCGTCTCCGTCGGCGTCAGCCAGTGCGACATCATCGATTTCCAGTCCCTCGACGACATGCCCGTGCGGCTCCTCTTCATGATCGCCGCCGCCTACAACCAGCACGCCTACTACCTGCAGACCCTCTCCTTCTTCAGCTCCAAGCTCAAGAACGGGGAGCTCCGCAACCACCTCATGGCCGCGAAGAACCCGCAGGAAGTCTACTCCCTCCTCATCAGCCAGGACGACCAGTAAGGGATTCTCCGGGAGGAGAGACCTTTGCCAAAGGTCTCTCCCCCCGGGCCCCCCTCGTCCAAAGAAAGAGCCGGCATTATTCGGCGCCCCGCCGCGGGCGCCGTTCTTCATTTCACGGGGCTGCCGCGGCCGCGGGATCGCTCGGCGGCCTGAACTTGGCCAGGACGGGCGGCACGATGAGGAGCATGGCGGCGGCCGTCACCCAGAAGGGCGCGGTCGGCCCGACGCCCTTCCAGAGCATGGCCCCGAGCCAGGGCGCGGGCAGGGCGACGAAGCCGTTGCTCGTGGAGAGAAAGCCGAAGGCGATCCCGCGCAGGTTTTCCGGGACCGACTTCGAGATGAGGCTCTGGTAGGCCGGCGAGAGCATGCCGATGGCCAGGCCGAAGATGACGAAGCTCGCGCCCGCGGTCCAGGCCGAATTCGAGAGGAGCATGACGGCGAAGGCGACGAAGGCCGTGAGGTAGCCGGCCGCGATCGCATAACGTTCCCCGAAGCGGTCGGCGAGGTGGCCCGCCGGGATCATCACGAGCATGCTCGCGCCGCCGAAGAGGGCGTTCAGGACGCCGATGGCCGCGATGTCGATGCCGCGGCGCTCCTGGAGGAAGATGGGCAGGAGGTTGCCGGAGAGGCCCATGGCGATGTCCCGGACCCCGTCCGACAGGATGAGCCAGGTGATGACCCCGCCCGCGACGGCCATGCCCAGCATGGCCTTGAGGGAGCGCCAGAAGTCGCCCGCGGCGAGCCGCTCGCCGACGCCCGAGGGCGCGGTCGCGCGGCCATGCCGGCGCGCGAGGTGGAGCCGCAGCGCCGTCGCGGCGAAATAGAGCGCGGCGGCGGCGAGGATGAGCCCCTTCCAGCCGAGGAACTTGACGGCGAAGCCGCCGGCCAGCGGCCCCGCGACCGACACGACTTGGTAGACCGTCTGGGTGACGCCGAAGACCTTGGCGCGGTTCCGCTCGTCGGACTGCTCGGCGACGAAGGCGTCGAAGCTCGGGGCCACGAAGGCGCCGGCGATGGAGCCGATCGAGTTGCCCACGAGGAGCCAGATCCAGTTCGGCGCCAGGATGACGCCCAGCCAGCCGATCGCCCCGCCGACCGAGCCGATCGCGATCGCCCGGAGCCTCCCGATGCGGTCGCTGATCCACCCTCCCGCGATCTGGAGTGCCAGCGGCACGATCATGGCCAGGGTGAAGAAGAGCCCGATCGTCTCCACCTCGGTGCCGAGTTCCTTGAGGTAGAGGGGGAGGAGGGGGTAGAACATCTGGCCGCCCAGGTTGGCCAGGATCATGGCGACGAGGAAGATCCAGAGGAGGGGGCTGATCAGGCGGTTTCGCTTCTTGCCGGGTCCCGCCGCGGCGGCGACCCCTTGCGCGGACGCGGCCCCGACGGGCGCCGCGTCGTGTTCGCTTTCGGTTCGCATCCGCCAAAAATAACCGTATGAGGTCGCGGCGACAACTGTCGGCGCGGCTGAAGGCGATCCGCTCCGGCCGCGGATGGAGGGGGCGCGGGGGAGGAAGGGCGCGGGCTGGATGGCGAGGTGTCGGCCCACGGGGAAGGCGCGACCATCTTCCCCCGCTCTTTTCGCTAATTCTTTACCGTAAAAGACTTGGCGCTCTGGCGGGTCGCGCGGTCGACCGGGGCGGAAGCGGGATTGGCCTTGCGGGGGCCTCCGGCCGCGTGCTAGTATTGAGTCCATAACCGGCCTTTCCCCGAGGATTCAGACAGTGTTTCTCAAAAGTCTCGAGATATTCGGTTTCAAATCCTTCGCCGACCGCACCCTCATCGAGTTCTCCGACGGCATCTCCGCCCTCCTCGGGCCGAACGGCTGCGGCAAGTCCAACGTCGTCGACGCCATCAAGTGGGTGGTCGGCGAGCAGTCCGCCAAGAGCCTCCGCGCCGACAGCATGGAGGACGTGATCTTCAACGGCACCGAGTCGCGCAAGCCCCTCTCGGTCGCCGAGGTCACGGTGACGATCTCCAACGAGACCGGACTCCTCACCGCGATCGACGCGCCCGAGATCGCGATCAAGCGCCGGCTCTACCGCTCGGGCGAGGCCGAGTACTTCATCAACGGCGCCCAGGCCAAGCTCAAGGAGATCCGCGAGCTCTTCTGGGACACGGGCATCGGCAAGTCCGCCTACTCCGTCATGGAGCAGGGAAGGATCGACCAGATCCTCTCCTCCAAGCCCGAGGACCGGCGCTACCTCTTCGAGGAGGCGGCGGGGATCACGAAGCACAAGGTCCGCTCGCGCGAGGCCGAGGCCAAGCTCGAGAAGACCGAGGAGAACATGCGCCAGGTCGCGGGCATCCTCGGCGAGGTCAAGCGGAGCCACGACAGCCTGAAGACGCAGTCCGAGAAGACCCTCAAGTACCGCGCCCTGCGCGAGGAGATCTTCGCGGCCGAGCTCGACCTCCACCTCCTCAGGCTCCGGCAGTTCGTGCAGGAGAAGGACCGGCGCGACGAGGAGCTCGCGGGCAGGACCAAGGCCCGCGACCAGGTCAAGTCCGAGATCGACGCGATCAACCTCTCGCTCGAGGAGAACCTCGACGTCGTCAACGGCATGGAGGCCAAGCTCGTCGAGCACCAGAAGACGGTGTACGGCCTCGCGGTCGAGCGCGTCGGCAAGGACAAGCAGCGCAAGCTCCTCGCCGAGCGCGTGGCCGAGGCCAAGGTCAAGATCGACCAGGCCAGGACCAAGGCCAAGGCCCTGCGCGAGAAGCTCGAGGGCCTGCGCGACGACGAGGCGGAGAAGGAGGGCGAGCTCGCCTCCTTGCGCTCGCGCGTCAAGGAGATCGAGCGCAACATCGCCGAGTTCGAGGCGAGCATCAAGTCGGCCGAGCTCCGCGTCCGCGAGAACGAGGCGGCCATGGCCAGGGCCGAGGCCGAGATCGGCGGCCTCGAGCGCTCGCGGGCCGACGCGCGGGTCCGGCTCGACGCCATCACCGAGGACATCGTCGCCCAGCTCGACGCGCGCCTCAAGGAGTCGGGCTACTCCGCGGCCGAGCGCCGCGCGGCCGAGGAGTCGATAGAATCGCTCATCGCGGCCATCCAGGCCCGCCTCTCGGGCAAGGGCGCCATCCTCGGCGACCTCGGCGCGTTGGGCGACGCCGCCTCCGCCGGGTCGCGCGACTCGGTCGTCGCCAAGGCCGCCGCCGACCTCGTCCAGGCCGCCTCGCAGGCCGAGGAGCTCGCCCGGCGCTACCAGGAGTACAAGAAGACCACGCCCTCCTTCATCGACGAGTTCCTCTCGCCCGAGGGCATCATCACGAAGAAGCGCGCGATCGACCGCGAGATCGCCTTGAGCGACGAGGGCGTCGAGGAGCGGAGATCGCGCATCGCGTCGCTCCGGGCCGACAACAAGGCCCTCGGGGAGAAGCTCGCCGAGTACCGCGCGACCCTCGAGGAGCTCCGCGGCAACCGCATCCGCATGCAGACGCAGGCCGCCGCCTCCGAGGAGGCCCTCGCCATGCTGCGCCGCGAGATAGCGGGGCAGGAGGGCTACCTCAGGGAGCTCGAGAACGAGGTCTACCTCGAGGAGAAGCGCCTCGGCGAGTCCCAGGAGGAGCTCGCCGGCCTCGACGAGGAGATAGCCGACATCGAGAAGCGGGGCCGCGAGCTCACCGCCGAGCTCGAGCGGCTCGAGCGCGAGATCGCCCTCAAGAACTCGGACCTCTCGAAGAGGCAGGATGAGCTCAAGCGCAAGATGGAGCGCCTCGCCGGGCTCCAGACCGAGCTCGAGCGCCTCCACCTCGGCCTGGCCCAGACCGAGACGGAGATACGCAACGTGAAGGAGAACTTCACGGAGCAGTACTCGCGCGACCTCATGGAATTCGAGACGAGGATGTTCGAGATCCGCACCCCGGTCTCCGAGCTCCGCGACTCGCTGGCGACGCTGCGGCAGAGGCAGAAGGACCTCGGCTCCGTCAACCTCATGGCCCCCGAGGAGTACGCCGAGGTCAAGGAGCGCTACGACTTCCTCTCCGGCCAGCTCGCCGACCTCGAGGCCGCGAAGGCCGACCTGAAGCGCATAACGGACGAGATCCGCGACGAGAGCGCCGCCCTCTTCCTCGAGACCTACAACAAGATCAAGAAGAACTTCCACAACATGTTCCGGCGCCTCTTCGGCGGCGGGCGCGGCGAGCTCCGCCTCGTGGACCCCGACCACGTCCTCGAGTCGGGCATCGAGATCTACGCCCAGCCGCCGGGCAAGAAGCTCGAGGCCATCTCGCTCCTCTCCGGCGGCGAGAAGACGCTGACGGCCATCGCGATGCTCTTCGCGACCTACATGGTCAGGCCCTCGCCCTTCTGCTTCCTCGACGAGATCGACGCGGCCCTCGACGAGCAGAACGTCATCCGCTTCGTCAACCTCCTCCGCGAGTTCGGGCGCACGAGCCAGTTCGTCGTCATCACCCACAACAAGAAGACCGTCACCGGCGCCGACGCCCTCCTCGGCGTCACCATGGAGGAGTCGGGCGTGACCAAGGTCATCGCCGTCAGGCTCGAGCGCTCCGACGGCAAGCCCATCACGAGGCCCGAGCCCGTCGTCGACATGGTCGAGGAGGAGGTCGAGTACGAGGAGGGCAAGGAGCTGCCCCCCGAGGCGGGCGCCGCCAGGGAGCCGGGCGCGAGGGCGCGGAAGGCGGAGGCACCCGCCGAGCCCAAGGCAGCGGCCGCCGTTCCCGAACCGTCGGCCGAGCCGGCTTCCGTCGCGGCCGCCGCCGGACCCGCGGAGGGGGAGGGCTGAGCGTGGAGCTCCTCGACCGGGTCCTGGGCTCCGTCCGCGCGTTGGGCGATCGCGTCGCGGTCCTCCTCAAGCTGCCCCGCGCGCGGCGCTCCTCGCCCGAGCCCTTCGCGGCGGTCGAGGACTCCACCCCGACGGCGGACGCCCTCCTCGAGCCCAACGCCGCCTACCAGCGGAAGGCCAAGGGCAAGGCGGGCCCGGCGCCCCGCGAGAAGATCGACTTCCGCGCCGCCCTCGAGGCCCTCCTCCGCAACAAGCCCCTCCTCGCCTCCCTGGCGGCCCTCCTCGTCCTCCTCCTCGCGATCGCCGTCGCCGGAGTCGTCGTGAGCGTCCCGGCCAAGCCCCTGCCCGCGCTGCGAGGCCCGACCCGCGAGGGCGTCGCCGTCGCGCGGCGCATGATCCCGCCTCCCCTGACCTCCTTCGGCCCGCGCCTGCCGATGGAACGCGAGGACGCGAAGCCCTATACTATGGAAGACGCCGCGGAGATGGGGCTCGAGCCCGCGGCGGAGGCATTGAGGGAGCTCTCGGCGCGGAACGACGCCGCGATCGAGGCCCTCTTCGGGACGGTACGATGAACCGATCGAGACCAAGCCGGGTGGCCTGCCCCGCGGCGATCCTCGCCGCGACGGTCGCGGCGGCCCTCATGAACTCCTCCTGCGCGACAACCGGCGCCGCGCCGGCCGGCGCTACCGGGAAGGCCGCCGCGACCGTTCCGACGGCGACAGTTTCGCCCAACGCGTCAAAAGTGCCCGAGCCCTCCTTCCCGCGGCGGGCGGCGCGCCCCGCTTCCTTCCTGGTCGCCTCCCTCCACGAGCCCGCGGCGAAGTCCCCGCCACCCGCCGCGCTCTCCCTGCCGCGGCGCGCGCCGCGGCCGCAGGCAGGCTCCCGCTCCGCCCTGCCCGAGCCGCTCCCTCCCCTGCGCGAGCGTCCCCAGACCCTGGTGCAGGCGCCGGCGCCCGCCGCCTCTCCTCCCGCGGCGATGGCCGAGCCCCAGGCCCCGGCCGCCCCGAGGCAGGCGACGGCGGAGTCCTCTCCGGCCGCGAAGCCGGCCGCGAAGCCGGCCGCCAAGCCGGCCCCCGCGCCGCCCGCGAAGCCCGCCGCTCCTCCCGCCTCGAAGGCGCCCGCCGCCAAGCAGCCCGAGGCCGCGGCCCAGAAGCCCCCGGCCGCCAATCCCGAGCCCGCGAAACCCGTCCCGAACCTGCCCCTGGCCCCGGCCTCCTCGGCCCTCGCCGCGGCCGCGCGGCCCGAGCCGCCGGCGACCGCCTCGCGCTCCGTGGCCGCCGAGGCCGGCATGCGCGTCGAGGTCCCCTTCGAGGGCACGGGCTGGACCTACCTCGGCGAGAAGGAGGGCAAGGACGGGATCGGCTACGAGACGAGGCGCTTCGAGGCCGAGGGCCTCGTATTCGTCCTCCTCGCCGCGAAGCCCGGCGACTACCTCCTCCGCTTCCAGCGGCAGGACGCGTTGCGCGGCATCACCTACGACGAGCTCGTGGCCGTGAAGGTCGCGCCCAAGCCCGCGGTCATCGCCCAAGCGGCTGCGCCCTTGGGCGCCCAAGCGGCTGCGCCTTTGGGCGCCCAGGCGGCCGCTCCCCCGGGCGCCCAGCCGGCGCCCCAGGGCGGGCCGCCCTCCGCGGCGGCCCCGAAGGCCGGAGCGGCGGCCGCGGCCTCCCCGACGGGCGCCGCGTCGCCCAACGCGCCTCTGGCGTCGCCCAACGCGCCGGCGCCCGGGTCGCCCGCCGCCGCGGCCGCCGCCCCCGCCAAGCCGGCGCCCGACTCGCCCGAGGGCATGGTCCTCGAGGCGCGCAACGAGCTCCGGGCGAACCGCGTCCAGGGGGCCCTCGACGCCCTCGACCGGCTCCTCGCGCGCTACCCCTCGGGCACCGACGAGGCCTTCTACCTCTACGCCCTGGCCCTCGAGCAGAACGGGCCCCTCAAGGACATCAAGCGCTCCTACGCCCTCTACAGGAAGGTCTGCGCGGACTACCCCCAGAGCGCCTTCTGGGACGATGCCGCCCAACGCGCCGCCTACATCGAGAGGCACTACTTCGAGATCAGGTGAGCGCCTAGAAGACCCATCGGATCAGCAGCATGTAGATCGGGATCGTCGCGAGGCTCAGGACGGTCGACAGCGAGGTGGCGATGCCCGCGTACTCGACGTCGGCCCCGTAGGCTTTCGCGAGGATCGGCGTCTGCGTCATGGCGGGCATCGCGGCCTGCACGAGGAAGACGCCCTTCATGAGGGGCGGATGCGTCGCGCCGAAGAGGCGCTCCGAGAGGGCGGCGACGAGGACGAGGAGGGCTGGCGAGAGGACGAAGCGGCCCGCCATCACGAGGATGACGTCCTTCTCGAGCCGCAGGGAGCGCCAATCGACGCGCGAGATCACGATGCCGATGAAGAGCATCGAGAGGGGCGTCGTCATCGCGCCGAGGGTCTTGCAGAGGTCGAAGAGGAATCGCGGGAGCTTGACGCCGGCCATGATGAGGATGACGGCGGAGATGAAGCCGAGGAGGGGCGGCGAGAGGATCCGCTTGAGCCCCTCGGGCGAGAGGATGGAAGCCGCCTTGGCGCCCCCCCGGGCCTCGCCGTCGCGGGCGATGCCGTAGACCCCGATGGTCCAGAAGAGCAGCGTGTTCGCGATGTAGTACAGGAGGACGTAGGGCATGCTCGGCTCGCCGAAGATCGCGAGGTTCACGGGCAGGCCGATGAAGATCGTGTTGGAGAGGCCGAGCATCGCGGCGAAGGAGCCGCGCCGCCCTGGCGGAACGCGGAGCGCCGCCGAGAGGAGCCGGGCGAGGCCGAAGGAGAGGAGCATCGTCGCGAAGGGTATCGGCAAGCCCGGGAGCATCGCCAGGAGCCCGGCGCGGTCGTAGCCGCCGGTGAGGTTCGCGATCATGTAGGCGGGCAGGGCGACGGAGACCACGAGGCGCGAGAGGAGCTTCGAGGCGGCCTCGTCGAACCAACCCCGCTTCGCGAGGCCGAAGCCGAGGGCGATCATGAGGATGACCGAAAGCACGGAGCCGAGGGCGGAGAGCATGACTGATCCTATATCCGGAGAGGCCGGCGCGGGAAGCGGTCGGGCCGGCCCTCCGGACTCACTCCAAGGTCAGGCCCGCAAGGTAGGCCTCGTAGGCCGCCTGCGCCTCCTGCGAGGCCTTGCGGGCCTCGGCGATCTTCGTGTCGAGGCCGTCGATCGCGGCCTCGGCGTCCATGAGGCGCTTCAGGTACTGCTGGCCCTGGGGGCTGTCGCGGCCCGTCGCCTCCAGGTTGTCGCGGAGGCGGGACTGGTCGGACGCGAGCTCGCCCCGCCTCGACTGGAGCTCGGAGACCGAGCGCTTCGCGTCGTCGGACTTGCGCCTGAGCTCGACGGCCTTCTTCAGGGCGTCGCGGATGCCTTGCGGGATATCCTTGGAGCTCGAGTAGGAGAGGAAGGCGTCGACGCCGAGCGAGGAGAGGACCACCAGCTCGCGCGAGGGCGAGCGCTCGGAGACGGAGAGGGAGGCCTTGCCCGCGGCCGGCAGGGCGAGGTCGAAGCGGTAGGCCGAGGCGGTCTTCTCGACGTAGGCCTTGGGCTCGAAGAGCTCGGCGCCGGGGGTGAGCGGGTGCTCGACCACGATGGTGCGCGGCGTCGCCGAGGCGTTGCGGAGCTCGTAGGTCCTCGTCGACGTTGTGCGACGCAGGAAGGTCATGACGCCCTTCGACACGGTCACCGCGGTGGTCTCCCTCGAGCTCGCCGAGGACGCGATGGCCGACACCGCGAGGTCCTCGCCGTAGACGATGAGCCGGTTGTCCTTCTCCGGGAGGAAGTCGAGGAGGGCGTCGCCCGCGTACACGCCCCCGTCGAAGACGGTGATCGGGCCGGCGGGTAGCTTCGTGCCCGTCGTGTTCGAGAGGCGGGCGCCGAGCATGGGCCTCGCGGCGCCGGGGGAGAGGACCGAGACCTTCTCCGCGGCGATCTCGCCCGCGACGAGGCTCAGCATCGCGCTGCGCCGTCGCTCGAGGCTGACGGGCCGCTTGATGGTGAACTCGAACTGGTCGCCGGCCGCGCGGGACTGCGCGGCCTCGACCGCGGCGGCGGCGAGTCCCGCCCCGCCGAGTCCCGCCCCGCCGAGTCCCGCCCCCCCGGGGGCTCCCGCCATCGCGCGCGAAGCGGGGGAGGGCGCCTCGCTCTTGGCCCGGGGCGCGGCCTTCTCCTCGGCGTACTTGTCGAAGGCGAGGGGCTCGGGCTCCATGCCGGACTCGAAGCTCCGCGGCGCCGCGGTGCCGGCTATCGCGAGGGGGATGAGGGGGCGGTCGAGGTAGAGGGGGGCGTAGAGGTCCTGCACGAAGGAGACGGGCCTGCCGCTCACAAGGGAGAGACTGACGCCCTTCCAATCGTAGTCCGTCGTGTTGTCGACGATGGCCCAGCCCTGCAGCCAGGGCTTGGCTCCCGAGAGGTCGAGGCGGTACGAGGCCTTCCAGACCGGGGCCTCCACGACATAGCCCACGGCTGCCTGCCTCGAGCTCGCGCCGGGGAGGCGGAGCTCGAGGGTCTTGCGGAGCGTGTCCTGCGCCGAGAGGATGAGGGCGAGGGCCCGGTCGAAGTCCTCGCCGACTCGACGGTCCGAGAAGCGGATCGCGGCGACGCGCGAGAGCGGGATGGCGCGCAGGCCGTCCTTGGCGAGGAGGACGAGGAAGGGCTCGGGCCCGAGCTCCTTGGCGACCGTCCTCTCCTCGATGGAGACGATGCGGCCCGTCAAGGCGTCGGGCACGTCCGCCGTGATCTCGGCGCCGCGGAGGCGGGCGAGGAGCTCGGCCACGCGTGGCGAGCCCGACAGGTCGACGCGCAGGCCCTTGAGGGCGCGGTCGAGGCCCTCCTGCGAGGGATAACTCACGCTGGGCGAGCCCTGCGCGGCGGGGGCGTCCCAGACGACGAGGGACTTGAGGGCGTCGTTCACCTCGCCCGAGCCGAAGGGGAGGAGGACGAGGGCCTCTCCGGAGACGGAGCCCCGGTGCTCGAAGTAGCCGACTCCCGAGGAGAAGAGCACGACCTTGGCCATCGGCAGCTCGATCCCCTGGGCCTGCGGCGCCGCCTGGGCGAAGCCGCCCGCGGTCGCGAGGCAGGACAGGACGAGGGCGATTGTCCGGGCGATTCCCGATCTCGACATCAGAGGCCTCCTTCGGTACGGGCTACAGTATAGCGCTTCCGCGCCCGCTTCGCCCGCGCCCGGGAGGCGCGGACCCCCCGCGGCGCCGCTGGCCCGCCGAACCCTCCGCGGTGTACACTCATCCCCATGGCCCGTACCGAGAAGCTCTACTACGCCGATCCCGCGGCCCTCGCGGCCTCGGCCTCCATCCTATCGATCGAAGGCGACGCCGGCACGCCCCTCGTCGAGCTCGACCGCACGATCTTCTACCCCGACGGGGGCGGCCAGCCCTGCGACCTCGGCACGTTGCGCGGTATACCCGTCGTCTCGGTGGACGAGGCCGAGGGCCGGATCCTGCACCGCCTCGCCGGCCCCCTGGACGCTTCGGCCGGCGACCGCGCGGAGCTCGTCCTCGACGCGGCGCGGCGCCTCGACCATTCCCAGCAGCATACGGGCCAGCACCTCCTCTCCTCGACCCTCCTGCGGCTCTTCTCCGCGCCCACGGTCTCCTTCCACCTCGGCGCCGCGCGTTGCACGATCGATGTCGAGGCGCCCGCGCTCGCCGACGCCGACCTCGCCGAGGCCGAGGCCCGGATCGAGGAGGTGATCGCGGAGGACTACCCCGTCGTCACGCACCGCTGCCCGCCCGAGGACCCGCTGTCCTTCCCCCTGCGCAAGAAGCTGCCCGACACCGACGAGGAGATCCGCGTCGTCGAGATCGACGGCCTCGACTTCACGCCCTGCTGCGGCACCCATCTCGCCTCGACGGGGTGGATCCGCCACCTCAAGATCCTCGGGGCGGAGAAGTACAAGGGCATGACCCGCGTGACCTTCGTGGCGGGCGGCCGCGCCGTCGCGGAGTCCTTCGCGGCCTCGCGTCACGCGCGCGAGGCCGCGGCGGCCCTCGGCTGCTCCCCCGCGGAGATCGGCGCGAAGGCTTCCCGCGCCGCCGCGAGGCTCTCCGAGCTCGAGCGGGCCGCGGGGGCCGCGATGCGCGATCGAGCGGGCCTCGAGGCCGAGCTCGCTGCCGCTAGGCCGGGCGGCCTCCCCGCGGTCCTCGTCCTCCGCTTCCCCGACCGCGACGCGGAGGCCGCGCTGGAATCGGCCAAGGCCTACGCGAGCCGCGGCTCGACCGCCCTCGCGGCGAGTCTCGCCGAGCTCGTCGTCGTCGCGATCGCCCCCTCGGGCGAGGCGCGGCTCGGGGAGCTCCTCAAGCCGATCGCCCTCGCCGCGGGCGGGAAGGGCGGCGGCGGCCCCGCGAGCTTCCGCGCGAGCCTGCCCGACGCCGCGGCCCTGGAGCGCTTCCTCTCCGAGGCCGCCCGCGCCATCGGCGCCTCGACCTAGGCCTCCCGCGCCCCGCCGCGCCGCGCCTCGACCCCCTCGACCCGGATCCTCGTTTGACAGCGCCTCCGGGCGGCGCTATAAGGGAAAGCCATACGCCTTGGGAAGGAGCGGACGGCATGGTCGACATTCGGAACGACGCCTTCATGTTCACGCTCGGCTGCCTCGTGGCGGCCTTCGTGACGGTCATGAGCCTCGTGTTCATCGTCAAGGCCTGGCGGGAGGGCAAGCGCATCGGCCTCTCGACCCAGGCGATGCGCAGGACCCTCGTCTCGAGCTCGGTCTTCACGATCGTGCCCTCGACCGCGATCCTCCTCGCGGTCCTGACCCTGGCGGGCGCCCTCGGCCTGCCCCTGCCCTGGATCCGACTCTCCGTCATCGGCGCGATCACCTATGAGCTCCCCGCGGCCGAGACCGCGGCCCAGGCCTTCGGCGCCACGACCAAGGCGCCCATCCTCGACCCGACCATCTTCTCGGCGGTGGCCTGGGCCATGACGGTCGGCTCGGTCTTCGCGATGTTCCTCGTCCTCTTCCTCGTCAAGCGCATCCAGGGCGGCATCTCGAAGGCCCAGGCCAAGGACACGAAGTGGGTGAGCCTCCTCATCACCGCGATGTTCATGGGCCTCATCTCGGCCTTCCTCGGGAGCGCCCTCGCCGGGGGCGCCGTATCGATCCTCAGCCTCCTCACCTCGGCCCTCGTCATGGCCCTCTTCGGGCTGGCCATCAAGAAGGCCAGGATGAGCTCGCTCGAGAGCTTCGCGATGCCGGTCAGCATGATCGCGGGCATGGCCTCCTCGATCCTGTACAGCTCGCTCCTCAAGGGAGGACTGAAATGAGAAACCCCGCCGTCTCCCGCGACTACGCCGAGACGATCCACCGCAACGGCCGGATCTGGATGCTCCTCGCCATCATCGCGACCCAGGGCGTGCCCCTGGCCATTTCCCTGCACTACGGCGTCTGGCCGCCCTTCGGCACCTTCCTCAAGGGCTTCATACCGACCATCATGGTCTTCTGGCCGATAGGCATGATCGAGGTCCTCACCTACACGCCGATGCTCGGCTCGGGCGGCACCTACCTGAGCTTCGTCACCGGCAACGTGACCAACCTCAAGGTGCCCTCGGCCATCACCGCGATGCAGCAGGCGGGCGTCGAGCCCTCGACCAAGGAGGGCGAGATCATCTCGACCCTCGCGGTGGGCGCCTCCTCCCTCGTCACCAACCTCGTGCTCGCCCTCGGCGTCCTCCTCATGTCCTACCTCGTGCCCGTCCTCGAGTCGCCCGTCCTGAGGCCCGCCTTCGAGAACCTCCTGCCCTCGCTCTTCGGCGCCCTCGGCGTGGTCTTCGTCTCGCGGAACTGGAAGGTGTCGATAGCGCCCATCGCGCTCATGGTAGTCCTCTTCGTCGTGTCACCGAAGCTGCCGGTGGGCATCCTCATCCCGGTCGGCGCCCTCGTCTCGATCGGGGTGGCGCGCGTGCTGTACAAGAAGAAGATCGTGGGTTGAGGGAGGGAAGGACATGACCGTCATCGCGGGCCTCGCCGCCGCCATCGCGCTCCTCGCCGCGGCCCTCGCCGCGCGCGCGGCCGCCTTCAGGCCGCGCGCAAAAGCTATATCGCTCAACGCGTCGAAGCCCCGCGACGCCGGGGCGGTCCCGCCCGACCTCCCCGGGATCGGACGCATCGACGCGGAGGCCGCGGCCCTCCGCCTCGGCGAGATGATCCGCCGGCGCACGGTCTCGAGCCGCGACCCGGCCCTCGTCGACCCGCGCGAGTACGACTCCTTCATCGAGCTCCTCCCCGCCCTGTACCCCGCCGCCCACCGGGCCATGACGCGGGAGCGGGTCGGGGGAGGCTCACTGCTCTACCGCTGGAAAGGCGCGAGCCCGGAGGAGCCCCTCTTCCTCATGGCCCATTACGACGTCGTGGCCGCCGACGACTCGGGCTGGGAGCATCCGCCCTTCTCGGGGGCGATCGCCGAGGGCAAGGTCTGGGGCAGGGGCAGCCTCGACACGAAGTGCTCCCTCCTCGCCGCCATGGAGGCGGTCGAGATCCTGGCCGCCTCGGGCTTCGTCCCCGCGCGCGACCTGTACCTCTCCTTCGGGCACGACGAGGAGGTGGCCGGGACGGGCACGCCCGCGATCGTCGACCTCGTCGAGTCCCGCGGCGTCAAGCCCGCCCTCGTCCTGGACGAGGGCGGCGGCGTCATCGAGGGGGCCTTCCCCGGCGTCGCGAGGCCCGCGGCCCTCGTCGGCGTGGCCGAGAAGGGCGTCACCGACATCGAGCTCTCCGCGACGAGCCCCGGCGGCCACGCCGCGACGCCGCCGCGCCGCCAGGCCGCCGCGAGACTGGCCCGCGCGATAGTCGCCCTCGAGCGAAGGCCCTTCCCGGGGCGGCTGCCCGCGCCGACCCGCGCCATGCTCGACCGGCTCGGGCGGAACGCGCGCTTCGGCATGAGGCTCGTCCTCGCGAACCTCTGGCTCTTCGAGCCCCTCCTCGTCCGCGTCCTCGCGGCCGCGGGCGGCGAGACCAACGCGATGACGAGGACCACGACGGCGGTCACGATGCTCAAGGGATCAGACGGCGCGAACATCCTGCCGGCGCGGGTCTCGGCCGTCGTCAACGCGCGGATCGCGATAGGCGAGACCGTCGAGTCGACGATGGAAAGGATAAGGAAGACGATAGGCGATCCCGGAATCGGGGTCGAGGTGATGAAGCCCGGGGAGCCGACGCCCGTCTCCGAGCTCGAGGGGCCCGGCTTCGGCCTCGTCGAGCGCGCGATAGCCGAAACCTATCCGGAGGCCGTCGTGGCTCCCTATATCGCGTTGGGCGCCACCGACGCGCGGCACTACGCCCGGCTCTCGGACCGCGTGTACCGCTTCTCGCCCTTCGAGTTCTCGAAGGCCGAGCGCGCGAGCATGCACGCCGTCAACGAGGCCATCCCCGTGGCCAAGCTCGGGAAGGGAATAGAATTCTACCTGCGGCTCATGACCGGCTACGGGATGGAATGATCCCGGATGCCGGGAGCGGGATGGAAAGGGATGCGTTTGGCCCGGTTCGGGCGAGGCAGCGCCCGAATCTCCGTCCGCGCCGCGGCCAACGATGCGGGCGCCAATGCTATACGAGATTGACAAGCCCCGCGCCCGGGGCAATACTGGTCCGCGCAAGGCGGGAAGGGCCTGGCTCGCCGGCGCTCTTCCCGCGTGAGGCACATTCAAAACTCAGATGCTAATATCGAGGTGGCACATGATTACCAAGAGCTTCTCCATCAGAGCCTTCGCGATCATCGCGTCTTTGACCATGATCCTTTCCTGTTCCAATCCGACCTCCGCGAATGGCGGCGGCACCGACACCGGCGGCACCGACACCGGCGGGACTGGCGGCGGCACCGGCGGTGGCGGAGGCGCCGTCACGGGGGGAGGTTCCGCCTCTCCCAGCGGCTGGTGGGGCCCCTACGAGCGCATGGACAACGGCGATGTCTGGTACATCGGCGCCGACAAGGTGAGCATCCAGGGCGGCGAATACACCATCAGCTCGGCTACAGACTCCAGCATCGTACTCTCGGGCAGGACCTTGACGCGGGTCTCCGGCGGGAGCGGTCTGACGAAGGTCGCCGAAGGCTCGATGACGTATTACCTCTACCCGAAGGAGCGAAGGCAAGGCAGCTTCAGCGGCAACATTGTCGGCTCCGCCGGCGCCAGGGCGCTCGGCGGGACGGACAGCCTCGCCAATATCAAGGCCATCGTGCAGAACCTCCGCAATCCGGCGGATACGCGGGAGGTCACCACGGACGCGGACGGCAAGTTCACGGTATCCGATGCGATACCCGGCGACGTCTACGTGGTCAAGCCCCAAGTGGCGGGGGGAGCCTCCGGCGTGGACGTCAAGCCGCTCGATTCGGGCACCGACGTCGGACAGGTCGCGGTCGTCGACACGGCCTATAATTTCAAGGCCCAGACCGATTACAAGGGGGCGTTCTTCTTCGCGGACGGGACGACGCAATGGCCCCTGACGATAGACATCGTCAACAACGGCAGTCAGGAGAGCCCTTCGCCGATCTGGGAGGCGGCCGCATCCTCGACCGGCATCGCCATCGTCGGCACGGCCAAGAACAACCTCCAGACCATCTCGCCCGGAGACCGTCGCAGTTTCGGTCTCGTGCTCACCTGCGACCCCATCGCCGGCGACTATGAGGACAAGACCATCTCCATAAAGATCTCCATATACCAGGGACCGACCTGGGAGGATCGCGTGACCGTCCGCTTCTGGAAGGACGAGCGACTGACGATCAACCTGAACAGCCAGTATTCCGTCCGGGCCTCGGTCCTCACGCCCGAGGGCCGGTCCATCGGATTCTCCCAATCGATCAGCATCCCGCGCAAGGCTGCCGGACTCAAGGTCGCCCTCTCCGGGGCGAGCAACGCGACCGAGACCAAGTACGCCATTGGCGTCGGGGTGAGCCAGGCCATCGACTGGGGCTCGACCTTCCTTGATCCGGGCATCGACGAGCCCAACGACCTGCCCGCGCAGGCTGTCTCGCTCTACATCGACGATCCATCGGGAAAGATGAGGATGGGCTACCTTCGCCCGAACGAGATGGATTTCTTCCGCATCGTCGAGGCGCCCTTCACCTCGCCCTCGGTCGCCGCGGTCTCGCTCAATCTCCCCGGCATCGAAGACGCGTCGTCGTACTCGGTATCGCGGGGGACGGCGGTTGAAGGCCCCTTCTCCCCGGTGGCCACGGTCCCGGCGCCCGGCGGGGGGGCGGCTTCGGTCTGGACGGATTCGTCCGCCCCGGCCGGGAAGCTGCTGTTCTACAAGATCGATACGGCGAGGACTCTGGGAGGCGACGTGGCCGGCGAGCCCTTCGCCGCCTACAGGCCGGGGCGCGTCGTCTCCGGCCGGCAGGAAGCCAGCGCCGCATGGACGCGAACCGACGGACTCGTGGTCGTCAGGGGAAGGACCATCATCCCCCCCGGAGTCACGGTCTCGATCGAACCCTCGGTCACCGTCCTCTTCGACGACGGCGCTACCCTCGAGACCGCGGGCGGCTACATCGTCGCGGACGGGACGAGCGCGGAGCCGATCGCTTTCACCTCCCTCACCTCCGGAGGAGGCCTCGTCTTCAATTCACCCACCGAGTACACCGCCTCGCTCGTCCTGGACGAGGCTTGGCGAAGGACCCAAGGCAACCTGCTGCGCTACTGCAGTTTCTCGAACCTGGCCAAGGCGATCCAGATCAAGTACGCGGGCGCCTACGTCGATCGCTCCGTGTTCGAAGCATCGAACGGCTTCTCCGTCTACGGCGGTGACCAGTCGTCGGCCCTCTCGTTCTTCGTGGGCAACCGTTTCGCCGCCCCGATCTACGTGGGCCAGTACTACATGAGCCGCAACTATTTCCTCAATAACCTCTTCGACAAGCTCGGGGCCGGCCAGGGCAACTGGAACGGCACCCATTCCTTCAACATCAACTACGCCGGAATGCCCCTGTTCTACGGCAACACGGTCGACAGCCCGAAGAACGGCCTCATATTCGGGACCTTCCGGGATCTGGGTTCCTGCTCGAGGAACAACCGGTTCATCGCCGTCCCCTCGGTGACCTACGACTACTATTTCGCCAACGCGCACAGCTTCGAATTCAACTCGTTCGAGAAGGTCCCTTCCTCCTTCAAGTTCACGCTCACGGCGAGGACGACGGTCGATGCCAGGAATCTCGCGGCCCGATGGAACGACTGGGGCCCGACGATCGACGCCGAGATCGATTCCAAGGGGGCCGGCGCGAACATCAAGGCCTTCGCCGATTACATGGACGATCCCCAGTACGCCACGATCGATTACCACCCGAGCCTCTCCGCCGCGGGCCGCGAAGGTCTCGGCTACAGCGAGACGGGCTTCGTGTACTACGAGATCGCCTCGTCCTGGGACCAAGCCAGGTCGATCGCGACCTTGACGCCCTCGCAGAAGCTGCCCGAGTCGCCCTTGGCCTCGTTCCGCTGGAGCAAGTCCGCGGACGGCCTCCAGGGCGCCGCTTGGTCGAACCTCCCGGGAGCCTCGATCGAGATACCGGTCTCGGCCGCCGAGCTCGCCTCGGGCGCGTTGACCGTCTTCACCCAAGCGAGGGACGGGCGCGGAATCGCCTCCGGCATCGTTCCCGCGACGATCGCCTCGTCTGGCGGCACGGCCCCCTGAGCGCAGGCCGATCCCGCCGCCTCGAAGAACGAAAAGGGCCCGCCATTGGGGCGGGCCCTTGGAGGGGCTAAGGCGATCCGCATCGCGTCCCGGTTCCTTCCCCGTCGCCCAGCCCTCGTCCTTACAGCGTGAAGGTCAGGCCCTCGACGAGGGCGCCGGGGAGGAGGGCGCCGCCCAACGCGCGGCGGCCGTAGCTCGAGGGGCTGACGACCAGCGAGCGCTGCCTCGTCAGGGCCGCGAGCTTTTCGCCGAGGATGCGGTACAGGCTGTCGTCGAAGCGCATGTCCTTGATCGGCGAGACCACCTTCCCGCCCTCGACCCAGAAGCATGCGAAGCGCGTCATGCCCGTCACGCGTGCCGATTCCACGTCGCTCCAGTTCAGGTAGTGGAGGTTCGAGAGGTAGAGCCCGGTGCCGAGCTCCTGGACCGCGCGCTCCTCGTCGAGCTCGCCGGCGCCGATGGCCCCCGAGCGCAGGTCCTCGCCCTCGGGCGCGAGGTTCGACGGCACGCCGTACTGCTTCTCGCTCCGCGCGGACACGAGGGTGGAGGCGAGCTTGCCCGCCGCGATGAGCTCGAGCCGCTCGGGCGCGACCTCGCCCGCCTCGTTGAAGCGGGGCTCGACGCCGAGGCTGAAGTCCTGGGTCAGGCTGAAGCGGGGCGACATCGAGGCGCGGCCCTCCTTCAGGGCGATGAAGGCGCTCTCGCCCTCGCGGACCTGCCGCTCGGAGAGGCCGTGCCAGGAGAAGAAGTCCATGAATTCGGCCAGGGCGTCGGGCGCGAGGTAGGCGCGGTACTCGCCGGGCGCGAGGACGCGCTCGGGACGGCCGAGGGCCTCGAGGCGCGAGGCCGCGGCGGCGAGGCGGCGCGCATGCTCGGCGCCATCCCACTCGCGGCCCGCGTAGCAGGACTTCACGGCCTTGCCGTTGGGGAGGTAGGACGACCAATCCGTTATGAAGGTCTCGGTGGCGAACCAATGGCGCGCGCCAGAGCTCGTGGCCGCGCCGCGGCAGACCGGCCCCTGGGCGTGGATGCCGACGAACTCGGCGCCGGCCTTCGCGAGGGCCTCGCCGGGCCCGAGGACCTCGTCGGGTATGCGGCGCGGGTCGGGCAGGGAGCCCGCGAACTCCTCGCGGGAGCGCGAGGCCGCGGTCGGCAGGGTCTGGTAGGGATCGGGCGGGAGGAGGGCGGCCTCGCGCCGCGCCGCCTCGAGGGCCTTCGCGGCCTTGTCGGCGTCGGCCTCCGCGTCGCCCGTGGCCTCGAAGCCCGAGGCGAGGCTGCGGCCGCCGCGGAAGTAGCGGAGCCCGAAGGAGGCGAGGTCAACCTGGCCGATCTGCCTCACCTTGCCGCGGTTGAAGCGCATGAAGGCCGAGGACTCGCCGGTGAACTCGACGGAGAGGGCCTCGCCCGAGGCGAGCTCGCCGAAGAGGACGTCGCAGGCCGCCTCGAAGGTCTTCTCGAGATCGCGCATCGCGCTCATGATTCGCCTCCGAATATCTCGACGCCCCTGAAGGCGCAGACGGGGCTCGCGTGCCCCACGGTGATGACCTGGTTGGGCTCGCCCTTGCCGCAGTTCGGCGTGCCGAAGACGCCGAAGGTGGAGCGGTCGCCGACCTTGAAGAGGTTGCGCCAGAAGGTCGAGGAGACGCCGCGGTAGTTCGGGTTGCGCACGGTCCTCCCGAACTTGCCGCCCTCGATGAGGCGGCCGTACTCGCAGCCGAACTGGAACTTGTTGCGGTAGTCGTCGATGGACCAGGAGCGGTTCGCCTC
>CAYNPQ010000043.1:0-28672 GCA_964399065.1 uncultured Treponemataceae bacterium | reverse complement strand
CTCCCCGAGACCAAGGGCAAGCTCACCGGCATGTCCTTCCGCGTCCCGACCCTCGACGTCTCCGTCGTGGACCTCACCTTCACCGCGGCCCGCGACTCCTCCATCGAGGAGATCGACGGCCTCCTCAAGAAGGCCTCGGAGTCCTATCTCAAGAACGTCCTCGGCTACAGCGACGAGGAGCTCGTCTCCACCGACTACATCCACGACCCCCGCTCCTCGATCTACGACAGCCTCGCCACCAAGCAGAACAACCTGCCCGGCGAGAAGCGCTTCTTCAAGGTCGTGAGCTGGTACGACAACGAGTGGGGCTACTCCAACCGCGTCGTCGACCTCCTCAAGCACATGTCCTCCAAGAAGTAACGCGAGGGATAGAGACCTGTGAACGAAAAGGCTGTCCGGGCTTCGCCGCTCAGGACAGCCTTTTTACATGCTTTCGTCGAAAGGAAAACCGCAGAGACGCAGAGAAAAGAGGGAGAAAAGCAGAGGATATGAATGAATAACGGATCGGTACGATGGCTGTCCGCCACAAGGGCGGGAGCATCAAACGACTTTGCCTTCCTGTCCCCATTTCTCGATCCTCTTCCCTATTCCCTCTGCGTCTCTGCGACTCTGCGGTTCAATTTCTCTCCAGCGCTTTAGGGAGGGCAGTATGATCAAGACCGTCAAGGAAATCCAGCTCAAGGGCAAGCGCGTCGTCATGCGCGTCGACTTCAACGTCCCCATGAAGGACGGCAAGGTGCAGGACGACACCCGCATCGTCGCCGCCATCCCCACGATCACGTACGTCATGGAGCAGGGCGCCAAGTCCCTCGTCCTCATGTCCCACCTGGGCGACCCCAAGAAGGACATGAAGAAGGCCAAGGAGAAGGCGGAGAAGGACGGCAAGGCCTTCGACGAGGCCAAGTACATCGCCGGCAAGCACCGCATGGCCCCCGTCGCCGCCTACCTCGCCGAGAAGCTCGGCAAGCCCGTCGTCTTCGCGGGCGAGGACTCCTGCTTCGGCAAGAAGGCCTTCATCGAGGGCCAGAAAGACGGCACGATCGTCATGCTCGAGAATACCCGCTTCCACAAGGAGGAGACGAGCGAGGACGCCGCCGAGCGCGACAAGCTCGCGAAGGAGCTCGCCACCTACGGCGAGGTCTTCGTGAACGACGCCTTCGGCACCGCCCACCGCGACCACGCCTCCACCGCCTCCGTGTCGAAGTTCCTCCCCGTCTCCGTGGGCGGCTTCCTCATGGCGAAGGAGGTGCAGTACCTCGAGCCCATGGTCACGAACCCGCCCAAGCCCATGGTCGCCATCATCGGCGGCGCCAAGGTCTCCTCCAAGATCGCCGTCCTCGAGTCCCTCCTCAAGAACGCCTCCGCCCTCGTCATCGGCGGCGGCATGGCCTACACCTTCCTGAAGGCCCAGGGCCACGCGATCGGCAAGTCCCTCGTCGAGGACGACCAGCTCGACACCGCGAAGTCCATCCTCGCCGCGGCCGCCAAGGCCAAGGTCGATATCGTCCTTCCCGTCGACCACCTCTGCTCCGAGACCTTCGACGCCGCCGCGGCCGCCAAGGCCGTCGACGGCCTCGACATCCCCGACAACCTCATGGGCATGGACGTCGGACCCAAGACCCTCGCCACGTACAAGGCCGTCCTCGCGGGCGCGAAGAGCGTCGTGTGGAACGGCCCGGTGGGCGTCTTCGAGTTCGACAACTTCGCCAAGGGCACGGGCGAGGTGGCCAAGATGGTCGCCGAGGCCACAGGCCGCGGCGCCATGACCGTCGTGGGCGGCGGCGACTCCGTCGCGGCCGTCAACAAGTTCGGTCTCGCCGACAAGATGTCCCACGTCTCCACCGGCGGCGGCGCCTCCCTCGAACTCCTCGAGGGCAAAAAACTGCCCGGCATAGAAGTCTGCAGGAAGTAAGGAATTGAGCGGGGGGAGAGACCTTTCAAGATGCGAAAGGTCTCTCCCCCCGCGCCCCCCTCGTCCAAAGCTCCCCTACCTCCGAAGCCTCGTGACCATCAATTCATGACACATGGCGATCGCGCCACAAAAACCTAGTATTGCGTCCAGTAAATTCGATATCGCTTTGGAATGCACAATCAAAAGACCACAGAGACACAGAGGCACAGAGAATATCCAGAAGGAGGAGATACCCAAATGAGCCATGAGCCAGGAACATTGGCGCCTTGAATCCCCTCTTGCCTCTGCATAATCCTCTTTCCCCCGTTTCCCCTCTGTGTCTCTGTGCCTCCGTGGTCTGGTTTTTGATGTTCTTGCGAGAATCTAGCGACGGGAAGGCATACAGTAGGGCGCCGGGCTCATGGCCCCAGTCAGGGACTTCCTTCCAGCCCGACCACGGTTTACCATTGCCTCCGGCCAATCCATCGGTGGAGGTACGGCATGCCCGCTCGACGTCCCTTGGTAACCCGCCCGCGATCGCGCATCGCGCCACTCAAGCTCGTGGCCGCCCTGGCCATCGTCGCGTCATCACTCGCCGGCTGCGGCGCGCGATGGGAGCTGATCCGGGATCCCGCGGACGCCGCGGTCTCGATGGACGGTGTCGAGCTCGCGCCGGGGACGATCGCGAGGAGCGCCGGGCGCGAGGCCTTGTTCCGCGCGACGCGGGAGGGCTACGAGGATCTCGAGCTCAAGCTGCGGCACAAGGGATTGTTCGGCGTCGAGCAGGTTGAGCTCAAGCTCGCGCCGAAGCGCTTTGCGGCCCGGATAGGGGTGCTGTCGAAGGGCGCGCGGCTGCGCGTGGACGGGGGCCCTGAGCTCGAGCTGCCGGCGAGCCTCGATCTGGCCTACGGGGACCACGAGTTGGCCTTCTCGGCGCCGGATGTGTCCGCCCAGGGCTGGCGCCTCGAGCTCCGCGGACCCGTCGACGCCGTCTATCGTCTCCAGCCCGCCCCGCTCCCCGATGGGATACGGCCTCTCGGAGTCCTGAAATGCGGGCCGGCGCCCAAGCAGGTGGTCTTCTCGCCCGACTCGAAGTCGCTTTTCGTACCCCTCCTCTCGGGCCGGGGCTTCGACGTCCTCGACCTGTCGGCGGGGACGCGTACCACCATCGAGGTGCCGGGCGCGGCCGCCGACCAGGGCTTCGTCGAGGGAATCTTCCCGGAGGGGAAGAATGCCTTCTGGGTCAGCCAGATGACGCGCGACGCCGTGCACGAGTTCTCGATGGCGCAGGGGAAGGACCCGGCCTACGTCCGCTCGCTGCCGAGCCGGGGCACCTGGACCAAGGTGATCGCGTACGAGCCGCGCGCCTCGATCCTCGCCCTCTCCAACTGGGTCTCGAACGACGTGACGATCCTCGACTACGCCACGGGGGCGCTGAAGCGGCGCCTCGCGGCCCTCGCGACGCCGCGGGGCCTCGCCTTCTCGCCGGAGGGCGCGAGCCTCTACGTCGCCTCCTTCGGCGACGGCCGCATAACGCGTTTCGACACGGCGTCCTGGAAGGCCGTCGCCACGGCGCTGCGACCGGGCGGTTCGGGCCGCCACCTCGTCCTGTCGGCGGACGGCTCGCGGCTCTGGGCGAGCGACATGTCGCGGAACGAGGCGGTCGAGTACCGGGCCTCCGACCTGGCCGTCGTCCGGGAGCTTCCGGCGGGCCCGAACCCGAACACGATCGACCTCGACCCCTCGGAGCGCCTCCTCGCCCTGTCCTGCCGCGGGCCGAACAACCCGGAGAGCTACATCCTCCGGAGCCCGGCCCCGGGCGAGGTCAGGCTCTACGGCGCCCGCGACGGCGCGCCCCTCGGGACCATCGTCGGGGGCGCCCAGCCGACGGGCCTGGACATCAGTCCCGACGGAAAGCTCCTCGCCTTCTCGAATTTCCAGGACGCGAACGTCGAGTTATACGACATCGCCGAGCTCGTGGCGCGGCTCTCCCGCTAATCCCTGCGGAAGAGCCGCCGCGCCGTCACTTCAGCCCGACGACGTTCTGGCCGGCGATGCGGCCGAAGACGATGGTGTCGGCCAACGCGTTGCCGCCGAGGCGGTTCGTGCCGTGGATGCCGCCGGTGACCTCGCCCGCGGCGAAGAGGCCGGGGATGGCCTGACCCTTGGCGTCGAGGACGCGGGCCGCGGTGTCGATGCGGACGCCGCCCATCGTGTGGTGGACGGTGGGGACCCGGGGGCTGGCGTAGAAGGGGGCCTTGTCGATCTTCTGGCCGAGAAGCTTCTTGCCGAAGGGATCGTTCTTCGACTCGACTCCGGCGTTGTACTCGTCGACGGTCTTGCGGAAGGCGGCGGGATCGACGCCGATCTTGGCGGCCAGCTCCTCGATGCTGTCGGCCGAGAAGGCGGTCCCGTTCTTGACGCACTGCTCGGCGGTCTGGTTGAAGGAGTTCTTGGTCTGGGGCGTCGGCATGGAATGGGCGTCACAGACGATGAACATGGACTGGTCGCGCTGCTTGATGAGGGCCTGGGTCATCACGTCGCGGCGCTCGGCCTCGCTGACGAAGCGCATCCCGTCCTTGTTGATATAGATGTAATCCTCGACGTTGAAGCCGACCCAGCCCTCGAGGGCCCCTGTCTTGGGATCGCCCAAGGGGAGCATCTGGATGTACTCCATGCCCACGAGATCCGCGCCGATGGCCGTGGCCATGACGATGCCGTCGCCGGTGGCGCCGGGGTGGTTGGTCGTGCCGAGGTTGGGCGTGATGCGGGCGTCGTACTTCTGGCGCATCTCCTTGTTCGCGGCGAAGCCGCCCGTGGCGAGGACGACGCCCATCTTGGCGTTGTAGCGGACCCGCTTCCCGTCCTTGCCGACGGCGACGACGCCGGTGACCCGGCCGTTCTCGCGGATGAGCTGCTCCGCCCTGGTCTCGGTGAGGACCTGGACCTTGTTCTTCGAGGCCGCGCCCTTGAGGGTGTTGATGAAACCGGTGCCGACGGGCTCGATCGGCGCGTGGCTGCGCGGCCAGAGGGCGCCGAGGACGGTGAAGACCTTGTCGTCGAACTTCATGCCCATGCCCTCGAGCCAGGCGAGGCCCTTGGGAGCGCCCTCCACCAGGGTGCGGACGAGGGCGGGGTCGCCCTTCCGGTCGCCGCCGTCGAAGGTCTGTTGGTAGTGCTTGTCGATGGAGTCCTCGATGCCCTGCTTCGACTGCCTGGCGGGATCGACGGCGTTGAAGGCGCCGCCCGCGCGGATGGAATTGCCGCCGAGCATGGGCATCTTCTCGAGGAGGATGACCTTGGCGCCCTTGTTGGAGGCCTCGACCGCCGCGGCGAGGCCCGCGTTGCCGCCGCCGATGACGACGACGTCGGTCTTGAGTGTTTTGTCGACGGGCATGAGGGTCGCGCCCTTGAGGGCGTCCTTGACGGCGGCCTTGACGGCCTCGCTCGTCTCGGTGGCGCCGGAGACGGAGTCGACCTCGACGCCCTGGGCCTTGACGATGGCGGCGGGAAGTTGCTCGATGGCCGCGTCGGAGATGCCGGCCGTGTCGGAGGCCTTGATCGCGACGCTCTTGATCTTGGCGCCCTTGACGGTCACGGTGACGGCGAGGGTGCCGCCGTGGCTCGGTGCCGAGCCCTCGTAGACGCCGTCGAGGTAGCTCGGCTTCGCCCCGGCGAAGGTACCTGCGCCGGTGGCGGAGATGGCGAGGAGGGCGATGGCCGCGAGGACCGCGATGCCCGTCACGCTGCGTTTCACATGGTGCTCCTAATGGAGATGTGGTGTTGCACGAATATCGTGCATTTATGGACGTTATAATACTAGAATGCGTTCTAGTCAATGGCTATAATGAATTCGTCGAACGCGTTCTATCCAGCCCTGGACGAGAGATTCGTAGGCTGGCCTAAGGATCGGGTATCTGCTAGCATTCGCGGCTGAAGGGGAGGGCCCATGCCCAAGAAAGAGGCCACGAAGCGCAAGCTTCAGGCCGAAAAGAGCCGGAACGAGATCTACGACGCGGCGATAGAGCTCATCCGGACGACGGGCTTCGAGCGGACGACGATCCAGGCCATCATCGCCAAGGCCGGCGTCTCCATCGGGACCTTCTACCATCATTTCAAGTCCAAGGACGGCATCATCGAGGAGAATTTCCTCCGGGCCGACGCCCTCTTCACGCGCTACCTCGAGGAGGAGCCGGCCGAGTCGCGCGAGGCGCCCTCGACGGAGCGGATCCTCCGCTACATGGATCGCTACGCCCGCCTCGTCCGCGACGTGGGTGTGGACCTGAGCCAGCAGCTCTACACCTGCCGCAACAAGCTCTTCCTCAAGGAGGGGCGTCCCATGCAGGTCGGATTGGCGCGTATCGTCGCAGAGGGGCAGGCGAGGGGCGATCTCATCGATACGAAGGGCGCCGCGGAGATCTGCTCGTACCTCTTTATAGCCGCGCGCGGCCTGGTCTTCGACTGGTGCCTCCGGGACGGGAAGGGCGACATCGAGGCGGAGCTCCGCTCTTTCCTCGCCCCCCTGGTCGGGCTCTTCGCGAGGGATGGGGGCAGGGCCCGCGGCTAGGGTCCCCCGCTTCCGGCGACGCGACGGTTTACATCCTCGCTCCATCCCGATAAGATTCACCCCATACCAGCCCATACCCAGGAGCGACGGCCGCCTTCCGCGCCGCCGCGGGAGGATGTCGCACATGCGCAATTACTTCATCGCCGGCAATTGGAAGATGCACAAGACGGTCGCCGAGTCCGTCGCCCTCGCGAAGGAGCTCAAGGAGAAGCTCGCCGGCTGCGGCGAGAAGATCCTCGTGGCCCCGGCCTTCACCTCCCTCGCCGCCGTGGCCGAGGTCGTGAAGGGCTCGAACCTCATGCTCGGCGCCCAGAACATGGGCCCGGAGGAGCAGGGCGCCCACACGGGCGAGGTCTCGGTCCTCATGCTGAAGGACCTCGGGGTCAAGGCCGTCATCCTGGGCCACTCGGAGCGCCGCCACAGCTATCTCGAGGACGATGCCCTGGTCAACAAGAAGGTCCTCCTCGCCCTCAAGCACGGCATCGAGCCCATCCTCTGCGTGGGCGAGACCCTCGAGGAGCGCGAGGCCGGCAAGCTCGAGGCCGTGGTCGGCAGGCAGGTCATCGAGGGCCTCAAGGGCGTGGACGTCGCTGCCCTCAAGAACGTGACCCTCGCCTACGAGCCCGTCTGGGCCATCGGAACCGGCAAGACCGCGACGCCCGAGGATGCCGACGCCGTTCACGCATATATCAGGAAAGTACTTACCGGCATGTACGGGGTCGAGGCAGCCAAGGCGACCTGCATCCAGTACGGCGGCTCGGTGAAGCCAGACAACGTCGCGGCCCTGATGGACAAGCCGAACATCGACGGGGCCCTCGTCGGCGGCGCGAGCCTCAAGGCGGACAGCTTCGTGCCCATCGCCCGCTTCAGGTAAGCCACGCACTTGCACAGGATCTCGCTTTCAGGGTAGTGTAGGCGAAACTTCGCCCTTTCCCGGAAGGGAAGGGGCGAGGCACCGTACAAGCGGAGTTCAGACAATGAGTATTCTCGGCATCGTCCTCCTCGTCGTATTCATCATCGTTTCGCTCCTCCTCATTTTCATGGTCGTCATCCAGGACTCGGATTCGGATTCCCTCGGCGGGATCTTCGCCGGCGGATCCGGGAGCGCCTTCGGATCGCGCTCCTCGAACGTCGTGGTCCGTTTCACGTACATCCTAGGGGCCCTGTTCTTCGTCACCGCCTTCTCCCTCGCCATCGTGAACAAGTCTTCCGTCGGCGACATCGAGAAGGCCGCGAAGAGCAAGGCCGATTCCACCGCCACCGAGTGGTGGAACGCGCCCGCCCAGACTGCCCCCGCCGGGGAGGCCGCCCAGCCCGCAGCCCCCGCGCCCGCGGGCAAGTAAAAAAGCAAGAGCGAACCCGGCGCGACGGCCTCCGGGCCGTCGGCGCCGCGCGCGGAGCCGACGGCGCCGCAGGAGGCTCGATGCTTCTTCAGCAGGTTTTCAAGCCCGGACGCATCCGGGTAGGCCTCCAGAGCGAGGAGAAGGACGAGCTCTTCGAGGAGCTCGTCGACCTCCTCGCCCGCGACGGGGGGAGGGAATTCCCCCGCCAGGCCGTCCTCGCCGCCGTCCGCGACCGCGAGGAGAAGATGTCGACGGGCATCAAAAAAGGCATAGCCCTTCCGCACGGCAAGGCCGAGGGCCTCGCAGGCTTGTCGGGCGCCATCGGGATCTCCAAGCGCGGGATCGACTACGACGCCCTCGACGGGGAACCCGTCTACCTCGTCTTCATGATCGTCTCATCACCGCGGGAGTCGGAGCTGCACCTCAACGTCCTCAAGCGCCTGGCGCGGCTCCTCGACGACCCGGGATTCTATACGGAACTGGTCGGCGTCGAGACGCCCGAGCGCGCCTTCGAGGTCGTGAGGAAGTACGAGGATCTCCTGACCCTCTGAGAGAAGACCTAGTTCCGGGTCGCCTACCCCGAAGCCAGCTTCGAGGTCCACCCGGGCTTCGCGACGCAGATGCCGAGCGCGGGCCCGAAAGGGGTACGATCCATGCCGTCGCGTGACATCCTTGACCGTCTCTTCGAGGTCGAGAAGAAGGCCGAGGCGCTCGTCGGCGAAGCCTCGGCCGAAGCCGCCTCCAGGGTCTCCGCCGCCAAGGAAAAGGCCGACATCGAGTTCAAGTCCGCCTACGAGGCCGCCGCGAAGGCGACCGAGGAATGGCGGCTCCGGGACGAGGGCGAGGCCGACGCAAGCCACGAGGCAGCCGTCGCCGCGTACCGACAGGCCCTCGCGGCGGCCCGGCTGGACCGCAAGGCCTTCGCCGAGGCCTGCGAGAGGTACCTGTCCGGGATAGCCTGATGGCCGACCGCTTCGAGCTTTCCTACGTCTACGCCCGCGTCTGCGGCTCACTGTCGCGGGCCTTCCTCGGGCCGAAGGCCGTGGAGCTCGCGAGGTCCGGTCGCGTGGCCGAGCTCTGGAGGGCCTTCTTCGGCGAGCCCGCGCCCCTCCTCACCGAGGCCGCCCTCGTGTCCGCCGCCGAGAGGCGGGCGGTCGCCGAGTCCCTCGCCGGTTTCCGGAAGATGGCCGCCAAGCTCAGGACCGACGAACCCTTCTTCGACGCCCTGCGCCGCAAAGCCGAGTTCGCCCGCGTGAAGCGCATCCTCTTGACCCTCCGGAACGGCGCGAAGATGCCCGGCGACCTGCCTCCGAGCGACGATCCCGCCCTCGCGCCCGGCTTCGACGAGACCGCCTTCCCGGACATCGGCCGCATGTTCGCGGGCGGCCGTTACGGCTGGATCGACGAAAAAGCCCTGGAGGATCTCCCCGCCGCGGAGAACCGCCTCGACCGGCAGTATTACTCCGAGCTCTGGCTCGAGGCGCGACGCCTCGGGCGGGACAAGGCGGGAGCGGTGCCCCGCCTCGTCCGCGAGGAGGTCGAGCTTCAGAACGTGGCCTGGGCCCTGAGGCTGAAGCGCTACTACGGGATGGGCCGCGACCAGATCGCGCCCCGCCTCGTCGAGCTCGAGGGCGTCGACGCGACCGGGGCCGCGCTCAAAGCGCTCGAATTCCATTTCGACCAACGCGCCGACTGGGCGCGCTGGTCCTGGGAGTCGCTCATCCCCGAGGACGAGCGGGGAGGGCCCTTCTACCTCGACGTGCGCGGCCTCGAGCTCCGCGCGAGGCGGCGCGTCTACCGGGCCGCCAGGCGCGCCCTCCACCTCCATCCCTTCACCTACACGCCCCTTTACTGCTACTTCAAGATCAAGGAATTCGAGACGGCCGCCTTGGTCGGGGTCATCGAGGGGATCCATCTCGGGGCTCCCTTCGAGGAGATGGCCTCCTTCGCGGCGGGCATAACGGGAGGAGCGGCATGAGTCCCGTCCCCATGAGGAAGCTCGAGCTGCACGTGCTCAAGCGCGACATCGACGCGGTGCTCGAGGCCGCGGGAGACGCCTCCTGCTTCCAGCTCGAGCATCGCGAGGGCGCGCCCGAGGAGGCCAGGAATCCCTACGAGGACGCGATCGCGAGGCTGAGGCTGGTCCGCGACGTCCTCGGCCTCCCCGAGCCGAAGATCATCCCGCCGGGGACCAGGATCCCCGGCGAGCGCGAGGAGGCCCTGGTGGCCTCGATGTCCGCGCGGGTGGAGGAGCTCGAGGCGGCGCTCCGCGGGAACGCCGAGCGGCTCGGCAGGGTGCGCGAGGCCCTCGAGGAATCCAAGGCCCTCTCGGGCATCTCCATGCCCTTCCGCGAGCTCGACCATCTCTCCTTCCTCGCCGTCCGCATCGGGCGGGTTGCGCCCGAGGAAATACCCGCCCTCGAGACGAGCCTCGGCACGCGCGCCATCGTCCTGCCCGTGGACGAGGAAGGCACCATCGTCGCGGCCGCCGCGAAGAAGGGCCGCTACGCCCTCGACACCGAGCTCGAAAGGGCCAAGTTCAGGCCGAAGGAGCTGCCGCCCGACTTCACCGGCGTCCCGGCCGAGGTTCCGCGCGCCCTGGAGCGCGAGCTCGAGGGGCTGGAGGCCGAGGCGGCCGAGCTGGCCGGCCGCAGGACCGCGCTGGCGGCCGCGGACGGGACGGCCTGGACGACCCTCTACGCCTCCTACACCGTGGCCAGCCGCATCGAGGAGATCAAGGCCGGCCTCGACGCCACCGATTGCGTCTATCGCGTCGAGGGCTGGGTGCCCAAGGACTCGCTGAAGGCGCTGAAGGACTCCCTCGAGCGCGCGACGGAAGGGCGCGTGGCCCTCCGCTCCTACATCCCCGAGGAACTGCCCGACGTGAGGGCGGGCAGGGAGAGCGTGCCCGTGCTCCTCAAGCGGAGGCCCTTCGTCTCGAGCTTCGAGGGCCTCGTCGTCTCCTACGGCGCGCCGCTCTACGGAACCGTGGATCCCACGCCCCTCGTCGCCTTCTTCTTCGTCCTCCTTTTTTCGATCATGTTCGGCGACCTCGGGCAGGGCCTCGTCATCCTCCTCACGGGGCTCGCGCTCCGGAGCGGCAGGTTCCCGAAGCTCGCCAGATGGATGAAGTTCGGCCCGATATTCATGGCGGTCGGGCTCGGCTCCATGGCCATGGGCCTCCTCGAGGGCTCCTTCTTCGCGAACGACGAGCTCCTCGTGCCCCTGACCCGGGCGGTCTCCGGCCTCCTCCTCGGAAGGAGCCTGGATCACTTCATAGTCCTGATGCCGCAGGGCGGCATGGGCAAGCTCTTCGCCTTCTTCGGCTTCACCCTCGGCGTCGGCGCGATCATCAACTCGGTCGGCCTCGTCGTCAACATCGTCAACAAGCTCAGGCTCGGGAAGCGCGGCGAGGCCCTCTTCTCGAAGACGGGGATCGCGGGCGCGGTCTTCTTCTGGTGGGCCCTCGGCATCGGCCTCCGCGCCCTCCTCGGCGGCGGCGTCCGCTGGTTCGACGCCCTCGGCCTCGGCCTGCCCCTGGTCGCGATCTTCTGCGAGGAGCCCCTGGGGCGCCTCGCAGAGGGGCGGCGCGCGGAGGGCGAGCGCGAGGGCGCCCTGGCCTTCGCCATCAAGGGCCTCGTCGAGCTCATCGAGTCGGTCTCGTACTACTTCTCGAACACCCTGAGCTTCCTCCGCGTGGGGGCCTTCGCCCTCTCGCACGCGGTCCTCTCCTTCATCGTGTTCACGATGGGCGAACTCATGCGCTCGAGGCTGCCCGCCGGCGCGCTGTGGATGCTCGTCGTCTATCTCGCCGGCAACGCCATCATCATCGTGCTCGAGGGCATGATCGTTGCGATCCAGGTCGTCAGGCTCCAGTACTACGAGTTCTTCTCGAAGTTCTTCACCGAGACGGGGACGCTCTTCGCCCCCTTCCGATTCGAATACCGCAAGGAGTGAGTCATGCAGAAGCGAACGGCGCTCGCCGCCATCATCGTCGTCGTCTTGGCGCTCGCCGCCTCGTCCCCGGCCTGGTCCCAGGAGGCGCCCGCGGCGGCCCAGGCCGCGGCCGGCAACGCCTCGTGGAAGTACCTCGCCGCGGCCCTGGCCGTGGGCATCGCCTGCATCGCCGGCGGCCTCGCCGTCGGGCAGATCGGCGCCGCCGCCATGGGCGCGATGGCCGAGAACCCCGAGCTCTCGGGCAAGGCCCTGCCCTACGTCGGCCTCGCCGAGGGCATCTGCCTTTGGGGCTTCCTCGTGGCCCTGCTGGTTCTCCTCATCTAGCCGTGCCCGACTTCTTCGTCATCGCCGAGGACGAAGTCGCCCTCGCCTTCAGGCTGGTCGGGGCCGAGGCCCGCGGCGTGGCCGGGCGCGAGGACGCGCTCGACGCCTTCCGCTGCGCGACCGGCTCGGGGCCCGATCCCCTGGGCAAGCCCTATCCGGGCATCGGGGCGAAGATCCTCGTCCTGACCCAGGCCGTGGCGGGGCTCCTCGACGAGGAGACGAAGGAGTGGCAGCTCGAGGGGGGCTTCCCCCTCATCGTGGAGATACCGGGACCGACCGGGCCGGTCGAGGGCCGCAAGACCCTCGTCGAATCGATACGCGAAGCCATCGGCATACGGGTATAGCGGCGGGAGACGGGATGGAAGAGCTGGTGAGCACGGAGATCCTCGAGAAGGAAATCCTCGAGGACGCCCGGAAGAAGGCGGAGCGCCTCTTGAAAGGCGCGGCCGAGGACGCCCGGAGGATCGAGGGAGCGACCGAGGGCCGCAAGGCCGAGGCCGCCGCGGAGATCGAGCGGCGCTCGCGCGCGAAGGCGGCGAGGCACCGCGAGGAGCTCGATGCGCGCCTGCCCCTCGAGAAGGCGCGGATCAAGGCCGCCTACGTCGACTCCGCCTTGCGGGAAGCGGTCGCGGCCTTCGTCGCGGCCCTGCCCGAGGGGCGCGCCGAGGCCATGGTCGCGGAGCTGCTCCGCGGCTCGGCGCCCTTCCTCGATGGCAAGGAGCTCCGGGTAAGGCGCCGCGCCCTGGGCGAGGCCGCCGCCGCCCGGGCGATCGCGGCCGCCCTTCCCGCCGCCCGCGTCCTCAATTCCGTGGAGGACGCGGGCCTCCCCGCCGCGGGCATCGTGGCGGAGGCCGCGGACGGCAGCGCCACGATGCGGGCCACCCTCGACCTCGCGGCCGAGTCCCTGCTCGGCCAGCGGAGAGGCGAGCTCGCGCGGGCCCTCTGCGGGGAGGCGCTCGCCCTATGATCTCAGGAAGGATCACGAGAGTCGCCGGACCCGTCGTCGTGGCCGAGGGCCTCGGCGGCGCCGGCCTCTACGACGTCGTCGAGGTGGGCGAGGCCCGGCTCGCGGGGGAGATCATCCGGATGGACTGGCGGGGCGCCACCATCCAGGTCTACGAGGAGAACACGGGCATGAGGCCGGGCGAGCCCGTGGTCTCCCTGGGCAAGCCATTGTCGGTCGCCCTCGGGCCCGGCCTCCTCGGCACGATATACGACGGCATCCAGCGGCCCCTCGACCAGCTCAAGGCGGCGCACGGCTCCTTCCTCAAGCCCGGCGTCAAGGGCGAGAGCCTCGACCGCGCGCGGAAATGGGCCTTCACGCCCGTCCTGCGGCCTGGAGACCCCGTCGGACCCGGGACGCTGATCGGCACGGTGCGCGAAACCGAGCTCGTGGAGCACCGCGTCCTGGCGCCGCCCGGCGCGCGAGCGGGCAAGGCCGACCGCGTGGCGTCCGCCGGCGAGTACGCGTTGGACGACACCGTGCTCGAGACGGATGCCGGCGAGCGCTTCGGCCTGGCCCACGACTGGCCGGTCCGCGTGCCGCGCCCGACCCGCCGCCGCCTGCCCCCGACCGAGCCCCTCGTCACCGGCCTCCGCGTCGTGGACATGCTCTTCCCGATCTCGAAGGGCGGCTGCGCCGCGGTGCCCGGCGGCTTCGGCACGGGCAAGACCATGACCCAGCACGCGATCGCCAAGTGGTGCGACGCCGACATCATCGTGTACGTCGGCTGCGGCGAGCGCGGCAACGAGATGACCGACGTCCTCACCGAGTTCCCGAAGCTCGTCGACCCGCGGACCGGACGCTCCATCATGGAGCGCACCATCCTCATCGCCAACACCTCCAACATGCCGGTCGCGGCCCGCGAGGTCTCGATCTACACCGGAATCACCCTCGCGGAGTACTACCGCGACATGGGCTACGGCGTCGCGGTCATGGCCGACTCGACATCGCGCTGGGCGGAGGCCCTCCGCGAGCTCTCGGGCCGCCTCGAGGAGATGCCCGCCGAGGAGGGCTTCCCCGCCTACCTGCCGACGCGCCTCGCCGAATTCTACGAGCGCGGCGGCCGCGTCGAGACGATGGGCGGAACCACCGGCTCGGTCTCCATCATCGGCGCGGTCTCGCCCCCCGGAGGCGACTTCTCCGAGCCCGTCACCCAGCACACGAAGCGCTTCATCCGCTGCTTCTGGGCCCTCGACCGCGACCTCGCCAACGCGCGGCACTACCCGGCCATCTCCTGGATCGACTCCTACTCCGAGTACGCGGAGGAGGTCGCCGCCTGGTGGGACGAGGTCGATCCCGAGTGGAGGGCGCTGCGGACCAGGACCCTCGAGCTCATGAAGCGCGAGCAGCGGCTCGAGCAGATCGTGCGCCTCATCGGCCCCGACGCCCTGCCGGACGAGCAGCGCCTCGTGCTCATGACCGCCGAGATGGTCAAGAACGGCTTCCTCCAACAGTCCTCCTTCGACCCCGTCGACAAGTATTGCGACCCCCGCAAGCAGGTCCTCCTCCTCAGGGCCATCCTGGAGTTCCACCGGCGCGCGGAGCTCTCCATCAAGGCGGGCGCGCCCCTGCCCAAGATCAGCGCCCTGCCGCTGCGGGAGCGCCTGTCGCGCCTCAAGAGCGAGGTGCCGAACGAGGCCCCGCACGAGATCCGCGCGGTCGAGGAGGCGGTCGGCGCCGCCTTCGACGAGCTGGACCGCCAGTACCGAAGGGAGGAGCCGCGATGAGGGGTCTCGAGCACAAGGGCCTCGCGAGCGCCGACGGCCCCATCGTGGTGGCCGCGCGCACCGAGAGCGCCGGCTTCGGCGAGATCGTGGCGATCCACGGCAAGGACGGTTCGAGGCGGGTCGGCCGGGTCGTCGACTCCTCCGACAAGGCCGTGGCCGTGCAGCTCTTCGCCTCGAGCCAGGGCATCTCCGTCGACGAGGCGAGGATCGAGTACCTCGGCCGCCCCCTCGAGTTGCGCGTCGGGCCCGACATCCTCGGGCGCGTCTTCGACGGCCTCGGCAGGCCGACCGACGGCTACCCGGAGCCCATCTCCTCGGAGCTCCGCGACGTCAACGGCATGCCCATCAACCCCTCGGCCCGGATCTACCCCCGCGACTTCATCCAGACGGGGATCTCGGCCATCGACGGCATGAACACCCTGATCCGCGGCCAGAAGCTCCCGATCTTCTCGGGGAACGGCATGCCGCACAACCGGCTCGCGGCGCAGATCGTGCGCCAGGCGAGGATACTGCCGAAGGCCGCGGGCGAGGGCGGGGCCGCCTCCGCCGGCGACGAGCCCTTCGCGATCGTCTTCGCGGGCATGGGCATCAAGTACGACGTGGCCCGCTTCTTCGTCGACTCCTTCGAGCGCTCCGGCGTCCTCGCGAGGGTCGTCATGTTCCTCTCCCTGGCCGACAGCCCCTCGATCGAGCGGCTCCTCACGCCGCGCTGCGCCTTGACGGCCGCGGAGTACCTTGCCTACGAGCTCGGCATGCACGTGCTCGTCGTCATGACCGACATGACCAACTACTGCGAGGCCCTCCGCGAGGTCTCCGCGGCGCGCGGCGAGGTGCCTTCCCGCAAGGGCTACCCCGGCTACCTTTACTCGGACCTCGCGGCCCTCTACGAGCGCGCGGGGAGGATCGAGGGCTCGGAGGGCTCCATCACGCAGATCCCCATCCTCTCGATGCCGAACGACGACATCTCCCACCCGATCCCCGACCTCACCGGCTACATCACCGAGGGGCAGATCGTCCTCGAGCGCGAGCTCTTCCAGAAGGGCGTCTACCCGCCCGTCGCGGGCCTGCCCTCGCTCTCGCGCCTCATGAAGGACGGGATCGGGCCCGGCATGACGAGGGAGGACCACAAGGACCTCGCGAGCCAGCTCTTCGCCGCCTACGCGAGGGTCAGGACCGTGCGCAACCTCTCGGCCATCATCGGCGAGGAGGAGCTCTCGCCCCTCGACAAGCGCTACCTGCGCTTCGGCGAGAGCTTCGAGGAGGAGTTCCTGACCCAGGGCGAGGACGAGGACCGCGCCATCGGGACGACGCTCGACATCGGCTGGCGGCTCGTGGCGAGGCTGCCGCGCGAGGAGCTCCTCCGCGTGCCCCCCGCCCTCCTCGAGAAGTACCTGCCCAAGGACGGGCGGGGAGGGGAGTGACCCATGCCTGTTTCGACCATCGCGCCCACCAAGTCGAACCTCATCCGGGAGAAGGAGCGGCTCGCCCTCGCGATCGAGGGCTACGACCTCCTCGAGCGGAAGCGCGAGATCCTGGTGATGGAGCTCATGAAGCGGGTCGACGAGGTCTCCATCCTCGAGCGCGAGATCGAGAAGCGCGCCTCGAGCGCCTATCCCGTCCTCCGGCGAATGCTTCTCTCCGTCGGCCGCGACGCCGCGGGGGAGCTCGCGGCGCGCTCGAAGGCCGACTTCCGCGTCGAGACGGGCCGGATCCAGGTGGCCGGCATCTCGGCACCCACCTTGGCGGCCCGGGTGCCCGAGCGGGAACTCGCCTGCTCCTTCGTGAATTCGTTTGCGGACTCGGACGAAACTGTGCTAGAGTTCACCGAGCTCCTCAAGCTCGTCGCCGAGATGGCCGGCCTCCGATCGGTCGTCTGGCGGTTGGCCAAGGAAGTGCGCAAGACCCAGCGCCGGGTCAACGCGCTCGAGAAGATGGTCATACCCGAATCGCGGGCCCGCAAGACGTTCATCGAAGCCGCGCTCGAGGAGCGCGAGCGCGAGTCCGTGTTCGCGGTGAAGCTCCTGAAGGCGCGCGGGACGGAACGGGAAGGGCGATGAAAGGCCTCCTCGAGCGGCTACTCGTGGTAGTCAACGGATCCGACTCCTCCATCGCGGCGGCCAAGTACGCGGTCGCCCTCGGCCGCGCCTTCGGCGGCTCGGTGACCGCCGCCTATGTCGTCGACACCGCGACGATCAGGCAGCTCGCGATGAGCCGGATTTTCATCGCCGAGGAAGGCGAGGAGTACGAGCGCAGCCTCGAGGAGACGGGCCGGCGCTACCTCTCCTTCGTCCAGGAGATCGGAAAGGCCAAGCGCGTGGAGGTCGGAGTCCGCCTGCTCAAGGGCTCGATCGCCGACGAGATCGTGAAGCTCGCCGGGGAGATCGAGGCGGACTGCATCGTGATAGGCGGCCCCGAGCTCGACTCGGCCCTCCGCGACGCGATACGCGAATCCAACCGGGAGATCGTCAAGGTCTCCCCCTGCCCGGTGCTCGTGGTCAAGGGCCGCGACGCCGAGGCCGCATACAAGACGCTGTAGAGACCCGCGGGCACGCGGGACCACGACGGAGGCACGATGCGCGTCGCGATTGTCTACGTCCCCTCGAGGGACTCGAGCGCCCTGGCCGAGGCGGCCAAGGCCATGGCCGTCGCCCTCGACAGGGCCGGCCATTCAGTCGAGGCCGCCGACGCGCGCGGGGGCGACGCCCCGCGGCTGACCGGCTTCGATTACATCATGGTGGGGACCGAGGCCGCGGGATTCAGGGGCAGGCTGCCGCCGAGGATTTCCGAGTTTCTCGCGCAGGCGGGCATGATCGCGGGCAAGCGCAGCATGGCCTTCGTCCGCAAGGCCGGGTTCGGCTCGGAGCGGGCCCTGACCCGGCTCATGGCGGCGATGGAGGCCGAGGGGATGAACGTGAATTGCGCCGAGCTCGTGTCGAGCCCGGAGGAGGCCGCCCGGGCGGCGCTCTCGGCCCCGATAGAAAGAGCCTAGAGTGGAAGACTACTACTCGGTCCTCGGCATACAGCCCGAGGCCGACGCCAAAGAGGTGAAGAGCGCCTTCAGGCGCCTGGCCAAGAAGCACCATCCGGACCTCAGCTCCCGGAGGGGCGAGACCGCGAGCCGGGCCTCCGACGCCGCGATGCGCCTCCTCCTCGAGGCCTACCGCGTGCTCTCCGACCCCGAGCTGCGGAGGGCCTTCGACCGCAGCCTCAGGCGGCGCAGGGCCGAGGAGGGCGGTTTCGACTATCGCGCCTTCCTCAAGGCGCGCTCCGACGATCCCGAGTGCCTGGCCAAGCTCGTCGTCTACGACCTCCTCCACGGGCTCGAGGACGAGGCCATCGAGGCCTACGAGCGGGGCAAGGCCGGCGGCGACTTCCGCCTCGAGCGCTGGCTCGAGCGGGGCGAGGCGATGGACGCCGAATTCTGCCTCGCCGAGGAGTACGAGAAGCGCGAGCGCTGGCTCAGGGCCTATTCCATGTACAAGCGGCTCATCGTCATGGAGATCGAGAAACCCTGCTTCCGCTACTTCTTCGAGGTGGTCGCGCTCCGCTTCCGCACCCTCGTCCTCCTCAAGATGACCAAGGTCCTCGACGAGGAGGACTACATCGACCGGCTCGAGGAGGCGGCCAATCTCGGCCTCCCGCGCCGCGACAGCGCCCAGTTCCTGCGCAAGAAGGCCGAGGTCCATGCCCGCAGGCGGGAGCACTCCGAGGCGGCCGAGTCGCTCCGGAGGGCCGCGGAGCTCGAGCCCAGGCTCGCCGGGCTCGCGGCGCTCAGGCGGCGGCTCGGCTCCAAGGCTTAGCAACTCCTATTGCGCAATGGCTTTTTTTCGTTTACTGTTTGACGATTCCGTTGTTTACATGACGGAAACCCGGTTTCCATATCCTCTAGAGAAGGCTCTTTCGAGAAGGGTGAGATGAACCTACGCACAGTTACCTTCCTGACTCTCGCGGGGCTCTGCCTCGCCAACGCCGCCGCCCAGCCGACGCCGACCCCGATCAAGAAGGGCGTACCCGCTTTCTCCGTCCAGTACGGATCGCGCAAGAACGAGATCTACTACCTCGACGACCTCAAGGCCAACATCGACCGCCTCGACAAGACCTGGACCGCCCAGCTGCCCGCCTCGCTCAACGCGGACGAGCGCGAGAAGGCGAGGATGGAGATCCTCTCCTCGGCGAAGCTCAAGCTCGTCGACGCCCAGATCTCGTCCATCCTCTTCCGTCAGTTCTGCGAGGGCGAGGGCATCACCGTCGTCGACCAGGATGTCGCCAAGTACATCGCCTCGCTCAAGCTCCAGCTCGGCGCCCAGGAGGAGAGCGACGCCGCCCTGGAAACCTACATCGCCGCCTCCCAAGGCATGATCCTCGACCTCAAGACCTACGCCCGCGGCCGCCTCCTCCAGCGCAAGTACATCCAGACCAAGCGGGCCGAGGAGCTCAAGGCCATCCGGCCGCCCACCAGGGATGAGGTGACCGCGGCCTACGAGCAGATGAAGCCCAGCCTCCTCAGGCCCGAGACCGCGCGGGTCAGCGTCATCTTCATCAACGCGAAGGGCAAGAGCCCCGAGGAGCTGAAGAAGGCGCAGGCGAAGATGGAGCAGCTCGCCGCGAAGATCAAGGACGACAAATCGCAGTTCGACGAGCTCGTCCTCGCCGCCTACGACCCCTCTGCCGGCTACCTCGCCAAGGGATCCATCGTCGTCGAGAACCTCAAGGGCGCGGGTTCCATGCACAGTCCCGCCTTCGTGGATGCGGTCTTCGCCCTCGAGAAAGGCGAGATCTCCGGGGTCCTCAAGAACGAGGAAGGCTTCCAGATCGTGCGCCTCAACGAGACGATCCCCTCGAAGCAGCTGACCCTCCTCGACCCCGTGCCGGGCGAGGAGAACAGCTCCATCCAGGACCTCATCATCGAGCAGCTCGTCGGGATGGCGCAGGAGCGCCTCGCCGCCAAGATCCAGGCGGACAAGATGGAGTCGCTGCGGGGCGAGGCCACCGTGACGATCATGAAGGACAACCTCAGGGGCTTCCTGAGCGACGACGAGCTCGACAGCCTCGCGAAGCGCTACGCCAAGAAGGCGAAGAAGTAGGGGCGGGGCGAGATGGCATCCCGACGAAAGGCCCGCATCCTCGCCTTCCAGGCCCTCTACGCCTGGGACGCGTCGGGCGGCGAGGCCAAGGGCATCGATACATTCGGCTGGCTCGAGGAGGAGAAGCGCGCCTCCCTCGACGAGGAGGTGGCCGCCTTCGCGCGCCTCCTCATCGCCGGAGCCCTGGAGAACATCGAGGCCGTCGACGCGGCGATCCGCTCCCACCTCGAGAACTGGTCCTTCGAGCGGCTGAAGCGCGTCGACCTCGCCGTGCTCAGGATCGGCGCCTACTCCCTCCTCTTCCAGCGGGACATCCCCGCCCAGATCACGATCGACGAGGCTATCGAGATAGTCAAGGAATTCGGCTCTGAGGACTCCTACCGCTTCGTCAACGGAGTGCTCGATGGCATCTGGAAGTCGATCCGGGAAGAGGCCTAGCCGCCGTTTCAGCGCCGCCGCGGCCCTCATCGCGGGAGCCGTCTCGCTGACGGTCTCCTGCGCGCGGGGAGGCGCCTTCGACGCGGCCCTCGCCGCCCTCGACTCCGCGATGGACTCCGGCACGGCCAAGGCGGTCGATTCGGCCTTCTCCCGGGCCTACGGCAAGGCCGCGGCGTCCGCGGACTGGCTTTCGATCCTCAAGCGCGCCCGGGTCGAGTCGCGGGCCGGAACGGGCCGGCTCGTCGAGGCGGCGGTAAAGGCCTCGCGGTCGAAGCCCGCGACCGAGCCGGTGGCCGAGGCCTGCGCCTGGGCCTTCCTGCGCTCCGGCAAGCCGCGCGAGGCCTTGGCCCTCTTCGGCGACACCCTTCCTCGTGAGCGGCATGGCGGACTCTTCGCCGAGTGCCTCGCCGCGGCGGCCCGGGCAGGCCTCGTGACGGCGACCGAGGTCGAGCCCGTCGACTTCGCCTCGATCGCCGACGCGACAGGGCGCTCCGAGCCCCTCGCCGGCGCCGCCCTCATCGCCTTGGCCCACGGCGACCTCCCCGCGGCCGCATCGTGGGCGGCGCGCGCGAGGGAAGGGGGATTCCGCGTCCCCGCCTCCCTGCTCTGGGACTGCGGCCTCTACGCCGAGCTCGCGTCCGGCCCCGATCGCGCGGAGGGTTCGGAGCCCGACGCGATCGAGCTCGCCGTGATGGGCGACGCCGCCTGGAAGGTCGGCGACCTGGGCCTCGCGCGGACGCGATGGATGGATTCCCTGGCCCTCGACCCGCGCTCCTCATGGCGCAGCTACGAAAAGCTCGCGGCGACCGCGGCGGGCCCCTCCGAGGCCGGGAGCTATCGGAGCAGGATGAAGGCCGCCTTCGTCGACGCGCCTCGCCCCGCGGCCGAGGCGGCGGTGGCGGTCGCGCTCCCCCTCGTCGCCTCCGGGCGCGGGGCCGAGGCGGCGACCCTCCTCGCGCCCTTCGGCGCCGACCCCGCCGCGCAGGCCCTCCGCTTGCGGGCCGAGTCCCTCGCCTGGCCTCCCGGCAGGACTGCCGCCGAGGCCCTCGCGATGGCCTCGAAGGGCGGAGCCGCGGAGACCGGCTATGCCCTGGCGATATTGTTCGAGATAGGCGCCTTCGAGGATCTCCTGGCCCTCTTCGACTCGGCCGAGGCGCGGGGCACGGCCTATCCCGACCGCTGGTTCTTCGAGGCGGCGGCCCGGGCGGCGCGCGGTGAATTCGCCCGCGCCGCGGCCGCGGCCGAAGCGGCGGGGCGCGGCCCCGAGGCCGGGCTCGCCGCCGGCGTCGCATACCGCGCGGCCCGCGACCCGCGGAAGGCGGCGCCCCTCCTCGAGGCCGCGTCGAAGGGCCTGGCCGGACCGGCCGCGCGTTGCGCGGCGCTGAAGGAGCTAGGAGGCGCGTTGCGCGACGCCGGCGACGCCGACGGTTCCGCCGCGGCCTTCAAGGCCGCCGCGCGGGCCGATCCCTCGGATTCTGAAGCGGCGCAGCTTGCCCGCGCGGGCCGATAGGCGCGCGGCGCGAAGGGAGCACATCGATGATACGCCTCAAGAACGCCGAGCAGCTGGAGGGGATCCGCAGGTCCTGCGCCCTCCTCTCCGAGCTCTTCTCGCTGCTCGTGCCGATGACGCGCGAGGGTACGACCACGGCCGAGCTCGACGAGGCGGCCCGCGGGTTCATCGAGTCGAGGGGGGGGCGGCCCGCCTTCCTCGGCTACGAGGGCTACCCGGCGAGCCTCTGCGTCTCGGTCAACGAGGTGGTCATCCACGGGATCCCCGGCAAGCAGCGCCTGCGCGCGGGCGACCTCGTCGGCCTCGACTGCGGCATCGACCTCGACGGCTACTTCTCCGACGCCGCCCTCACGGTGCCCGTGGGCGAGGTGTCGGGCGCGGCCCGGGACCTCCTCCGCACGACGAAGGAATGCCTCGACCGCGCGATCGCCGCCGTCAAGCCGGGCGCCAGGATCCACGACGTCTCTCGCGCCGTCTACGGCCACGCCGTGTCGCGCGGCTACGGCGTGGTCAGGCAGTATTGCGGCCACGGCGTCGGCTTCTCGCCCCACGAGGACCCGCAGATCCCCAACTACGTGAGCCCCGGGCCGAATCCGCGCATCGCGCCCGGCATGGTCCTCGCCATCGAGCCGATGATCAACCTCGGGACGGGGGACGTGCGCCTCCTCGACGACGACTGGACCGTCGTGACCCTGGACCGCAAGCTCTCCGCCCACTTCGAGCACAGCGTCGCCGTCCTGCCCGACGGGATCGAGGTCCTCACCTCCTGGCCCGATGTCCTCGCCCCGCCCTCGAGCCGCCCCTGACCGGTAACCTTTCCGCGGCGCGATCATTATATTAGTGCCGAGACAACAACGGCCAAGGAGTGTGGATATGTCGTTCATGAAGAAGCTCTATTCGAGGAATTTCTTCATTTTGAACCTGGTGCTCGTCGGGGTGATCGCGGGCTTCGCGCTGGCCTACACCGGTTTCTCGCGCGGCGCGAAGGCGCAGGCCGCGCTCGGGCCGGTATCGATACGCGCGGAGTCGCCGCTCGACGGCGCGCCGCCCGAGGTCAAGGCGGCCCTCGCGCAGGCCGAGGCCGTGCAGAACGCCTTCCGCTACGTGGCGGACAAGGTGAAGCCCTCGGTCGTCGAGATCAAGGTCGTCGAGACCAAACAGCCCCAGGCCCAGAAGGACCAGAACCAGCTGCCCTGGCGCTTCTTCTTCGGCCCGCAGGACCAGGGGGAGACGCCGCAGCAGCCCTACGAAGAGAGAGGCACGGGCTCCGGCGTCATCGTGAGGCGCGACGGCAAGACGGTCTACGTCCTGACCAACAACCACGTGGCCGGCGACGCGAGCGAGATCACCGTCATCCTCGACGACGAGCGCGAGTTCCCGGCGGAGCTCGTCGGCAAGGACGAGCGCAAGGACCTGGCCGTCGTCAAGTTCCAGACCGATTCGCCCGACATCGCCGTGGCCTCCCTCGGCGACTCCGCCGCCCTGAAGGTCGGCGACTGGGCCATCGCGATCGGCAGCCCCTTCGAGCTCGTCTCCTCGGTGACGGCGGGCATCGTCAGCGCCCTCGGGCGCACGGGCGGCCCCGACGGCAACAATATCTCCGACTTCATCCAGACCGACGCCTCGATCAACAAGGGCAACTCCGGCGGCGCCCTCGTCAACATCCGCGGGGAGGTCGTCGGCATCAACACCTGGATCGCCTCCCCGACCGGCGGCAGCATCGGCCTCGGCTTCGCGATCCCCATCAACAACGCGAAGAAGACGATAGACGACCTCGTGACGAAGAAGAAGGTCGAGTACGGCTGGCTCGGCATCCAGATGCGCGAGCCGGACAAGGCCGCCTCCTCCGACCTCGGCGTCGAGCCGAAGAAGGGCGTGATCGTGACGAGCCTCTTCGTCGGCAGCCCGGCGCAGAAGGGCGGATTCCTCCCCGGCGACGTGGTGCTCGCGGCCGACGGGGAGGCCGTCCGCAGCCAGGACCAGCTCGCGCGCATCGTCGGCGACATCCCCGCCGGCAGCTCGGCGGTCTTCTCGATCGTCCGCGACGGCAAGCGACTCGATCTCCGCGTGGTCCTCGAGGCCCGCGACAAGGACAAGGTGAACGACGCCAACCTCTTCCCCGGCGTCGACGTGCTCCCGCTCAAGTCCGAGGCCGTCAACGAGGCCAAACTGCCGAAGGGCGCGGAGGGCGTCATCGTGGTCAATGTCCAGCCCAAGACCCCGGCGGCGACGGTCGGCCTCAAGGTCGGCGACCTCGTGACCGAGGTGAACGGCAAGAAGATCTCCTCGCTCCGCGATTTCTACCGGCTCGTCAACGACTCAGGCAGCAAGGAGCTCTCGTTCACGGTCACGCGCGACGGCAACACCGTCAAGACGCTTGCCTACGTGAAGAAGTGAAACTATAGTCGTAGGCAACGGCCGTCGGCCGCGGGCCCGCCCCAGGCGGCGGGCCGGGCGCCCGGCGACACCCTCCGGCGCGGCGATCGCCGCCCGACGGGGGGTGCCGTCGGGCGCTTCCGCATTCGGGCAGAGGTGCAGGTAATGACCAAGGAATTCGTCTCCTACAACGAGATCAGGAACAACGCGCTCAAGATGGCCTACCGGATCCACCAGGACGGCTTCATCCCCGACGTCATCTACGTCTCGCTGCGCGGCGGGGCCTACATCGGCAACGTGATCAGCGAATACTTCAAGATCGTGCGCAAGGAAGGGCGGCCCGTGTTCTACGCGGCGGTCGTCGCCCGCTCGTACACCGACATCCGCCAGCAGGACCAGGTGAGGGTGGACGGCTGGACCTACCGGCCGGAGTACCTGCGCGCCGGGGACCGCGTCCTCCTCGTGGACGACATCTACGACTCGGGCCGGACCGTGAACCACCTCACCGAGATCATCCTCGAGAAGGGCCTGCCGCGGAAGGACGTCAAGGTCGCGGTGCACGACTACAAGATCTGCGAGTACCGACCCGAGAAGCTCCCGATCGTGCCCGACTACTGGTGCCGCAAGCACGTCATCCGGAGCAAGGAAGAGGAGGTCTGGATCCACTACATGAGCCACGAGCTCGTGGGCCTCTCGGAGGAGGAGCTCACGACGCATTACTATCCCGAGGATCCCGAGCTCAGGGAGATCCTCCGGGCGCTCAAGAAGTAGCGCCATGGAGGGGAGGGCGAGGGCTTTCGGGAAGGGCTCGCTGCTCGCGGCCCTTGTCGCGCTGGCCGCGGCGCCCTGCCTCGGGCAGGCCGCCGTCGCGGCGTCGGGGCCGCCCGCCGCGTCGCGCGGCGACCTCGTCCTCTCGCCAAGGGCCGAGCCCCTCGCCGGGGCGGCCCGCTTCCGCTTCGCGCCGGATGGCGCCTGGGCCCGTTGCGACCGGGACCTCGTCCTCTCCGCGGCCAGGGGCGAGGAGCGGCTTTACAGGATCGAGCTCGAGGCGTCCGACGGTACGCGGCGCTCCCTCGAGTACCTCATCGACAAGCGCCCGCCTTCGCCGCCCTCGGCCGCGCCGGCGGGCGGCCTTTTCGAGGGACCCGTCACCCCCGAGCTCCGCGCCGAGGCCGGCGCCGCGATCAGCTGGGCCATGATCGGGCCAGGCGGGGGCGCGCCTTCCTTCGCGGCGCTCTCCGCCGGCCAGGGTCCCCGGATCGAGCGCCCCGCCGCCGCCACGGAAACCTATACCCTCCTGGCCTACGCCGAGGACGCGGCCGGGAACAGGAGCCTTCCGGCCCGTTTCGTCTATCGCGTCGCCCCCAAGGGCCTGCCTGCCGAGGCGCCCGCGGCGCCGCGCGCCGAAGCGGCCCTGGTGATCGACCGCGGACTGCCCCCGCCCCGCGTCGAGCGCAAGCCCGGCGGCGCCGAGCTCCGCTTCGAGGTCCCTGCCGGCTCCTCCCTCCTCGCCGGCGTCGGCTTGGCTTCGTCGCCTGCGAGGCCTTCCGAGCTCGAGCGCATCGAGGCTTCGGAGGGCGTAGCGCTGCTCACGCTGGCCTGTCCCTATGCCTGGTCCGGCAAGATCCCGGTCCACTACGGGATCGAAGGCAGGGACGGGTCGAGGATCGCGCCCGATCCCATTATGGTTGAGCTTGCCTTCCCGGTGGCGGAGACCGCGCCTCCCCCGGCGCCCGACGCTCCCTCGCTCGTCGCCGACGCCTCGGGGCGCGGCTCCTTCGTCCTCTTCCCGACCTACGAAGGAAAGCTCTTCGTATCCGTCGACGACGGGGCTCTCGCGGCTTGCGACGGCCCCATCTATGTCGCCCCGGGGCCGGAGAGCATCCGCCTGGCCTGGTACGGCGAGGACGGGACGGGACTCCGCTCCGCCGCGAAAAGCCTCCGGCTCTCCCTGCCTCCCCCCGTGCCCGAGGCGAGAGTGACGGGAGTGGAGGATGGCGCCCTCCTCGGCTCGGCCGCCCGGCTCCTCCCGTCGAGCGCCGCGCTGATCCGCTACGAGCTTCGTTCGGGGCCTTCCGCCTCCGAGCGCGAACTGCCCGCCGAGCCGGGCGCGAGCTCGCCCCTCCTCGGCGAGGGCCTGAACCTCGATTGCCCCCAAGGCGAGGAGCGCTGGTTCGCCCTGCGCTATCGCGCCTTCGCGACGGCCTCGGTCGACTCGCCCGCCGGCGAATCCTCGCTGCTCCGCTTCTCGATCGACCGCAAGCCGCCCGCACCGCCGCGCCTCCTCTCCGCGCCCCCAGCCTACGTCGACCGCGCCGTCGACCTGGCCTTCGACGCGGGCGAACCCGGCTCCGCGCTCCTCGCCGCCGTCTCGATCGACGGCGCGCCCGCGGATTTCCAGGCGGCCGGCCCCCTGCTCAGGCTCCCCGGCGCCGACGCCGGCCCGGTGTCCTATTCCTTGAGGGCCTATCGCGTCGACGCGGCAGGCAACCGCTCCGCCGAGATGCCCGCGGTGGCCCTCGTCGTGGATCGCTCCTCGGTCTACGCGGCGTCCGATGCGCCCGAGGCCGGCGACGGCTCCCCCGCGAGGCCCTTCCGCGGCCTCGACGCCGCCGTCGCCGCCGCGCTCGCGCAGGGCAAGCGGAGCGTGAACCTGCGCGGTTCCTTCACGCTGACCAGGCCGGTCGACTCGAGCGCGCCCCTGGCCCTCGTCGGCGGCTTCGCCCCTGGATGGGCGCGCGACCGCTCCGCCCGCGTCCGGATCGAGGTCGCCATCCCCGCGGGAGTCCCGGCCTTCCGTTTCCGCGGCTCGGCGCTCTCCCTCAAGGGCCTCGACCTCTCCCTTCCCGCCCTCGGGGCCGGCGCGGCCATCGAGGTCTCGGGCGGCGACTTCGCCGTCTCCGACTGCTCCTTGACCGCGAGGGGCGCCGGCGACATCCTCGTGGCCGGCCTCGAGCGCTGCGGGGCCCTCGTCGAGCGGACGACCCTCGCCCTCGAAAAGGGCATGGCCTGCGCCGCCTTCAGGACCGAGGATGCCGATCTCGCGTTGCGCGATACCATAATCACCGCGAGGGCCGGCGTGCGCGCCTTCACGGCGATAGACGCCCAAGGGGGATCCCTCGCCGTCTCGGGCTCCCTCCTCGAGAGCTCGGCCGACCTCGCCTTGAGCCTCCTGTCGCTCCGACGGACGAGGCTCCTCGTGGACCGCAGCCTCCTCCGCGCCGACACGGGTTCCGGCTACCTGCGGATGGGAGCCTTCGAAGGCGTCGAGGGGGAGCTGCGCAACAGCAGGGTCCTCGTCTCCTGGGCCGGGCCCGGCATCCTCTTCGAGACCTCGGGCGCGAGCCCCGCCTTCCGGCACCTCACCGTCTCCGCCGAGACCTCGAGGGGCCGGCTCGACTGCTTCTCGGCCCTGGGCTCGACCCCGGAGATATGGAACAGCATCCTTTCCTTCCCGGCGGGAGGGGGCGTATTCCTCCGCTCGGACAGGATCCCCGGACCCGGCCGGCTCGTGGCGGACTGCATCTGGGGCTTCGAGCGCCTGGTGGACGGGGCGGCTACGATCGGCGCGTTGCGCGACCTCGACGCGCTCAACGCGGGCGCGGCGGCCTACGCGTCGCGGCCCCACGTCTCGGAGCCGCCTTCGAGGACCTTCTCCGCGCCGATCAAGACGCTCTCGCCGCTTTCGAGGGATTCGGCCTGCGTCGACGCGGCCTATCCGCTCGACGGGCCGGCCTACGCCCTCGATTTCAAGGGCGCGCCCCGTCCCGCGGGCTGGGGGAAGGCCCTGCCCGACATCGGCGCCGACGAGGCCGGCGAGTGACCGGCGCGGGCTAGATCACCGTTCCCGACTTGATCACCGCGTTCTTCGGGATGACGATGATGCCGTCGACGATGTAGTACGCGCCGAACTCGCCGTCCGCCCGGGGGAGGGGATCTATCCCGATCCGGCAGTTCTGCCCGATGCGCGCGTTCTTGTCGATGATCGCTCCCTTGATGATCGTGCCCTGGCCGATGCCGATGTCCGGCCGCCCCGACTCCCGGTTGGTGGCCTTCTGCGCCTCGTCCTCGTAGAAGTCCGCCCCCATGCAGACCACGCCGTCGAGGCTGGCTCCGGACTCGATGACCGTGCGGATCCCGACGATGGAATGCGAGATGGACGCGTTGGTGATGATGCAGCCGTCGGAGGCGAGGGCCTGGTTCAAGGTGCAGTAGTTCAGCTTCGAGGCGGGCAGGTTGCGGCGATGGGTGAAGATCGGCTGGGCCTCGTCGTAGAAGTTGAACTGGGGATCGATCGAGGTGAGCTCGAGGTTCGCGTCGTAGAAGGACTTGATGGTCCCGATGTCCTCCCAGTAGCCGTTGAAGACGTAGGCGTTGACCGGCATCTTCGCGAGGATGGAGGGGATGATCTCCTTGCCGAAGTCATTCTGGTCGCCCTCCAGGGACTTCTCC
>CAYNPQ010000042.1:0-29623 GCA_964399065.1 uncultured Treponemataceae bacterium | reverse complement strand
TCGCTCGCCGGCATCCGCGAGCTCTTCCGTAACGCGATGGCGCGCAAGGGCCTCGACACGAGCCCCCTGAAGCGGCTCCTGGCCGAGCGCCTCGACGAACAGGCCATCCGCCGCGGCGGCAAGGACCTCGGCATCGTCACCGTGAACCTCGCGGGCCTCGAGCCGCGCGAGGTCTTCATCGAGGAGATGGAGCGCGGCTCCCTCGTCGAGTACCTCCTCGCGAGCGCGGCCTTCCCCGGCTTCGAGCGCCCGCGCATCGCGGGCAAGGAGTACACGGACGGGGGCCTCTACGACAACGTGCCCTACGCCATGGCCCGCAGGCGCGGCTACCGCCGGATCATCGTCTCGGACGTCTCGGGCGCCGGCCGGAACAGGCATCCCCAGGTCGAGGGGAGCCTCACCGCCTACATCAAGAACTCGGTGGAGATGGGCGGCGTCCTCGATTTCAGCCGCCCCTTCCTGGACTCCTTCAACCTCCTCGGCTACCTGGACGCGATGCGCGCCTTCGGACGCCTCGTCGGCTACTCGTACTTCGTGGAGCCCGATCCCGCGGCCGAGGCGGCCTTCGAGCCGCCGCGTGGCCCCGCGCCGGAATTCCCCGAGTACATGCGCCACGACCGCCGCGGGCTCCTCATGCGCCTCGAGTGCGCCGCCTCCGTCCTCGGCGTCGAGCGCGTGCGCCGCTACACCTACGCCACGCTCGAGGAGGCCGTCCGGTCGCGGGCAGACGAGGTCGCGCAACGCGTCGAGGCGGCACGCGGGCGCTCGGGCGGCATCCTCGGCCTGGCTTCGCAGTTCCGCGAGGCCATCGCCGCGCGGCGCCTCGAGGAGCGGCCGCTCTTCTACCACCGCCTCGTCGGCGAGGTAGTGCCCGGCGCGCCCGGGGCCCTCCTCACGAAGGCTCTCGTCGCCCTCCATCCCGAGCTGCCCGCCGGCGCGGCCTTCATCGACGCGTTGTGCGATGCCGAATAGTCGTCCCCCCGCCCGCGCCTCGCCGATGCCCCGCCATCTCCCCGGCTACGCCTCGTCGAGGCCGACCTCGATCCACTTCCCCTTCGTGAGCACCGCGACGGAGCGGTAGCCGGCGGCGCGGGCCGCCTCGCGCGCGGCCTCGCGGTGCGAGGCGAGGTGGGCTGGCGCGTGGGCGTCCGCGGACAGGGTGGCCGGCACGCCGAGTTCGCATAACTCGCGCAGGATGAAGGGGGCGGGGTAGGGCGCGTCGGTCTTGCCCCGCGCCATGCCGCCGTAGTTGACCTCGGCCACGATCCCCCTGCCCGCGAGGAGGCGCGCGGCCTCCAGCGCCGCGGCGCGATAGGCGGAATCGCCCTCGTCGAAGTGCCGCCCGCCGCGGTTGTTCTTCACGACGAGGTCGAGGTGGCCGAGGATGTCGAAGCCGCCCGCCTCGATGAGGGCGCAGAGTTCCCGATAGTAGGCGCGCCAGACGAGGCGCGCGTCCCCGCCGGCGTCAGCGGCGACGCGGGCGTCGAACTTCGACGCCTCGTCGTCGACCGCGAAGGGCCCGCCTCCGAGGTCGACGAGGTGCACCGAGCCGATCGCGTAGTCGAGGCCGAGGGCCGAGAAATAGGGATCGGCCGGGGCCTGGGCCCCGCGGAGCCAATCGATCTCCATGCCCATCAAGACCTCGAGCCCCTTGCCCTCCCACTCGCGCGCGATCGCGCGGATCTCGCCGACGTAGTCGCCGACGCGCTCGCGCTTCATATTGCCGGCGTAGATGTCCATGCCGAGGGGCGCGTGCGAGGAGAAGCCGAGGATGTCGAGTCCTGCGGCCCGTGCCGCGAGCGCCATTTCACGGGCGCTCGCCGAGCCGTCGCAGTAGTCGCAGTGGGCGTGGTAGGTGGCCTTCATGGCGGCGATGGTAGCGGCGCCGCGCGGGCCTGTCTATCGGCCCCCGCCTCAGGGGGCGGCCGCGAAGGGGCCCGCCGCGGCCGCGAATTCCTCGAAGGCGGCCCGGATGAGGGCGAGGGCGGCCGCGGCCGCCTCCGCGTCGCCGGCGGCGCCCGCCTTCTCGCCCGCGAGGGCCGCGTCCCCGAGCCGCCGCGCGCTCAGGTTCCAGGCGGCGCCCTTGATCGAGTGGGCCGTCTCGCGGAAGCGGGTCAGGTCCTTCGCGGCGAGTTCCGCGGCGAGCTCCTCGACCTGGCCCCGCGCCTTGGCGATGAAGCGGCCGAGGAGGCCCGCGACGGTCGCGGACTGTCCGAGGAAGGTGTCGAGGACCCCCGCCCAGTCGAAGACCTGGGGGTCGGGCGCGCCGGACGCCGCCGCGCCGCCCGCCGCGGATCCCGGCGCCTCCGCGCCCGAGGGCCCGCCCCCCTCGGGCGCGTCGGTCGGACCGGCCTCGGCGCGAGCCGTCCCGTGGCCGCGCATCCACCTCGCGAGCACTCCCGCGAGGTCGCGCTTCTTGAAGGGCTTGAGGAGGATGTCGTCCATGCCGGCGGCGACGCAATTCTCGCGCTCGCCCTTGAGGGCGCTCGCGGTCACGGCGATGATCGGACCCGCGTACCCGCGCTCGCGGAGGGCCCGGGACGCCTCGTAGCCGTTCATCCTCGGCATGATGACGTCCATGAGCACGATGTCGAAGCGGCGCGAGGAGCCGATCTCCACGGCCTCGACGCCGTCGCGGGCCGCGGCGACCGTGCAGCCGAGCTTCCCGAGGAGGAGGGTGAAGAGCTCGCGGTTCACCTCGTGGTCCTCGGCCACGAGGACCTCGCCCGGGAAGAGGCGCTCCTCCTCCGCCGCCTCCGCCGCCTCCTCGGGCTCGGCCGGCTCGAGGTCGACCTCGGCCGAGAGGGCCTTGGCGAGGGCCTCGACGAGCTCGACCGGCCGCACCGGCTTGGCGATGTAGCCGTTGAACCAGCGCAGGAGCTTCATCTTCGCGTCCGCCGCGAGGGTGCCGACCGGGGCCATCAGCACGAGCCGCGCCGAGTTGACGCGGGTGTCGCCGGTGATCTCGCTCGCGAGTCGCCAGCCGTCCATCCGCGGCATGCTCTGGTCGATGAGGCAGGCCGCGAAGGGCTCGCCGGCCGCCGCGGCTTCGCCCAACGCGTCGAGGGCCTCGGCGCCCGAGGCGGCCTCGGCGACGCGATAGCCGGCCGAGGTGGCGATCCTCGCGGCGAAGGCCCTCGCCGCCTCATGGTCGTCGACGACGAGGACGCGCTGGCCCGGCGCCGGCAGGGCGGCCCGCGGAAGGCGGGCGGCGGGAGAGGGCGCCGCGGAGAAGTCGGGGACGACGAGGGGTATCTCGAACCAGAAGACCGAGCCCGCGGGCTCGTTGGGCCTCATGCCGATGGTCCCGCCCATGAGCTCGACGAGGTGCCGCGAGATCGCGAGGCCGAGCCCCGTGCCGCCGGCCTTGCGCGCCTGCGCGAAATCGCCCTGGTAGAAGGGCGTGAAGAGCCGCTCCCTGACGGCCTCGGAGACGCCGGGGCCGGTGTCGGCCACCTCGAGCCGCATCCGCGGCTCGCCGCCGCCGCCGGCGGCGCGCAGGCGGATGGAGATTCCGCCCTCGCGCGTGAACTTCACGGCGTTCTTGAACAGGTTCACTATGATCTGACGGAGCCTGCCCGAGTCGCCCCTCACGAGCTGGGGCAGGGACTCGTCCATGTCGAGGAGGATCTCCAGGCCCTTGCGGTGGGCGTCGAGGACGAGCATCTCCACGGACTGCCGGACGCAGTCCCTGAGGTCGAAGTTGTCCGCCTCGAGGTCGAACTTGCCCGCCTCGATCTTCGAGAAGTCGAGGATGTCGTTGATGAGGCCGAGGAGGATGTCGGCGGAGAAGCGGACCTGGTTCGCGTACTCGGACTGCTCCGTGTCGAGGCGCGTCTCCTGCAGCAGCTCCACCACGCCGAGGATGGTCTGGATCGGCGTGCGGATCTCGTGGCTCATGTTGGCGAGGAACTGGCTCTTCGTGTGCGTCGCCTTTTCCGCCTCCTCCTTGGCGTCGCGGAGCCTGGACTCGCGGATGACCCGCTCCGTGACCTCCTCGCAGGAGCAGGCCAGGAAGCGCTCCGGCGCCGCCGAGCCGGCCGCCTGCGGCTCGACGAGGGAGAGCGAGAAGCGGATCCAGCGCATCGTGCCGTCGGCGGCGCGCAGGGGGCTTTCGAAGACGGCCGAGGGCCAGCCCCCGAGGAGGACCTCCGCCGCGTAGTAGTCGAAGCGCTCGCAGCCCCGCTCGGCGAGGAAGGCGAAGAAGGAGCCCGCGAGCCGCTCCGGCCCGGTCCCCCCGAGGATCCTGAAGAGGGACTCGAAGGCCGCGTTCCACAGGGCCGGGGCCCCCATGCGGTCCGCGATGACGACCGGCAGCGAGGCCTGCTCGAAGGCCGCCCGGAAGATGGAATCGGGGAGGGTCATCTCGGCTCCGTCAGAAGTTCGCCTTGAGGATCTCGAGGGTCTTGCGGAGGATCTGGTCCGGCTTCAGCGGCTTGATGAGATAGCTCTTGACCCCGGCCTGGAAGGCCCGGAGCACGGCCTCCCGCTGCGACACGGCCGAGAGCACGATGACCGGGGCCTCGATGTCCTCGGCGTGCATCCGCGATAGGACCTCGAAGCCGCCCATGCCCGGCATGAGGAGGTCGAGGAAGACGAGGTCGAAGCTCCTCGACCTGGCGGCCTCCATGAACTCGCGTCCGTCCTGGTAGGGCGAGACGGTCGCGCCTATCGCGGCGAAGGTCGTCTTGACGAGCTCCTGGATCACGAAGTCGTCGTCGACCACGGCTATGGACAGCCCTTTTCCGGTTTCGCGCATCGTCTCGATGCTGAGCTTCCTCTTGCCTTCGGCCTCGAAGCGCATCTCGACCGATTCGCGGGCGGCCTCGTGGGTCTGGGCCGAGAGGATCCGCTCGGCGACGAGCTCCGCCTTGCGCTCGCCCGCCTCGGCGTCGACCTCGGTCACGAGCCCGTCCAACGCGTACTGGAGGTTCGACAGCACCTCGATCTCGGAGAACTCCGGCCGGCCCGAGATGAACTCCCGCGCGAAGCCGGAGTTCGTGAGCACCTTGAAGTGCCTGGCCTTCGCCTTCGTGGAGTCGAGGAGGGTCCTGAGGAGGAGCTCCATGTTCGGGCCGTCGACGAAGGAGAGCTCCATGTCGGAGAGCATGACGAGGACCCGGGGGTTGGCGATGGAATACAGCTCGAGGAGCTCGGCGACCTTGAAGCGGAGGAGGTCTATCTTCTCGCGGTTCAGGCCCTTGGCGATCTCGACGAAGACGATGTTGTCGTTGACGTGGGCCTCGATGACGCAGGGCGTGGTGTCGATCTCGAAGCGCAGCCCGAGGATCTCCGTGAGGGCCGCGTAGAGGCCGTCCATCTTGATGGGCTTCATGAAGACCTTGCGGATGTTGAAGGGCACGAGCTCGAGGAGGCGGTTCTTGTCGATCTTCTGCGCCGTGAGGATCACCGGGATGGAGGCGGTGTTGGGATTGCGGTTCTTCTCCTCGAGCACCTCTTTGCAGGTCTTGCGCGTGAGGTGGTAGTCGAGGACGACGAGGTCCGGAAGGCCGTTGCGCAGCTTCACGACGCCGTCGAGGCCGTTGATCGCGCCCTCGACCTCGGCGCCGCTCGAGGAGATCCTCGACTTGAGGTACTCCCTGAAGAGGTCGGACTCGTCAATCACGAGGACGTTTTTTCTAGCCATCTTCACCTCGGCCGGATCGATCGCGGCCGCCCGGGCGGCCACGCGTCCGATTATAGCCGATGGCGCCGCCGCGCGCAATGAACGGTCCTTGACGCGACGGCCGCGCGGCCAATAGACTTTGCCTTGAGCGGCGGCGCCGCGGGCCCCTGGCGCCCGCCCTTGCCGGGCGCTCGGGAGGTCCGATGGGCGGCCTGCGGGTCATCTTCGCCGTCGACGAGGGGAGCGAGCGCGAGGCCTTCGGCCGCGTCGCGGCGCGGATCCCCGACTGTTCCGTCCACTACCCCGCCAACATAGCCGAGGTCGAGTCCCTCTATTCCAACGACGCCGCGGACGCGATCGTCACCGATTTCAGGTTCCACCACGGCGCCCTCGCCGACTGGCTCACCTTCTGGCCCCTGCCGGCCGTCCTCCTCGTCTCCCCGGGCGACGACCCGGCGCGGATCGACCGGACCATCCGCGACGAGGCCTCGCTCTTCATCGAGCGGAAGCCCGACGGGAGCCACCTGGAGTTCCTCCCCCTCCTCCTGCGCAAGGTCATCAACATCCGCGAGAGCCTCTCGCGGCAGAACGCGCACCTCCAGATGACCGAGCACCAGTACATGAACCTCCTCCAGGCCATCCCCGACACGGTCTACATCCTCGACCGCGAGGGCCGCTTCATGTACCTGAACGACTCCGTGCGCACCCTCGGCTACGAGCCCGCGAAGCTCATCGGCAAGCACTTCAGCGAGATCGTCCATCCCTCGGACGTGCCCAAGATCAGCCGCGTCACGGTCCTGCCATCCTTCACCGGCGCGGTGACCGGCCCCGAGTCCGCCCCCAAGCTCTTCGACGAGCGCCGCGCGGGCAACCGGATGACGAGGAACCTCGAGGTCAGGCTCAGGCGCGGCGAGGCGGCGGTCGTCGGGAGCGACTACCTCCTCGGCTCGGTGAACGCCTACGGCGAGGTCAGCTGCTCCGGCTACAAGCTGCCGGAGTTCGAGGGGCTCGGGCTCGGCACCGTCGGCGTCATCAGGGACGTCAGCGCCCGCAAGGAGCACGAGCGGGAGCTCGAGTCCGCGCTCGCCGCCAAGGAGGTCCTCCTCAAGGAGATCCACCACCGCGTCAAGAACAACCTCCAGGTGGTTTCCAGCCTCCTCAACCTGCAGGAGAGCGCCGTCGCCGACCCCGCCGCCCGCAAGGTCTTCCTCGAGTGCCAGACCCAGATCCAGTCGATGGCGATGGTCCACGAGGTGCTGTACCGCTCCGCCGACTTCGAGGGCGTGAGCATGCAGCGCTACTTCGAGCGCCTCCTCGACTACCTCGCCGGCGTCTACGACGCGTCCTTCCGCGGCATCGGCTGGGCCGTCTCCGCGGGGACGATCGTGCTCGACCTGGACGCGGCCATACCCGTGGCCCTCGTCGTGAACGAGCTCGTCTCGAACTGCTTCAAGCACGCCTTTCCCGAGGGCCGGCAGGGCTCGGTGCGGCTCGGCATGTCGCAGGACGGGGAGGATTGGCTCGTCGAGGTCGTCGACGACGGGGTCGGCCTCGAGGCCCCGCGCGAGCGGAAGGGCGAGCGGGGCATCGGCACCGAGCTCGTGCACGCCCTCGCGGCCCAGCTCCGCGGGAGCGCGGACTTCTCGACCGAGGGAGGCGCCGCGGTGAGGCTGCGCTTCCCCCGCGCCGGTTAGCGCCCTCCACCCTAATCAGGTTTCGCTCAACGCGTCGTCGCCTTGACGGCGGCGGCGAGGTCGGCCGCGAGGGTCGGGTCTCCGGGCAGCAGCGCCAGGGCCGCGCGGACGGCCTCCAGGGCCGCGGCGTAATCGCGCGCGTTGAACAGCCTCGCGAACTCGTTGTGCGACCTCGCCGCGAAGGCGCGCCGGAGTTCCGCCGCGAAGCGTGAGAGCGGGGCGGCCCTGCCCGGCGCCCGCGCCGCCCCCGCCTCGGCGACCGCCGCCGCGCCGAGGAGGTCGCCCGCAGCGGAGAGCCGGTTCGCCTCGGCGCCGTAGAGGTAGGCCGCGGCCTCCTCCCAGCGCTGCCGCGAGACCCTGCCCGCGGCGAGGGCGCGCTCGGCCTCCCCGAGCGCCGCGAGGGCCTCCGCGAAGGGCAGGCGCCCGACCTCGTCCGCGAGCTCGGCCTCGGCGATGCGGCGCTCGATCGCGGTCGCCGCCTGGGCCCCGGCGACGGCCTCGAGGAAGGAGCGTCGCGCCGCGAGGACGGCCCTCGCACCCGCGAAGTCCGAGGCCTTGAGCCTCAGGTTCGCGAGGTTGCCGACGCAGGCCTCGGCGAGGGATGCGAGCTCCTTCCGGGCCGCGCGGTCCGCGCCCGGGTCTCGCTCGCGAATGACGGCGAGCGCCTCCGCCAGGTCGAGCGCCTCGTCGTAGCGGCCGGCCTGCGCGAGCGAGGCGGCCTCCGCCATGGCCGCGTCGCGGGCCAGGGAGGCGAGCCTCGCCGAGTCCCCGAGCTCCGTCCGGGCCCGCTCCACGAAGGCCCGCGCCCCGGCGTAATCGCCCTTCCGCAGGCGCTCGGAGGCGACGTTGCCGACGCGGTCGAGGAGGAAGGCGGCCGACTCGGGACCCGGGGCGAGGGCCGCGTAGTCGGCCCCCAGGCGCAGCGCCTCGAGGTAGCGGCCGGAACGCTCGAGGAGGCCCGCGCGATTCGAGAGCACGAGGGCGACGAAGGCGGCGTCGCCCATCGTCTCCCGCTTCGAGTAGGCCCCGGGCGGGGCGTAGGCGTAGCCCGTGACCTTCCCGAACGAGTCCCGGAATTCCTTCTTGTTGCCCGGGTCGTAGCCGTAGCGGTTCGTGGTCTCGACGTCGACGTCCTTGCCCCCTCCCGGCCCCGCCGGCAGGACGCAGAAGGCGTGGTCGGCCGTGCGCACGCCGCGGGCGTCGACGCCGGCGGCCCTCGCCGCGATCAGGTAGAGGAGGGCCGAGGAGAGGCAGTTGAAGCGCCCCGCGTCGAGGACGAGGTCGAGGCCGGTCGCGTCGGCCTCGTAGCGCTTGAAGGTCTCCGCATGGAGGAACTCGAGGACGAGCTCGCCGGTCGCGGCCGGCGGCGCCGCCGGGGAGGCGAGGGCCCCGCCGGCGGGCCGGGCGCCCTCCATTCGCGCGGCGAGGGCCGCAAGGAGTGCCTCGACCTTGGCCCGGTAGGCGGGCAGGAGCGCCGGATCGATCCCGGAAGCGAGTAGGGAAGCGTCGACGAGGAGGGGGAGGGGGAGAGAATCCCGCATGTCCGCCGTCGCCGATCCGAGCTCGGCGAAGGCGGGATCGGGGGCGAAGGGCGAGGCGGGGTCGGCGGCGACGGGGGGGGCCGCGCCGGCCGTGGCCAGGACAAGGAGGAATGCCGTGAATGCCCGCCGGGACGCCCGCATCGCCGTTCTCGTATTCTCAAGTCTAGTCCGGCCGGGGTATACTCGACTAGCCTCGGGGCGGTCATCCGCGACCCGCGGGCGGACGTCGGGCAGCGGAGGGATCGATGGAGAGGGAGTACGAACTCGTCGTCGTCGGGGGCGGGGCCGCGGGTCTCGCGGCGGCGCAATACGGGGCCCGCGCCAACCTGCGGACCCTCCTCGTCGAGGAGATGGCGCCCGGCGGGCAGGCCCTCCTCATCGACGGGCTCGAGAACTATCCCGGCCTCGTCGGGCCGGTCTCGGGCTACGCCTTCTCCGAGGCCATGCGCTCCCAGGCCGAGTCCTTCGGGGCCGGGTTCCTGACCGCCACCGTCTCGGGCCTCCGCAAGGAGGGAGGCCGTTTCGGCATCGAGACGAGCGAGGGCGAGCTGTCGGCCCTCGCCGTGGTCCTCGCGACGGGCGCCAAGCACCGCCATCTCGGCGTCCCCGGCGAGGAGGAATTCTCGGGCCGCGGCGTCTCCTACTGCGCCACCTGCGACGGCCCCTTCTTCAAGGGCAGGCGCATCGTGGTCGTCGGCGGCGGCGACGCGGCCTGCGACGAGGCCATGTACCTCGCCAAGCTCAGCGACCGCGTCCTCATGGTCCACCGCAAGGACCGCTTCCGGGCCCAGAAGGCCCTCGCCGAGCGCGTCCTCTCGAACCCCGGCATCGAGGTGCGCTTCGAGACCGTCGTCGCCGAGATCCGCGGCGAGAAGAAGGTGGGCTCCGTCCTCCTCGAGCGCGTCGGGAAGGGCGAGCGCCACGAGGAGCCCGCGGACGCGGTCTTCGTCTTCGTCGGCTCGGTGCCCCAGACCGCCCTCGTGCCTGAGGTCCGCAAGGACGAGGCCGGCTCGATCCTCACGGACGAGCGCATGGCGACCAGCCTGCCCGGCCTCTTCGCGGCGGGCGACGTGCGCGCCACTCCCTTCCGCCAGATCGTCACCTCCTGCGCCGACGGCGCGATCGCGGCGCACTACGCATCGCGCTACATCGACGAGCTCAGGGGGAGCGCCTACGCCTGAGGCCCGGCGGCGCGGCCGGGCGCCCCGGTTCGCGGGCCTGGCCGCCGCCTCCATCCTGGGCTCCCTCCTCCTCGCGGGAGCCGCCCTCCCGGCCTCGGATTTCTGGGCGCCGGGCCGGGATGCGGCCTCGGCACTCCTCGCGCGGATGAAGGACGAGGAGGTCGTCGGCCAGCTCCTCATGCTCGCCTACCCGGGAGCGGAGCCCCCGCCGGAACTCTTCCGCTGGATCGGCGAGCGGGGCCTCGGCGGCGTGAAGATCTTCGGCTGGAACGCCGACGACACCGACCGCCTCGCCGCGGCGGTGGCTTCCCTCCAGGGCGCGGCCCTCGCCTCGTCCTCGGCCGTGCCGCTCCTCGTGGCGACCGACCAGGAGGGGGGCTGGATCCGCCACGTGAAGGGCGCCACGACGGTCACCACGGGCAACATGGCCATCGGCGCCTCGGGCCTCCCCTACGACGCCTACCGCTCCGCGGAGATCATCGGCCGCGAGCTCGCGGCCCTCGGCATCAACATGAACTTCGCGCCCGCGGTCGACCTCGCCACGAAGCCCTCGAGTCCCATCATCGGCCCGCGCGCCTTCTCCGACGACCCGGTCGAGACGGCCGCCCTCGGCGCGGCCTACGCCCGCGGCCTCGCGCGCGCGGGCGTCATCGCGACCGCGAAGCATTTTCCCGGCCACGGCGACACCGAACTCGACTCGCACGGCATCCTCCCCGTCATCCGCATCGACGGCAAGACCTTCCGCGAGCGCGAGCTCGTGCCCTTCCGCGTCCTGGCCTCCGAGGGCGTCCCCGCCGTGATGAGCGGCCACCTCTCCTACCCCCTCGTCAGCGGCGAGCGCGGCCCGGCCTCCCTCTCCCGCTACTTCATGACCACGGTCCTCCGGGGGGAGCTCGGCTTCGAGGGGATCGCGGTGACCGACGACCTGTTCATGAACGGCGCGATAGGCGACGGACTGCCCTTCCCCGAGGCCTGCGTCAAGGCGATCATGGCCGGCAACGACGTCGTCATGCTGAGCCGCATGCTCCCCCTCGAGGATCCCGCCTGGCAGAGGCTCATCTCCGCCTACCGCGACGATCCCGCCTTCCGCGCCCGGGCCAGGCAATCCGCGCTTCGCGTCCTCGAGACGAAGCTGCGCTACCTCAAGCCGAGGGGCAGGTCCGCGATGCTCCCGGACGCCTCGGGGCTCGGCAAGAAGCTGCCCGACCCCGAGGCCGCGGCCTTCCTCAAGGAGCAGGCCTACCGGAGCGCCACGGCCGTGCGCTCGGGCGGCATCCCCTTCGCCCCCGCCGGCCGCGTCCTCGTCGCCGGTCCCTTCGCCGAGTTCGTCGCCGCGGCCGGCGAGTACTATCCCGGTTCCGCGGCCTTCCGCTTCTCGTACCGTCCCGAGCACGCCGCCCTCCCGGCCGAGCTCGCCGCCTTCCAGGCGGCCCTCGCCGGGAAGGCCGCCGTCGTCGTCTGCGTCGCCAACCAGGCGGGGCTGGACTTCGCCGAGCGGGCGCGGGAGCTCGGCCTCCGCGTCGCCATCGTGTCGGTGCAGAGCCCCGCCCCCCTCTCGAGGGCGGGCTGGGCCGAGGCCTCCGTCGCGGTCTACGGCTACTCGCCCGAATCCATCCGCGCCGGCCTCGACGTGCTCACGGGGAGGCAGCCGGCCCGCGGCAAGCTCCCGGTGAAGCTCGGGCCGTGAGCGCCTGCGCCTGGCGCCGGGCGGGCAGGGCCGACATCCCCGCCCTCTCGGCCTTCCTCTCGGAGCGCGAGGAGCGTTGCGCCGGCTTCTCCGGCCGCCTCCTCCGCGAGGCCCCGGGCGGAGGGGCGGAGCTTCGCCTGCCGACGCCGCTCCGGGGCGGCGTGTGGATCGCGGTCCCGTCCGGCGCGGCCGCCGCCGTCGATTCCATCGCCGGCGCCCTCCTCTGCCATCCCTCGGGCCTCGCCTTCCCCCTCCTGCCGGACCGCGGCGCGGACGCGGGGGAGGATCCGCTCGGCCGCGAGCTGGCGAGGCTCTCCGCCGCGCGGGTCTGGCGCGCCGCCTCCGCCGCGGGCCCCGCCGACGACGTCGAGCGCCTCGAGGAGATCGCCGGACTCGAGCCCCTCGTGCGCGTGGGCTACGAGACGATGCGCCTGGGCGCGGCCGCCGTCGCCGGTTTCGCGCAACGCGGCGCTTCGGAAGCCGGGGCTTTCGCGGTCCGGCGGGCCGGCCCCCCGGACCTCGACCTCCTCTTCCCGCTCCAGGAGGCCTACGAGCGCGAGGAGGTGCTCACGCCGATCCACGAGTTCAACCCCGCCGCCTGCCGGGCCGCCCTCGCGCGGAGCCTCGAGCTCCAACTGGTATTCGTGGCCGAGGAGATCCCCGCCCGGGGGCCGCGCCGCGTCGTCGCGAAGGCCCAGACGAACGCGAGGGGCTTCCGCGTGGACCAGGTCGGCGGCGTCTTCACCCTCCCGGAGCGGCGGGGGAGGGGAGCGGCCGCGGCGCTGATGGCCGCCCTCCTCGCCGAGATCGGCCGCGCCGGCAGGGGCGCCTCGCTCTTCGTGAAGCCGGGCAACGCGCCGGCCCTGGCCCTCTACCGCGGCCTCGGATTCGAGGGGATCGGCGCCTACCGCGCCGACTACTTCCTAGAAGGCTAGGTGGAAGTCGCCCCGGTAGACGTACTCGGGGCGACCCACCGCGTAGATCGCCCCTCTCGGCGTCCACTCGACCCAGAGCGCTCCCGAGCGGAGCCTGACCATGGCCTCGGCTTCGGACCTGCCGGTGGCCGAGGCCGCGGCGAGGGCGAGGGCCGCCGCCGAGAGGGCGTCGAGCGAGGGGCCGGGCCGGGCCGAGACGGCGAGCTCCCCTCCCGACACGACGCGCACGGCGACGCCGACCGACGAGGTCCCGGCCGCGCCCCCCCGCGCGCCCGAGAGGGCCCGCACGCGTGCCCTCGGACCCGCGCCCTCCGCGAAGACGGCCGCCCCGTCCGAGCCCGGCAGGCCCGCGCGGAGCGGCAGGACCTGGTACCGCGCCCCGCCCGCCTCGATGATCGTCTCGAGGGCCGCGGCCTCCGTCCGGGAGACGGGCTCGCCGCTCCCGATGCGGCGCGGGGGACCGAGGGCCAGTCCGAGGGAGGCCGAATCGAGGACGTCGACGGCGAGCTCTCCGCCGGAGACGCGGAGCTCGACGGAGTCCGAGCCCGAGCGGCCCGAGTCGAGGAGGAAGCGGGCCGCGCAGAGCGCGGCGTCCGCGTAGGGCCCGCCCTCGCCCCCGCGGCCGAAGACCCGGAGCCAGGTGGCGGATTCGACCCGCGAGACGACGGCCATCCGGTCCGCGCCCGCGCCCCTGCGGCGGTCGAGGAGGGCGCGGGCCGCCTTGGCCCAGTCGCGGTCGGCGCCGTCGCCCGCGAGGTCGTCGACGAGGATGAGGTCGGCGTCGCAGATCCGGAGTTTGTAGAAGCTCAGGTCCATGACCGTATTGTAGCCCGACCTCGACGCGATGTCGCCCGCCGGGATATGCTCGCGCCGTGGAAAACGAGCTCTTCAACCTGCCCCGCGTGCTCCGCGCGGCGGACTTCCCCGACGGTCCGCCCCTCGGTCCCTCGATCTGCGGCATCGACGAGGCGGGCCGCGGTCCCCTCGCGGGGCCGGTCGCCGCGGGCGCGGCGGTCCTGCCCCCGGACTTCCCCCTCGAGGTCCTGGACGACTCGAAGGCCCTGGGCGAGAGGGAACGCGAGGCGGCCTACGCACTCATCGTCGAGCGCGCCCTCGCCTGGTCGGTGGGCTGGGCCTCGCCCGCGGAGATCGACGAGCTGAACATCCTGAACGCGAGCCTCCTCGCGATGCGCCGGGCCTACCTCGGCCTCGGCCTCGTACCCGAGACGGTCTACGTCGACGGCAACCGCTTCCCCGACCTCGGCCGGCCTTGCTGGCCCGTGATCAAGGGCGACGCCATCGTGCCCGCGGTGATGGCGGCCTCGATCCTGGCCAAGGTCTCGCGCGACCGCGAGATGCTGCGCTACGACGGGCTCTATCCCGGTTACGGCTACGCAAGGCACAAGGGCTATCCCACGGCGGAGCACCGCGAGGCCTGCAGGCGCCTCGGCCCCTCGCCCATCCAGCGGATGAGCTTCAGGTATTGAGTTGTCGAAGGCGAGGGTCGAGAAGGTACCGCGGCTTCGCGGTCAGTCCTTGGCGCCCGTTTCGGGGCTTTCGTTGGGCTTCCGCCTGACGACCACCTTGCGCTTCCTGGCGGGAGCCGCGGGATCGGCTGCGGCTCCCGCGAAGCCGGCGCCGGCGAAGCCGGCGGGGGCCTTGCGGGCGCGGGGCTTGGCGGCCGGGGCCGTGGCGGAGGCCGCATAGCTCGGGAGCTTGGCGGCCTTGCCCTCGCCCCCGGCCATGAAGTCGAGGGCGCCCTGGAAGGCCTTGAGGAACTGGGGCACGTCGTCGCGGAAGACCACGACGGAGCGGCGGTCGAAATTCTCGGCCTCGGTCGGCTTGGATTCCACGATGGTGAGGAAGAGATCGCCCATGCGATTCTCCTTCACGTTGAAAAAGTAGGTCCTGCCCTCGCAGGTGATCCTCGTGGAGAACAGCTCGCCGCGGATGCCCATTCGAATTCCTCCTCGCCCAAGCGAATCCTAGCGGATCGCGGGCCTTTCCGCAATACGAGAAGGGAAGGTCGTCATACGGTCATGTCGGCAGCGCGGATCATGGAAGCCTGCCAGTCGAGGAGGTACTCCTCGTCCTCCGCGGAGCCTTCCGCCACGTCGGCCATGATCCTGAAGACCGGCTCGGTCCCCGAGCCGCGCATCCAGACGAATGCGCGCGCCCGTCCTGCGGCGTCGCGGAAGAGGATCCTGAGCCCGCCGGAGCCCGAGGAGGAGAAGTCCGAGTCCGCCCGGAACTCGGAGCCCCCCTTGGTCGCGAGGGCCTCCCAGGTGGCGATGCCGAGGCGCGAGCCGAGCCCGGCCTTGCGGGCCTCCCACTCGCGGGCGAAGATCGCCGCGTAGCGCGCCTTCAGTGCCCCGTGGTCCTTGGAGCGGACCGTCAGCGCAGCCCGCTTCTCGAAGACGCTCGTCGTCGCGAAGCCGGGCAGGGAGTCGAGGACCTCGTCGAGCCCGAAGTCGGGGTTGTAGATGTCGAGCCGGCCGGAGACCCGCAGCCAGGCGTGGAAGAGACCCTCGGGGGAGCCCTCCGAGCCGTCGCCGCGGAGGAGGAGGAGCTTGAGCAGGGCGCCGAGGGTGGCGAGCGGGTCGCGCACCTTGGACGGATGGGTGATGTTGCCGCCGTTCGAGCCCTCGCCGAGGATGCGCACGACGTAACCCCGGTCGCGCAACGCGGCGGCGAGCGCGACGACGTTGGCCTCGCCCGTCTCCGCGCGGAAGACCTCCGCGCCGAAGGCGGAGGCGATGGCCTCGATCCTCATGCTGGTCGCGTCGTTCACGACCACGGCCCGCTTGCGCCGCTCGCCGGCCGACTCGAGCTGGGCCAGCTCGGCCATGCAGGCGAGGGCGAAGACCTCCTGGGCGCCGAGGGCGACTGCCTTGCCCGTCTCCTCGTCGATGCGCACGAGGTTGCCGCGGTCGCCGTCGCAGTCGGGGACGTAGCCCGCCGTGAAGGCCGGGTCCTCGGCGCGGGCGGCCTCGAGCTCGGCCCGGGCCCGGTCCAGCGACTCGCCCTCGGGCACGATGCGATGCGCGAACTCGCGCGGCCTGTCGTTGACGGAGCGTACGATGACGCCGAGGCCGTCGAGGAAGTCGCGGTCGATCGAGAGGCAGCGCGCCGAGCCGTTGAGCTCGGCGACGACGCCGACGGGACGCTCGGCGGCCTCGTCGGCCATGCGCGAGAGCATGGCCTCCTGATCGTCCAGGCCGGGCAGGCCGGTGACGACCTCGCGCGCGAAGAGGGTGTAGGCTGAGACGGCCCGCCGCTTCCAGGCCGAGACCTCCGTGAAGGCCCGGCCGAGGGTGCGGCGGTCCGCGGCCTCCATGAGCCGGAGCACCCGCTCGGGGGCGCCGGGGTCGGCGATGAGGGTCTTGTAGGATGCGATGAGCGGCTTGCTCTCGTCGGCCGAGAGGACCCCGCCCCCCAGGCCGAACTTGAGGCCGTTGTGGCCGACCGGGTTGTGGCTCGCGGACACGTAGCAGAAGCCCTCGACCCGCTCCTCGTGATCGGCGGGGAGCGCGACCGCGCGGGCGGCGAGGGCCATTATCTCCGGGGCCGCGACGATGAAGAGGTAGCGCGGCTGGAGGCCCATGCCGAGGAAGACCCGCAGCATGGCGTCCGCCATCGCCGGACCGGTGGGCCTCGAGTCGACGCCGACGAGGAGGGCGGCGTCCGCCCGGCCCGAGCGCGCTCGGAGCTCTTCGCCAAATGCCAGGGCCGCGGCTCCCGCGAGGAAAAGGTCGGCCGGGGAGACCGATTCGGTCCTCGACTCCTCGTCGCCGGCGGCGGCGCCCGCCTTCGGGGCGGCGAAGACTTTCCGCCAGCCCGAGGCCGAGAGGATGAGGGGCTCGGCCGCCCGCGCGATCTCGGCCACCGAGGGCAGCCGGCCGCGGACCAGGCAAGGGATGTCGGGGTCGCCGATGGCGAAACCCGTCGCGGGATGACTGACGAGGGACATGCGTTTCCTCCCGGTGGCGGAGTATAGCCCGTATGCCGGCGCCTGCCCACTCCCCGCTTGCCGCGGAGCCCAGCCCGCGCGTATCTTCCATCGCATGAACCCGCAGGCCCTCCTCAAGTCCTTGCTGCCCGGCCTTGTGCCGCTGATCGTCTTCGTCGCCGCCGACGCGCTCTTCGGCGAGGCGGTCGGCCTGGCTGTCGGCCTTGCTGTCGGCGTCGGGGAGTTCCTGTACGTCCTCGCGAAGGACCGCAAGGCCGACCCCTTCGTCGCCGCGGACACCCTCCTCCTCGCCGTCGCCGGCGGGCTCTCCCTGGCCCTCCGAGACGAGATCTTCTTCAAGCTGAAGCCCGCGATCGTGGAGTTCGTCCTCGGCGCGGGCATGGGCATGCTCCTCGTCCTGCCGCCCTCCTTCCTGAAGGGCTACCTCGGCAGGCAGCTTCGCGGCGTCGAGATCCCCGACGAGGCCATGCCCGCGATGAGGCGCAGCCTCGGGGCGATGCTCGGCCTTCTCCTCCTCCACGCGGGCCTCACGGCCTACGCGGCCTTCGCGCTCTCCAACGCGGCCTGGGGCTTCATCTCGGGCGTCCTCCTCTACCTCGTCTTCGGCGCGGTCGCCCTCTGGCAGTTCCTCTCCGCCCGCCATCAGCGGCGTCGCGCAACGCGCTCGCCGGGGCGCGACGGCGAGGAGCTCCTGCCCCTCGTCGACGAGGAGGGCAAGGTCCTCGGGACCGCGCCCCGCGGCGAGTGCCACCGCGGGCCCGGCCGGCTCCATCCCGTCGTGCGCCTCCTCGTCTTCGACCACGCGGGCAGGACCTACCTGCAGAAGCGCGCCGCGGGCAAGCTCGTGCAGCCGGGCAAGTGGGACGCGGCCGTGGGCGGGCACGTCGGGGCGGGCGAGGACCTCCCGACGGCCCTCGCCCGCGAGCTGCGCGAGGAGCTCGGCGTCACCTCGATGCAGCTCGAGGCCGCGCGCGCGTCGCCCGAGCCGGTCATGCGCTTCAGGTGGGACAGCGAGATCGAGTCCGAGCTCGTCTTCACCTTCGCGATGCGCTATCCCGGACCCTTCGCCCCCGATCCCTCGGAGGTCGAGGAGGGCCGCTTCTGGACCCGCGAGGAGATCCGCGCGGCTCGCGGCTCGGGGGAGCTCACGCCCCTCCTCGAGCGCGAGCTGGCCATGATCGACGAGGCCGCCGCGCGGCAGGCGGAGGCGAGCCCGCCGCCGACCGAGCGCACCGGTTCTCAACGTTAGGCGATACCGAGAGGCGGGGCAGCGTCGGGGACATCCCGCTCCGGTTCGCGAGGCGCCACGCGCCGGATCGCCGGACCCGCCATTCCGGGCTTCACGCTGTACGCAAACAGGAGCCGGGGTCCGGGAACCAAAGATCGACGGGGAAGACCGCCCTCCGCGACCCCGATCGCCCTTCCGGGGATTGCCCCGCGGCCGAAGCCGTGGATACTTGATCATGAAGGGTATCCATGGCCGAGAAACCGCTCTTCCTCTCGGCGGTCCCCGCGATCTCCATCATCGCGGCCGCCGCGCTCCTCGCCCCAGTCCGGCTCCTTGCGGAGCGGCCAAGGGTCAGCCCGGCCTTCGGCTTCGGCGGCCTCGCCGCCCCCGGGCGCTGGAACCCCCTCCGCGTCTCCTGCGGGGGCGAGCTCGAGGGCGGCCTCATCGAGCTCGAGCGCCGGGCCGAGGATGGCGCGATCCTCTCGGTCGAGACCTTCCCCTACGCGGCGGGGAGGACGGTCGAGTGCCCGGTCTTCCTCGATGACGGGCTCGACGCGCTCGAGCTGCGGCTCAAGGCGGGCGGCGAGCTCCTCTCCGAGGAGGGAGTGCCCCTCAGGGCGCGGACCTTCCCCGGCCACATCGTACTCGCCTCGGGCCTGAGCCCCGTCGTCCAGGCGGCGCTCGGTCGCCTCCTCCTCCCGCGGGAGCCGGTGCAGGTCGTCTCCGTCAAGACTGACGAGCTGCCCGTCGAGGGGCTCGACTACGACGGCGTCAGCGCCCTCGTGCTCCGGGATCCCGGTCGCTCGCTCTCGCCGGCGAGGGTCGAGGCGATGCTGGGCTGGCTCGGCGGCGGGGGTTCCCTCGCCCTGATCGGCGAGGCATCGCTCGCCGACAGCCTGGCCTCGGCCTTCCTCGACCCGTCCCGGGCCATGGAGTCCCTTCCTTTCGTCACGCCCTCGCGCGGCAAGGCCCCCTCTCTCGCTGTCGCGACGCTCGGCGCGGGGCGTATCGCCATGGTCTCGGGCGATCCCGGGTCACTGCCGCCCGGCGACGCCGAGGCCTTCTGGTCGGCCGCCCTCGGGCTCCGGCCTTTCGAGCGGAGCGAGCGCCTCGCGCCGGGCCTGGTCATGCCTCCCCCTCGCTACCTCACCGTCCAGGTGGCCTCCGCCGAGGCGAAGGACTCCAGGGCCCTCGCCTTCTACCTCCCCTTCGCGGCCCTCATCGTCCTCATGGCCTCCAGGAAGCCGGGGAGGTCGAGGCTCGTCGCCCTCGCTTCCGCGGCCGCCCTGGCCGCCGCCCTCGTCGCCGCCCCCCTGCTCGACCGCGCGGGAAGGCGCGAGGCCCGCACCTCCGCGCGCGTCCTGGTCCTGCCCGGGGGGACCGGCCTCCTCGAGGGCTTCGCGCTGCGCTCGCCCTTCTATCCGCAGGGCGAGCCCCTCGGCCCCCTCCTCTCGAGGCGCCCCGTCGCCGTAGGCGCCGAGGAGGGAGGCTCGGGCGTCCTCGACGGCCGCTCGCCCGCGGCCTGGTCGCACGGGAAAGGCCGTCCGGTGGCCGCGTTGCGCGAAACCGGTCCCGATTCGCTCGTCCTCATGGCCTGCGTCGCCGCGGGGGGGCGGGCAGGAAAGGACTTCCCCGCCCTCATCTACGCGTTGCGCGACGCCGAGGCGGAGGGCTCCCTGCCCCGTCTCCCGCGCGACGCGAAGGCGGCCTACGTCGAGCCCGGCGGCCTCGCCTGGCGGCTCTGGGACGGCCGGGCCTCGACCTGGGACAGGGTCGCGGAAGCCCCGGCCTGGCTCGGCCTCGACGAATCCTGGGTCTCCGGCCTCTGCGCCTCCTTCCCCCGACGCGGCTTCGTCGTCGGCCTCTCGCCGGCCTCGCCCCTCGGCTTCACGGTCATGGGCGACCGCGTCGGGGACCTCGTCTGGGCCAGCCCCTCCCGGCCCGCGGGGGAGTTCTGAAATGGTCGGCTACCTCATCGCGGAGTGGCGCGAATGGGAGACCGGGCGGCTCAGGCCTTCGGCCGTCGCCTTCGCGGCCGCCGGCCTGCTCGGCCTGGCCTACACCTACCTCCAGCCCTTCCTCGCCGCCTGGGCGACCTCCGCCGCCTGCGTACTCTGCGGCTGGATCTCCTCCAACCGCTTCAGGCCCGGCTATTGCCAAAGGCGGATACTTCTCGCCTCCGGCCTCGGTCCGCTCGCCCTCGTAGGAGCGCGTTGCGCGACCGAGCTCGCCGCCTTCTCGCTCTGCGCGCTCGCCCTCTCGCCGGCCCTCGCCCTCGTCGCCAGGGCCTGGGACATCGGCGCCCCGGCCCTCGCCGCGGCGCTCTGCGCCTGGTTCGGCGCCTACCTCCTGGCCTCGAGCGCCGCCTACGCCTCGGGCCTCCTCTTCGGGCGCTCCGAGCACCCCGTCGGGATCTACGCGCTTGCAGGCTGGCTCATCCTGCCCGCCTTCCTGCCGCCCCTCCGGTCCCTCGATCCCTTCTCGCGCACCTGGGCGGCCCTCGGCCGCGGCGAGGCCCTCGCCTGCCTCGGCTGCGCGGCGGGGGAGATCGGCCTCGCCCTCCTCGCGCTCCTCGGCGCCTCCCTCGCCTTCCGGCGCCGCGAGGGGAGGGGCCGTGGCTAGCCGCGCGGCCGAGCTCGTCCGCGCGACGCGCGCCTCGCTCGCGCGGGCCCAGGTGGCCTGGGGCGCGGCGAGCTGGGCCGCGGCCGCGGCCCCCGCGGCGGCCGCCCTCGCCTTCGCGCTCGGCCTCCTCGCCCGGCTCGGCGCCGGGCCGCGGTTCGCGGCCTGGGCCGTTCTCGTCCTCGCCGCGGCGGCCGTCGGCGCCGCGCGGGCCTACCGCCGTCGCGTGGACGCCGCCCGGGCCGCGCTCTGGCTGGACCGCTCCCTCGCGAGCGGAGAGCTCTTCTCCTCGGCCCTGGAATGCCTCGGGCGCGGCAGGGGAGGGCGCTTCGACGAGGAGGTGATCGCGCGGGCCGACCGCCTCGCCGAAGGCCTCGGGCGGCCGCGTCCCGATCCCGCCCCCCTCGTCCTGAGATCGGGCATCGCGCTCGCCGCCTGCCTGGCCTCGGCAATCCTTTTGGGCAGCGCCGGCGCCTGGGCCTCGCCGCGGGCCGCCGCGTCGGCCCGCCGCCCCGGCGCGACCGCGGCGAGGGCCGGCATGCCGGCCTTCGGCGGCGGCGCGACCTCCTCGCCGCGCGAGGCCGCGCGCCTCGTCTTCCCGGACGATCCCGGGCTCGCCGCCCTCGCCGAACGCGCGCTCAAGGAGGGCCGTCTCGACGAGTTGGGCGATCTCGTCGCCAAGGCCGACGCGGAGCTCGCGCGCCGCCACGCCGGGAGCGGGAGCCGCGACCAGCGGAGCCGCCTTGAGGCGGAGCGCGAGCGGCTCAAGGCCGCGGCCCGGGCCGCCGCCGACGCCGCAAGGCAGGGTTCCGGCGCGAACGAGCGGGGCGGCGCCGGTCCCGGCAGGCCCGAGGGGCCGTCCGAGGAGGAGGGGGGAGAGGCCGGCGAGGACGGGGGCTCCGGCGAGCTCGCCCCGCCCGCCCCTCCCGGCAAGGATGGCGGCGAGTCTCCGGAAGGCGAGGAGGGCGGGCCCGCACGCAAGGGCGGACGCGCCGGCGAGCCTGACGGCGGCGACAAGGACGCGTCGGGATCATCGCGGCCGGGCGACGTACGGCCCGGCGTCGGCGCGGGGAGAAGCCGCGGCTGGGGCCGCGTCGAGGCCTCCGCGGGAGGGCCGGAAGCCCTCGTCGCGGACGATCCCCGCGCCTCCCTCTTCAATTACGTGATGCCGGGGAGCGATCCCGCGGCGAGCATGACGGCGCGCGTGGAGGCCGCGGCGAGGAGCGCCGAGTCCGCCGCGGCCCGCGAGCGCCTTCCCTGGGAGTACGGCGATTTCCTGAAGTCCTATTTCATGGCGCTCTCGAAGGCGGCGGCCGAGGCCGACCGCGCGGCGGGGGCGGAAGGGGCGGGGCGGTGATGGATCGGGAGTCTACCCTCGAATCGGGCATCGAAGCGTTGCGAAGGGCGAGGGCCGAGCTCGGCCGCGTCATCGTCGGTCAGGAGGGGGCGATCGAGATCGCGCTCGCTGCCCTGCTCTGCGAGGGCCACGTCCTCTTCGAGGGCGTACCCGGCCTCGGCAAGACCCTCCTCGCGCGGAGCGTCGCCTCCTGCCTCTCGCTCCGCTTCTCGAAGATCCAGTTCACGCCGGACCTGATGCCGGCGGACATCCTCGGCACGACGATGATCACCGGCCAGGAGAGCTCGGGCTTCGGCCTGGCCTTCGAGCGCGGCCCGGTCTTCGCTAACATCGTCCTCGCCGACGAGATCAACCGCGCCTCGCCGAAGACCCAGTCGGCCCTCCTCGAGGCGATGCAGGAGCGCTCGGCGACCGTCAGGGGGACCGGCTACCCGCTGCCCCGGCCCTTCCTCGTCCTCGCGACGCAGAACCCCATCGAGATGGAAGGGACCTACCCCCTGCCCGAGGCCCAGGTCGACCGCTTCCTCTTCAAGGCCATCGTGCGCCAGCCGGAGCGCGAGGACCTCGTCCGCATCGTGGAGAGGACCGTGATCGAGGGGCTTCCCGAGATCGGCGCGGACGGCGGACCGCCCATGTCCGGCGAGGAGCTCCTCGGGCTTCAGCGGGCGCTCCGCGAGGTCGTGGTACCCCCGCCCCTCCTCGAGCTCGCGGCGAGGGTCGTCCTCTCCACGCAGCCCGAGCGCCCGGACTCGCCCGCGAGCGTCAGGCGATACGTCCGTTTCGGGGCGGGGCCCCGGGGCGCGCAGGCCCTCGTCATGGCGGCGCGGGCCTGCGCCCTCATGGACGGGAGGCCGAGCGCCTCGATCGCCGACCTCGAGCGGCTCTACCTGCCCGCCCTGCGCCACCGCATCGCCCTGGGCTTCGAGGGGCAGAGCGCCGGGATCGAGGTGGACGCCCTGCTCGGCGAGCTCCTCGCCGCCGCGGAGGAGGGGCTCTCCTTCGAGGATCCGATCAGGGTCCGGAAGTCTGCGTCGCCTAACGCGGGAGGCGGGGCGGGGGCGCGATGAGCGGCGCCCTCCTCGACGCGCGGGACTACGAACTCGTCCGCGGCCTCGATCTTTCGGTGAAGCGGAGCTTCGCCGGCCTCGCGGCGGGCGAGCGCCGGAGCCCCGCCCCCGGCGGCGGCATCGAGTTCGCCGACTACCGCGAGTACCTGCCGGGCGACGACGTCCGCGGCATCGACTGGCCCGTTTTCCTCCGGCTGCGCAAGCTCATGGTGAGGATCTGCGCCGAGGAGAAGGAGCTGACCCTCGTCATCCTCCTCGACGCGAGCGCGTCGATGGACTCGGGGAGCCCCTCGAAGCTCCTCTTCGCCAAGCGCGTAGCCGCTGTCCTCGCGGGCATCGCGATCGGGGGAGGGGACCGCGCAGGCGTCTGCGTCCTCGGGCCCTCCCTCGGGGAGGCCCTCAGGCCCGAGCGGCGCAAGACCTCGCTCGAGGGGGCGCTCCGCGCCCTCGATGCGATCCGGCCCGGCGGCCCCGTGGACGCGGCGGCCTGCATGTCCGGCTTCGCCGCGCGCTACGGCCGCAAGTGCCTCGCGATCCTCCTGAGCGACCTCCTCTTCCCCTCCTGGGAGGGCCTCGTCGCGGGCCTCGCCGCGAGCGGCTGCGAGGCCCACGTCCTCCAGGTCCTCTCCCCCGAGGAGCTCGGGCCGGACCTGCGCGGCGAGGCCACCCTCGTGGACGCGGAGGACCGGTCCGAGGCCCCCCTCCACGTCGACGCGAGGCTGCTCGAGCGTTATGCGAAAGAGCTCGGCCGTTTCCTCGGGCAGACCGCCTCGCGATGCGCGTCCCTCGGCCTCGGCTACGCGCGGTTCGCATCCGACCTCGGCCTCGAGCGGGCCTTCCGCGGGATCCTCCGCGACGAGGGCGTCGTATGCTGAGCTTCGCCCTGCCCTCGGCGCTGTGGCTCGCCCTGGCCCTCGTCCCGGTCCTGGCCCTCTACTTCCTCCGCGCGCGCTTCAACCGCAGGCCCGTGGGCTCGCTCTACATCTGGGCACGCCTGGCCGGGCGCACGAGCGGCGGCGGCAGGCCGAGGCCGCGCTCCCTCCTCCTCCTCGCCCTGCAGGTCCTCGCCGTCCTCCTCGCCGCCCTCTCGGCGGCCGGGCCGAGGCTCGAGGAGACCCTCGTCGAGAGGCCGGGCACGGCCTACCTCGTGGACCTCTCCGCGAGCATGGCGGCGGAGGACGCGCGCGGCGCGCGGCCCGGCGTCTCGAACCGAGTCGAACTCGCGGTCGCCCTCCTCCGGGAGGAGCTCGCGGCGCTGCCCCCCGACAGCCCCGTGGCGCTCTTCGCCTGCGGCGCCGAGACACGGCCCGTCGGGAAGCCCGGGGACTCGCCGGCAGCCCTGGCGGCGCGGGCCGGGTCGCTGGCGCCGCGCGACGAGGCCTTCTCCGAGGCCGCCGCCGCGGAGGCCCTCGGGACCTTGATCGCCGAGCGCGGCCCGGGCTGGCGAGCGGTGCTCCTGTCCGACGGCGGCCTCTCGCTGGGCGGGGAGCGCCTCGCCCGGGCCGCCGAGGGAGCCCTCCGCGTCATCTCCGTCGGGGTCTCGGGCGGGGGCCTCGGGATCGGCCGGCTCCGGCTCTCGCCCGACGAGGGCGGGAAGGCGCTCTTCCAGGCTTGGAACGGTTTCGGCCGCGTCGTGGAGGCCGGCCTCGCCCTCGAGCTGGACGGAAAGCCGCTGGCCCGGGCCTCGCTCGCGCTGCCCCCCGGATGGAGCAGACAGGAGCTCACGTTGGGCGATATCGTCGCGCAACGTCACATGGAGGCTTGGCCCGTCCCCGGCTCCTACCTCCTCTCCATCGAAGGAGGGGCGAGGGGAGGGCCGCCCGCCGGCGCGTCGGCCCGGCTGTCGGTGGGCTCGCCTCCCCCCCTCGCCGTCGCGCTCGTCGGGAAGGCCGATCCCCGGATCAAGGCGGCCCTCGGGTACGGCGACATCTCGCTCCGCCTCGCGAAGGACTTCGGCCGCGCGCCCCGCGAGGACGAGGTGACGCTCGCCTTCGTCGAGGGCGTCGCGCCGCCGCCCGGCCTCGCCTGCGACCTCGTGTCCTTCGGGCCAGAAGGCGAGGATTGGCCCGTCTCGCCGGGGCCCGCGGTCTCCGGCGCGATCGAGTCGCTGGAGCCGGGCCATCCACTCCTGCGCTTCGTGGACTGGGCCGGCGCGCGGGCCGAAGGCGCGACGAGCCTCGCGACCGGCCCCGGCGTCGTCGCCCTGGCCGGCATAGGGGGCAAGACCGTGCTCGCCGCATGGGAGGAGGGGGGCTTCTCGCGCCTCGCCTGCGGCATCGACCTGTCCCGCTCGGAGCTCGGCCTGTCGCCCGCCTTGCCCGTCCTGCTGCGCAACCTGGTCTCCGCCTCCCGCCCGGCCGCGGACGGACAGACGGCCTACACGCTGACGGTCGGCGAGATCGCGCAACGCGCCGAACCTCGTTCCTTCTCCGCCCCCGGCCTCGAGCTCGGGAGGCGGGGCAACATAGTCTCGCTCAAGGCGCCCTCCGCGGGCTTCTTCCGCTGGAGGCGCGGCGCCGAGCGCGGCTACATCGCGGCCGACCCGCCCCTCGGCGAGCTCGACGCGACCCCGAGGCGCCCGGCAGTCCCGGCGAGGCCGGTCGAGCCCGCGGCCGCCTACGAGCGGCGCGAGCGCTCCCTCGCGGCCTGGCCCCTGGCCCTCCTCTGCCTCGTCCTCGTGGCCGAATGGCTGCTTTGGAGGGGGCTGCCCTCGCGCGCCTCCGGGGAGTCCGCTCCTTGAGGGCCTGGTCGAATCGCCTAACGCGCGCCTCCGGGACGCTCAGGGCCGCCGCGCTCGCGGCCGCGGTCGCGGCGATCCTCTTCCCGAGCCTGCCGGTGCCCTCGAGGGCGCGCCGGGTCGCGATCCTCGTCGACGTATCGGATTCCATCGGCCCCGCGGCGGCGGAGTCCTCGCGGCGGGCGGCCCTCGGCCTCCTATCGTCGCTGTCCGCGCGCGACAGGGCGGCCGTCGTCCTTTTCGCCGGCGGGCCGCGCCTCCTCCGCGGCCTCGGCCAGCCGAAGGACGCGATGCGCGATCTCGAGTCCGCCGAGCTCGCGGCGCCAGCTCCGGGGTCGACCGACCTCGGGGCCGCCCTGGCCCTCGGCGCCTCGGTCGTCGGCCACGGTAAAGGCTCGCGCCTCGTCCTGGTCGGCGACGGACGGTCGAACTCGGGCGAGCCCGATCCCGCGGGAGCCCTCGCCCGCGCAGGCATCCCCCTCGTCGCCATGCCCGCGGGCCGGCCAGGCTGGGGCCTCGCGGGACTCGGCCTCGAGCTGCCCGAGGGCGCGCGGCCCGGCGAGCGGGCGCGCGCGGCCTGGGTCCTCTCCTCCCCCTCCTCGGACGAGGTCGGGTACGAGCTGCGCGTGGACGGGACGACGGCGGCCCGCGGCCAGGCGCGGCTCGCCCCGGGACGGAATCGCATAACCTTCGATTTCCCGGCCGGAGCTGAGGGGACGCGCCTCGTCGAGGTCGCCATCGGCATCCCCGGCGACCGCGGCCCGGGTGCCGCGTCCGCCTCCGGCCTCCTGGCCGTGGGGAGCGGGGCCTCGGTCCTCGTGGCCTCGGCCGGCGCCGCCTCCCCCGTCGGGCCTGCCCTCCGGGCCCAGGGCCTGCCCGCCCTCGACCGGCCCCCCGAAGGGCTTCCCGGCTCCAGCGAGGGCTATGCGGGCGTATCCTGCCTCGTCCTCGACGATCTCCCCGCCCTCGAGATCACGGAGGCCCAGCAAGCCGCCCTCGTCGACTATGTCTCGGGCGGCGGCGGCCTCCTCGTCGTCGGCGGGAACCGCTCGCTCGGCCGTGGCGAGTACTACGCGACTCCCCTCGAGGAGGTCCTGCCGGTGGAGACGGACACGCGCCGGCGCCTCCTCTTCACCCGCGCCAAGATCCTCTTCGTGATCGACCACTCGGGCTCGATGGAGGAGAAGGTGGGCTCGGCCTCGAAGCAGCTCGCCGCGATGCGCGGCGTCGCCGCCGCGCTCGACGGGCTCGGGCCGCAGGACGAGGTCGGCATCCTGACTTTCGACTCGACCCCGACCTGGGCCCTGCGCTTCACCCCCGCATCGCGGCGCGAGGAGATCCTCGGCGCCCTCTCGCGGCTCGACGAGGGAGGCGGGACGGACCTCGCGAGCGCCCTCGACGAGGCGGTCCGCGGCTTCGGACCCGCGGGGCCGGAGAAGCGGCACGCGATCCTCCTCACCGACGGGCTCGCCTTCGACGCCGACTACATCGGGCTCGCGCGGAGGCTCAAGGCCGCGGGCGCCTCGATGAGCGCGGTCGCGATAGGCGACAAGGTCAACGAGCCCCTCCTCAAGGACATCGCGCGGTGGACGGACGGGACCTACTACCGCGCGAAGCTCGACCAGGTGCCGAGGATCGTCGACATCGAAGCTGCCCTCCTCACGAGGGAGCTCATCCAGGAGGGGAGGGTCGAGCTCCGCGCGCGCGAGGCCTCGCCCATGACCGAGGGACTCCTTCCCGGCGCGCCGCCGATCGCGGGCTATCTCCTCGTCAAGGCGAAGCCCGCCGCCTCGGTCCTCCTCGAGGCGCGGAGCGCCGAGGGCGCCGATCCCTTGCTCGCCTGGTGGCGTTACGGGGCGGGCAAGGCGGCGGTCTTCGCGGGGGATTCGGGCCGGCGCTGGCTCTCCTCCTGGTCGGGCCTGCCCGCCTACAACCGCCTTTGGGCCCAGGTCGTCCGCGGCATCGAGAGGCCCGCACCGGACTCGGGTCTCCGCGCGAGCGCCAAGGTCGAGGGCTCGAGCGCGAGGATCCTCGTCGAGGCGAGGGACGAGGGAGGGCGCTCGGCGGGCGGGCTCAGGCTCTCCGGTCGGAGGCTCGATCCGGCTGAGCCCTCGTCGACGGGGGCGGGACTGTCCTTCGAGCTCGACGAGACCGCGCCGGGCCGCTACGAGGCCCTCGTCCCCCTCGCTGGCCCGGGCCTCGCCGCCTTCGACCTCGTCGAGGCCGGCTCGGGGCGAAGGGCCTCGACCTGGGCCTGGGCGCCGCCGGGCGCGGAGCTCGCGGCCACCGGACCGGACCAGGCCGCGCTCTCCCGGCTCGCTTCGGTCTCGGGGGGCCGCGTCCTCGCCGAGGGCGAGGCCTACGTCCCCGAGGATGGATGGAGTTGGGATCGGAAGTCGCCGCGCCTGGCCCTCGTCGCCTTGTCCGTCGCCCTCCTCCTCGCCGAGCTCTGCGTCAGGAGCCTCTCCTTCGGGCAGCTCGGCGCCGCACGCGAGGCTCTTAGCGCGTGGAAGCGGCGGCAACTCGCGGCCGCCGCCCTCCTCGCCGAGCCGCGTCGCGACGATCGCCGCCCGGCCGAAAGCCGCCGTGGAGCCGACGATGTCCCGCGATGAGCCTCCGCGGCCAGGCGTCTGCCGCGCGTCGCCGACGGCGGCCTTCCTCCTCGCCATTCTTGTTTCGGCCAACGCGTCATTGTCCGCCGCCCCGTCGTCCGGGACGGGGGCGGGTCCGGGCGGGCAGGGCGGCATGCCCCTCGGCGCCGCGCCCTGGCTGGTCCTCGGGCCGATCGATCCCGCGGCCGAGCGGAGCGGGATATCCGACTCGGGGGGGCTCTTGCCGCCGGCCCTCGTCTCGGACCTCGACTGCGACTACCTCGCGGGCGTCGGCGGGGAGGGCGGGGCGCGGCCGGGCGCGGTGCAGGCCGCGGGCTCGCCTGAATGGCTCGAGGTCCCCGGCCTCGAAGGAAAGCTCGACCTGGGCACGAGCCTCGGGGCGGGCGAGGGCGCGGTCGCCTACGCCTACCGAGAGCTCCTCCCGCGCGGGGCGGGCCCGCTCCGCCTGACGATATCCTCGTCCTGCGCCCTGAAGGCCTGGCTCGACGGGGTCCTCGTCTATGCGCGGGCCGCCTCCCGCGAGGCCATCGCGGAGAGCCTCGCCCTCGACATCGGGCGGGGCAGGGCGGCCCTCCTCGTGAAGGCGCAAGGCGGGCAGGGCGCCTTCGACTTCTCGCTGCGCATCGATCCCCTCGCGGAGGACGGGGCTTCGCCGAGGCCGGCCGCGCGCAAGACCAGCGAGCTCGGCCTCGTCCTCCTGGAGCCGGCGGCGCGGGCGGGCGGCGCGTTGCGCGGCATCGTACTCGACGGCGAATCCTGCAGAGGCGAGGCGCTCGTCTCCGCCCGAGGCCCGGACGGAGCCCTCGTCGCTAGGGCGAGGGCGCCGATAGGCCGGCCCTTCGCACTGGGCCTGCCCGCGGGCTTCGAAGGCGTGGCGAGCGTCACGGCCGAGGGAGCCGGCGGCCTCGCGGGCCTGCGCTCGCCGTCGCGCCCGGCCCTCGCCGGCGAGCCGCGGGCCCTCGTCGCATCCTCGATCGCCCTCGCGCGCGCCGCGGCCCGCGGCTCCTTCCCCTTCGACGCGGCGGGGCGGGCGGGCGCGGCCTGGGCCTCCGCGATGCCCCCGACACTGACCTGGCTCGCCGAGGCCCTCGAGGCGAGGACCGTGGAACGGCCGGGGTTCGACGCGGGCGTCGAGGCCCTGCAGACGGTGTCGGCCGACGCGCGCTCCCTGGCGACGGGGCGGCCGCCCGAGGGTACGGCGCGATGGGCCTACCGCTCGCCCGTCGACGGCGCCCTCCTGCCCTACTCGCTCCACGTGCCTCCCGGCCGCGACCCGAGCCGTCCCTGCGGCCTCATCCTCGCCCTGCCCGGCGCCGGCGAGGACGACCGCGATGCCGTGTCGCGCATGGCGTCGGTCGATACCCGAAGC
>CAYNPQ010000041.1:0-30358 GCA_964399065.1 uncultured Treponemataceae bacterium | reverse complement strand
GTCATTGACAGGCCGCGCCGGCGCGACTATCGTGGCCTCGTGAAGCAGTTCGAGGCCCGGATCGAGTCCAACCGCGAGGTCGCGCCGCGCTGGCGCGAGCTTGTCCTCTCCTGGGATCCGGGCGCCGGCCGGCCCCTGCCCGGCCAGTTCATGACGCTCCGCGCCACGGCGCGGCACGATCCCCTCCTGCGCCGCCCCCTCGCCTTCTCGGGGGCCTCCTTCGACGCCGCGCGGGTCTCGGCCGTCTACCAGGTCAGGGGTGGCGCGACGCTGATGCTCTCCGAGCTGGCTCCGGGCTCGGCCCTCGACGTCCTTGGCCCACTGGGCAGGCCCTTCCCCCTGCCCGCCCCCGACGAGCGGCCCGTGCTCGCGGCCGGCGGCATCGGCCTCGGGCCGGTGCTCTACCTCGCGCGCGAGCTGCTCCGCGCGGGGCCGGAGCCCCTCCTGGCCCTCGGCTTCCGCGACAAGGACGCGTTGCCCGACATCGATCTCCCCGCCTCCGCGGCGCTCTGCACCGACGACGGCTCCGCGGGCGTCCGGGGCTTCCCATCCGACTGGATAGCGCGCAACGTCCCGGCCTCGTCCAGGACGAGGATCTACGGCTGCGGGCCGGGCCCGATGCTCGCCTCGCTGGCGGCGCTCGCCGCCGCGCGCGGCTGGGCGGCGAGCCTCTCCGCGGAGCAGTGGATGGCCTGCGGCGTGGGGGCCTGCATGGGCTGCGTCCTGCCGCGGGCGGGCGGCGGCTACCTGCGCGCCTGCGCGGACGGCCCCGTGTTCGAGCGCGACGAGATCGACTGGGCCGGGGAGACGGCGCGATGAGCGAAACCGCAGCTCCCTCCCTCAGCGTCCGGATCGGGCCGCTCGGGATGCCGAGCCCCGTGGGCGTCGCCTCCGGCACCTTCGGCTACGGCTCCGAGTACGAGGGGCTCGTCGACGTCGACTCGCTGGGCGCCCTGTACACCAAGGCCGTCACCCTCGAGCCGAGGCCGGGCAACGCGCCGCCCCGCATCGTCGAGACCCCGGCCGGCATGCTCAACTCGATCGGCCTCGCCAATCCCGGCGTGGAATCCTTCGTCCGCGACAAGCTGCCCGACCTCCGCATGCGGGCCTGCCCGGTCGTCGTCAACGTCGCGGGCTCGACCGAGGCCGAGTACCTCGAGGTCATCGCCCGGATCGAGGCCGCGGCCGGCCCCTGGTCCCCCGACGCGCCCCGGAGCGGCGTCGACGGCTACGAGATCAACGTCTCATGCCCGAACGTGCGGCACGGCGGCCTCGCCTTCGGCACCGACCCCGCCCAGGTGGAGCGCCTGACGCGTGCCCTGCGCGACCGCACCTCCCGCTGCCTCATCGTCAAGCTGACGCCCAACGTCGCGGACATCGGCTCGATAGCCAAGGCCGCCGAGGCGGGCGGCGCCGACGCCGTCTCCTGCGTGAACACCCTCGTCGGCATGGCCATCGACGTCGAGCGCCGCCGCCCCATGCTCGCCATGGGCACGGGAGGCCTCTCCGGCCCCGCCATCCGCCCCGTCGGCGTCGCCTGCGCCTACAAGGCCTCGCGCGCGGTCCGGATCCCGGTCATCGGCCTCGGCGGCATCATGGGGGCCGAGGACGCCCTGCAGTACCTCCTCGCCGGGGCCCGGGCCGTGCAGGTCGGCACCGGCAACTTCGTCGATCCGCGCACCGCCGCGCGCGTCGCCGAGGGGATCCTCGCCTGGATGGAACGCAACGGCGTGGCCCGGGTCGAGGACATCGCTTCCCTGCTCGGGGCCTGAGCCCCTCCCCTTCCCCCTCGCAGCCCTCCTCCACTCCCCTCACCGCCCCTCTCCTCCCCGGCGCCGCCGCCAGGGGCGAGAGCCGTCATTCTTTTTTTCCTTGACATATATGTTTCCTCGTGAGACGATTTGGCACATTTGTTTCAGACGGCCGGAGCCGAAGGGGAGGCGGGTTGATGATCCTGGAGCGCATACGCTCGGCACTGCCGGAGATGACGCCGCTCAACCGCAAGATAGCCTCGTACATCCTCGACCACGGCCAGAGCGTCGGCCTCTCCTCGATCTACGCGATGAGCGAAACCATCGGCGTGAGCAACGCGAGCCTCATCCGCTTCGCCCGCAGCATCGGGATGAAGGGGTTCTCGGACCTGAAGCGCGCGCTCCAGGACGAGATCAAGCAGGCCATCTCGCCCTACGAGAAGATCGCCTCGAGCGGCCTCGGGGCCCTACCGCGCGACGAGCGGATGCGCAAGCTCTTCCAGAACGAGTCGGACAACCTCCGCAAGACCCTCGACCGCCTCGACTACGACGCCCTGGAGCGCGTGGCCGAGGGCGTCTGCGGCGCGCGCCGCGTCATCGTCAGCGGCTTCGGCGCCAGCCGCTACCTCGCCGGCATCCTCGAGTACTCCCTCCTCGGGACCCTCGACAACGAGGTCAGGGCAATCTCGGGCTCGGTGTCGGACTTCACCCCCGCCCTGAAGTCCCTCGGGCGCGAGGACGTCGTCGCGCACATCACCTTCCCGCCCTACTCGCGCGAGGGCCTGCAGGTCGCCCGGGAGGCGCGGGAGCGGGGAGCCCGCTTCTACCTCTTCACCGACTCCGCGAGCTGCCCCCTGTACGCGGGCGCCGACGAGGTCATCGCCTGCGCCAACAACTCGCTGCTCCTCTCGAACTCCTTCGTGGGCATCGTCGCCGTGCTCCAGGTCCTGCAGAACATGGTCTGCCTCCGGGACAAGAAGGCCTCGATGAAGAACCGGAGCGAGGTGATGGAGATGGAGCGGAGGGGCTACGAGGCGGTCATGCCGCCGGAGGAGGGGCGATGAGGATCTTCATCTCCACCGACATGGAGGGGATCGGCGGGCTGTCCTCCTGGAGCGACATGGAGGGCCCGGCGCGCGCCGCGAACTACGGCGCCGCGCAACGCGAGCTGTCCTGGATGATCGGGGAGCTGCTCGCCTCGCCCCGCGGCGGGGAGATCGAGGAGATCTGCGTCTGCGACTCCCACGCCCGCGGCGAGGGCATACCCTACGGGACCTTCGGCGACGCCCGGGTGAACCAGGTCCGCGGATTCCCGCGCGCCTACTACATGATGCAATGCCTGGACGCCGGCTTCGACCTGGCCTTCCTCCACGGCTACCACTCGCGGATCGGCGCCGAGGGCGGGGTCATGGACCACTCCTACTCCGCCTCCTGCATCTACCGCGTCCTCCTCGACGGGAGGGAGGTCGGCGAGGTCGAGATCAACTCCCTGCTCGCCGGGCACTACGGGGTGCCCGTGGGCCTCGTCTCCGGCGACTCCGCGCTCGAATCGCAGCTCGGGGGCTTCTTCGCGGTCCCCCCCGCCTTCGTGCGGACCAAGGAGGGCATCGGCCGCTTCGCCGCGAAGATGTACCCGCCCGAGCGGCTCGAGCCCGCCTTCCGCGCGGCGGCCCGCGGGGCCCTCGACGCCCTGCCCCGCCTCGAGCCCGTCCGCCCCGCGGCGCGGACGCGGCTCCGCCTCGAGCTCGCGTCGACCGTCGTCGCGGACGCCGTCGCCACGATCCCCGGCCTCGCGCGGACGGGCGGCCGCTCGGTCGAGTACCGCTCGCGGGACTTCCGCGACGTCTACCGCATGATCAACGCCGTCGCGATGCTCGGCGGCAAGTTCGCCTCGTGGACCTGAAGACCGTCCCGGACGCCTCGCGCCGGGCTCGTCGTATCGACTGAAGGAAGGAGACAAGCATGAAGAGGAAACTAGCGATCCTCGCCCTCGCGGCACTGTTCGCCGCGGGCGCCCTCGCCCAGGGCAAGGGGCCGGCCCTCAGGAACAGGGACCCCGACACCCTCGTGTTCGTCCTCGCCGGGCCCTGCCAGCCCCTCGACCCGAACATCTACACGACCCTCAACGAGGCGCAGGTCATGCGCGAGATCAACGAGACGCTGATCGGGATGAAGCCCGACAACAGCTTCTACCCGGTCCTCGCCGAGACCATCCCCACCGTCGCGAACGGCCTCGTCTCCAAGGACGGCTCGGTCTACACGATCAAGCTGCGCAGGGACGTGAAGTTCCACAACGGCAACCCCCTCACCGCCGACGACGTGGTCTTCTCCTTCAACCGCATCCTGCACCACCCCAAGTCCTCCTCCAAGAGCATGTTCTCCGCGGTCATGCTCGTCGAGAAGGTCGACGACTTCACGGTCCGGATCCACTGGGGCAAGCTCAAGAACCCCGAGTACGCGACCCAGGCCATGACCTCGTGGGAGGACCGGGCCAAGTACATGGCGGCCTCGCCCTACGGGCCCGCCCTGAACATCCTCGCGCACTACTGCTCCGGCATCGAGGACAAGGAGAGCGTCGAGGCCGCCGGCGCCGACTACGGCACCAAGGTCGTCGTGGGCACGGGCCCCTACAAGTTCGCCTCCTGGCCGAACCCGCAGGAGATCAACCTCCTCCGCAACGAGGCCTGGTGGGGCGGCGCCCAGACCGTCGCCTTCAAGGGCCTGCAGTTCCGGACCATGTCCGAGCAGCCCCAGGTCAACAACGTCCTCCTCACCGGCGAGGTGGACATGACCTTCAACATCTCGAAGCTCGGCATCCCCGACCTCGAGCGCGGCGGCCTCGCGATCAACACCAGGCCCGGCGTCATGATCTGGTACGGCATCTTCAACATGAACTCCGCCCTCGTCGGCCAGAAGCGCGACGGCAAGCTCGACCTCACCGGCAAGTACGACCGCCTCGACTCGACCAAGCTCCGCGAGGCGATCTTCCACTCCATCAACCCGATCCCCTTCATCAGGCAGGTCGACCTCTTCAACGGCCAGGGCGTGCCGGCCAACCAGATGATGCAGCCCGGCTTCCTCGGCTACGTCGAGGGCGCCCCCGCGGGCAGCCCCTTCGCCGACTTCAACGAGCGGACCTGGTACTTCAGCCGCGACAAGGCCAAGGCCGCCTTCGCCTCGATCTCCCCCGAGTTCAAGGCGAAGCTCGTCCCCGAGAGCGTCGTGCTCGCCGTCGGCAACGTGACCGACCGCGTGAAGATCGCGAACAACGTCAAGGACCAGGTCAAGACGACCCTCGGCGTCGACCTCATCAAGGTCGTCCCGATGGTCAACTCGCAGGTCATCCAGATGAGCAAGACGGGCGACGGCTACGACATGGTCGTCACCGGCTGGTTCACGCCGACCATGGACCCCGACTACACCTGCATCATCTACAACGGCGAGTCCATCGGCACCGGCATGAACGGCGCCCTCTACAACAACGACGTCGTGAACGCCAACATCCAGGTCGGCCGCTACTCCGCCGACCAGAAGGTGCGCCTCGACGCGTACACGAAGGTGCAGACCCAGCTCATGACCGACAAGCCCTACTTCCCGATGGTCTACGAGAAGGCGGTCTTCTCCGTCCACCCGCGCGTCGGCAATCTCGACGCGGCTATCTTCAAGACCAAGCTCGTCGACGTCCACCTCCTCACCAAGCTCCAGTAAGGGAGCGCGGGGCCGGTCGCGCCGCCACGGGCGGCGGCGCGACCCGGCGCGATCAAGCCCGGGCCCCGAGGGGCCCGGGCCCGCCCCATCCGCGCCCTCGGGGGCCGGAAACGGAAACACCATGCTCAAGTACGCTGCCAAGCGGGTCCTCATGCTCGTCCCGGTCCTGCTCGGCGTCACCTTCATCGTCTTCTCGCTCATGTACGTCACGCCGAGCGACCCGGCCCAGATGATGCTCGGGGCCAACGCGTCGCCCGCGGCCTACGCGCAGATGCGGCACGACATGGGGCTCGACAAGGGCTTCTTCGTGCAGTACTTCCATTTCCTCTTCGGGTACGAGCACCCGGTCTTCGGCTACAAGGGGCTGCTCCTCGGCGACCTGGGCCGCTCCTACGTCACCAACCGCAACGTCTTCGAGCTCATCCTCTCGTCCTTCCCCAACACCGTCTACCTCGCGCTCGGCGCTCTCGCCCTCGCGCTGGTCCTCGGCGTCCCCATCGGCATCCTGTCGGCGACCAAGCCCTATTCGGCCGTCGACATGGTCTTCACGGTCATCGCCCTCCTCGGGGCCTCGATGCCGGTGTTCTGGATCGCGATGGTCCTCATCTACACCTTCGCGAACAAGCTCCGCGTCTTCCCCGCCATGGCGAATCCCGGGGACCCACTGTCCCTGGTCCTCCCCATCGTCACCCTCGCGATGTACTCCATGGCCGTCATCATGCGCATGACGCGCAGCTCCATGCTCGAGGTCATGCGGCAGGACTACATCCGCACGGCGCGCGCGAAGGGCATGGGCGAGGGCACCGTGATCCGCAAGCACGCCCTCCGCAACGCCCTCATCCCCGTCGTCACCGTGGCGGGGCTGCAGTTCGGCGCCCTCCTCGGCGGCGCCGTCCTGACCGAGAAGATCTTCTCGTACCCGGGGATCGGCTCCATCATGGTGGACGCGATCTACCAGAAGGACACGCCGCAGATCCTCGGTTCGGTCTGCTTCGTCGCGATCATCTTCACCCTGGTCAACCTGGCCGTCGACATCCTCTACGGACTCATCGACCCCAGGGTGAAAGCCTCGATACAGAGGGCCAAGGGGCCCTCCCTGAAGGAACTCCCGCATGCGTTCGCAAGACTCTTCCGGAAGTAAGGCCGCGCGCTTCCTCCGACGGAGGGCGCGCAACTTCGGCCAGTTCTGGCGCCGCTTCTCGCGCAACAGGCTGGCGACGGCGAGCCTCCTCCTCGTCCTGGGCTTCGCGCTCCTGGCGATCTTCGCCGACTCGCTCTTCTCCTACGACTTCGTCACGGCCAACTCGCTCGAGAACTCCTTCCTGAAGCCCGGCGAGCGCGGCGTCGTGTACTTCCAGGAGAAGGAGATCGACCACCGCTTCATCCTCGGCTCGGACAACTACGGCAGGGACATCCTGGGCAGGATCGTCCACGGGGCGCGGGTCTCGATGGTGATAGGCTTCGTGACGGTCGCGCTGGCCCTCGCCGCGGGGGGGGCCCTCGGGGCCCTCGCCGGCTACAAGGGGGGCATGTTCGACACGATCATCATGCGGATCACCGACGTCCTCCTGTCGATACCGACGATCCTGCTCTCGATCGCGATCGTGGCCGCCCTCGGCAACTCCTTCTTCAACCTCCTCGTCGCCATCAGCATGTCCATGGTGCCCGGCTACATCCGCATCGTCCGGGCCTCCATCATCACGGTGAAGGACCAGGAGTACATCGAGGCCGCGCGCTGCATCGGCGCCTCGGATTCGCGCATCGTGTTCAAGCACATCCTCGTCAACATCACGGCGCCGGTGATCGTGCAGTCGACGCTCAACGTGGGCTCCTCGATCCTCTGGGCCTCCTCCCTCTCCTTCCTGGGGCTCGGCATCCTGCCGCCGAAGCCCGAGTGGGGGAACATGCTCTCCGAGGCCAGGGAATTCATCCAATACGCGCCGCACACCCTCTTCGCGCCCGGCATCGCGATCGTGCTGACCGTGCTCGCGTACAACCTCATCGGCGACGGGCTCCGGGACGCCCTCGACCCGAAGCTCAAGCAATAGGCGGCGGACATGGACGACATACTCGAGATACGCGGCCTCACGGTCCACTACCGCTCCGACGGCAAGACCGTCAGGGCCGTCAACGACCTCACGCTCTCCATGCGGAAGGGCGAGGTCCTCGGCCTCGTGGGGGAGACCGGCGCGGGCAAGACCACCCTCGCCCTCTCCACCCTCGGCATGATCCAGCCTCCCCAGGGGCGGATCGTCTCCGGCGAGATCCGCTTCGAGGGACGGGACGTCCGGAAGCTCCGCAGGGACGAGCTGCGGAAGGTTCGGGGCAAGGACATCGCCATGATCTTCCAGGACCCGATGACCTCGCTGAACCCCCTCATCACGGTCGGCGAGCAGATCGCCGAGACGGTCCGGCGTCACGAGAGCTGCGGCATGGAGGCCTCCTGGGACCGCGCGCGGGAGATGCTCGAGATGGTGGGCATCCCGCCCGGGCGCTCCGAGGAGTTCCCGCACCAGTTCTCCGGCGGCATGAAGCAGCGCGTGGTGATTGCGATCGCCCTGGCCTGCAACCCGAAGCTCCTCCTCGCGGACGAGCCCACGACCGCCCTCGACGTGACCATCCAGGCGCAGGTCCTCGAGATGATGCGGGGCCTGATCAAGCGGCTCGACACCTCGGTCCTCTTCATCACGCACGACCTCGGCATAGTCGCGGAGAACTGCGACCGGGTCGCGACGATGTACGCCGGCGAGATCGTGGAGTACGGCACCGTGGAGCAGGTCTTCGGCTCGCCGCGCCACCCCTACACCGTCGGCCTCTTCGGCTCGCTGCCGGACTTCGAGGTCGAGAGCGAGCGCCTCAAGCCGATACCGGGGCTCATGCCCGATCCGACCTGCCTGCCCGAGGGCTGCTACTTCGCCCCGCGCTGCCCCGGCGCCACCGACCTGTGCAGGCGCGCCCATCCGGCCGACTCCGACTCGGGCGGCCACCTCGCGAAATGCCACTACGCGCATACGGCCAAGGAGGTCCAGCCATGACGGGCAGCCCGGCGCGGGACGCGCCCATCCTCGAGGTCAGGAACCTCAAGAAGTACTTCAACGTCCCCCAAGGCAAGCTGCACGCGGTGGACGACATCTCCTTCTCCGTGGCCAAGGGCCGGACCCTCGGCATGGTCGGCGAGTCGGGCTGCGGCAAGTCCACCACGGGCCGCCTCCTCGTGCGACTCCACGAGCCGACCTCGGGCACGGTGACCTTCGACGGCGTCGACGTGACCGCCGCCTCGGAGCGCGGGATGAAGGAGCTCCGGGCCCGGATGCAGATGATCTTCCAGGACCCCTACGCCTCGATCAACCCGCGCCACACGGTGTCCACCATCATCGGAGAGCCGCTGCGCATCTACGGCAAGGTGAGGGACGGCGACGAGTACGAGGAGAAGGTCCGGTCCCTCATGGCCACGGTGGGACTCGCCGACCGGCTCTACGAGGCCTACCCGCACGAGCTCGACGGCGGGAGGCGCCAGCGCATCGGCATCGCCAGGGCCCTCGCGCTCGAGCCCTCCTTCATCGTCTGCGACGAGCCGGTCTCGGCCCTCGACGTCTCCATCCAGGCGCAGATCCTCAATCTCCTCCAGGATTTGCAGGAACGTTTCAGCCTGACCTACCTCTTCATCACCCACGACCTCTCGGTGGTGAAGCACATCTCCGACGAGATCGCCATCATGTACCTCGGCCAGATCGTCGAGCTCGGGCCCACGCGCGAGATCTTCGCGCGGCCCCTCCATCCCTACGGACAGGCCCTGCTCTCGGCGATCCCGATACCCAAGCTCGGGGCCAAGCGCGAGCGGATCATCCTCAGGAGCGAGGTGAGCTCGCCCATCGACCCGAAGCCCGGCTGCCGCTTCGCCCCGCGCTGCATCCACGCGCGGCCCGAGTGCTCCGAGCCCGAGCTGCCGCTGCGCGAGGTCGCCCCCGGCAGGCTCGTGGCCTGCCGGCGGGCCGGGGAGATCGCCTGAGGGCGACGACAGAAAGGAAGGAAGCGAGAATGACACCCACCAAGGAGCAGCTCGAGCGCTTCGAGGCCCTGACCCAGATCCCCGGCATCGCGGCCCACGAGATGCGGGTCCGCGAGTACATGAAGGAGCAGCTCTCGCGTTATGCGAACGAGCTCGTCTTCGACCGCCTCGGCAGCGTCTTCGCCGTGAAGCGCTCGAAGCGCCCGGGCGCGCCCAGGCTCATGATGTCCGGCCACATGGACGAGGTCGGCTTCGTCGTCAAGCAGGTCACCCCGAAAGGCCTCATCAAGTTCTTCCCGCTGGGCCGGACCTGGGAGCACGTCCTCCTCGCCCAGCGGGTGACCGTCTACTCGGGCATGACCGGCGTCGGCCACCCCGGCGCGGTCGCCTCGATCCCGCCCCACCTCCTGCCCGAGGAGGCGGCGCACAAGCTCCTCTCGATCGACCAGATGCTCATCGACATCGGGGCGGACAGCCGCGAGGACGTGCTCGCCCTCGGGATCAGGCCCGGCGACATGATCGTCGTAGACGGCCCCTTCGTGCCCCTCATGGGCGGCCGGAAGCTCCTCGCCAAGGCCTGGGACAACCGCTTCGGCTGCGCGCTCGCGATCGACGTCCTCTCGGAGCTCGCGGGCGAGGAGCTCGGCGTCGACCTCTACATCGGCGCGACGGTGCAGGAGGAGTCCGGGCTGCGCGGCGCGAGGACCGCCGCCTTCGAGGTCGCGCCCGACCTCGCGATCGTGTTCGAGTCCTCGGCCGCGAACGACAACCAGGGCGACCCCGAGGCCTTCGGCCAGCAGGGCGGCGGCGTGCTGCTGCGCATCCTCGACCGGACCTCGATCACGCATCGCGGCATGTTCCTCCACGCGCGCTCGCTCTGCGAGGAGCGCTCCATCCCGCACCAGTACTTCATGACCCAGGGCGGCACCGACTCCGGCGAGATCCACGTCGCCCGTTCCGGCTGCCCCTCGATGACCGTGGGCGTGCCCTCGCGCTACATCCACACGAACTCGAGCGTCATGGACTACCGCGACTACGCGGCGGCCCGGGAGTTCGCCCTGGCCTTCGCGCGGAGCATGGACGCCGAGGTCTTCCGCGACCGCATCCTCTCCTTCAGCCGCTAGCGCCGTGGACAGGCCGCCCGTCTTCGACCTCCACGCGGACCTCCTCATGGACCTCGTCCGCCGCGCCGGGCGCGGGGAGCCGGGCGGCCTCGCCGAGCGCCACCTGTCCCGCCTCGCGGCGGGCGGGGTCCGCGGCGCGGTGGTCGCCGACTGCCGCATGGCCGGGGAGGAGGCGGGGCCCGCTCATCTCGAGGCCTTCGTCGCGACGGCGCGGCGCGAGCTAGCCGCGGCCGAGGAGGCCGGCCTCGCGCGGCGCGTCCTGTCCGCGGCGGACATCGGCCGCGCCCGCGGCGAAGGCAGGATCGCCCTGGTCGTCGCCTACGAGGGTCTCAGGGCGAGCGACGGCGACCCCGCCTGGATCCGCAGGCTCTTCGACGAGGCGGGCATGCGGGTCGCGGCCCTCACCCACAACGACGACAACGCCTTCGGCGGCGGCGCGGCGGGGTCGGGAATCGGCCTGACCGAGCGCGGCCGCGAAGCCCTCGCCCTCATGAACGGGCTCGGGATCCTCGTGGACCTCGCCCACGCGAGCCCGGCGACGCGGGCCGACATCCTCGCCGAGTCGCGCGCCCCGGTCATGCTCTCGCACAGCTCGGCCGCCGCGGTGTACGACACCGGCCGCAACCTCTCCGACGCCGCGATGCGCGCGATAGCCGACCGGGGCGGCCTCGTCGGCTGCATGACCAGCCCCGCGGCCATCGCCGCCCCCGGCGATGTCGCGCATCGCACCATCGAGCGCTACCTCGGGCACCTCCTGCGGATGGTCGACGCGGCCGGCGTCGAGCACGTCGGCCTCGGCCTGCATTTCTGCGAGTACCTGTACACGCCCGAGGAGTACCCCCCGGTGCGCGGCCTCGAGGACGAGTCGAGGACCGGGGCCGTGATCGACGCCCTCGCCGCCGCGGGCCTCGGCGAGGACGCGATCGAGAAGATCGCCTGGGGCAACTTCCTCCGCGTCTTCGCCGAGGCCGTCGGATAGGTCTCAGCCGGCGATCGCGTCGCTGTAGTCGCCCCTCCTGATCCTCTCGATGTACTCGACGTTCCTCTCGAGGAGGAGGGTGAAGAGCCGCCGGCCCTTGTCGGCGTCGGCGCGGGAGGCGTCCCCGTTCATCGCCTGGGGGAATCGCGCCTCGCGCTGCGAGGGGCCGGCGAGGGGCGTCATGAAGGACTTGCGCATGTGGCTCGGCGTGCCGTGCGGATCGACGAGGGAGGCGTCGAGGGCCAGCACGAGGGAGGTCTCGTCCTCGCCCGCGTGGCCCTGCGTGGAGCAGACGCCGAGGATGTCGGAGGAGAAGGTGGCCCACCAGCTGATGGCCGCGGCCGTCGCCCCGGCCTCCGCGATCCGGTCGCAGGCCACGGTCAGCATCGGGATGTTGCCCCCGTGCCCGTTCATGAAGATCACGTTGCGCGCCCCCCAGCGCGCGAAGGCGCGCCCGATGCCCGCGTAGAGGTCGATGAGGGTCTCGGCCGCGATGCTCACCGAACCGGGAAAGGCGGCGAGGACGGGGGTATAGCCGTAGTTCACGGCGGGCGCGACGATGATCCGGTCGCCCATGCGGCCCTCGAGATCGCGGCAGAGCCGCTCGGGTATGAGGTCGTCGGTGCCCAGGGGGCAGTGGAGGCCGTGGGCCTCGAGGCTCCCGACGGGCACGAGGACCGTGTCGATCGTCTCGATGGCTTTCCGGAAGGATTCGGTGGTCATTCGCTCGGCGTACATCTCGTCTCTCCTTGCTGCGGCGGGGACAGCAGTCTGCCAGGGCCGCTCGCCCAACCGGCGACGAGTATAGCAGGCTTGCAGTCATTCCGGGGAAGGAATCCGCCATCATGTCTCCGCCGGCATCGCTCCCGCGTCATCCTAACCGAATCCTGACAAACGCCTCGACGTATCCTAACGCGGGCCGCCTATTCTCAGGCGCGTACGAAGGAGGATACCGATGAAGAAGATCGCAGTCCTGATCCTGATCCTGGCCCTGGCCGCTGGCGCCTTCGCGCAGCTCTCCGGCGGCTACACCTTCTCCGGCTCGACCACGGTCGCGCCCATCGCCTTCGCCGCTATCGAGCAGTTCCAGAAGACCAACCCCGGCGTGAGGATCTCCTACGAGGCCGTCGGCTCCGGCGCCGGCCTCAAGGCACTCGCCGCCGGGACCGCTAGCCTGGCCGGGTCCTCGGCCGAGCTCTCCTCGGAACAGCTTGCCTCCGGCCTCAAGCCGGTGACCATCGCCCTCGACGGCCTCTCCGTGGTCGTGAACAAGAACATCAAGCTCGCGAACATCAGCACCGACAACCTCGCCAAGATCTACCACGGCGACCTCGTCAACTGGAAGGACGTCGGCGGGCCGGACCTGCCGATCGTCGTCGTGAACCGCGACGAATCCTCGGGCACCTACGTCGCCTTCTGGGAGATCGTCTGCCAGAAAGTCTTCGGCAAGGCCATCGCCTTCACGAAGAACGCCCTCGTCGCCAAGGAGAACGGCGAGGTGGCCGCCAAGGTCGCATCCACGCCCGGCGCCATCGGCTACGTGGGCATGGCCTTCGTCGAGGAAGTCACCAAGGCCGGCGGCCGCAACCTCATGGTCAACGGCGTCGCGGACACGATCGCCAACGTCGTCGCGAAGAAATACCCCCTGAGCCGCCAGCTCTACCTCGTCACAAAGGGCGAGCCCGCCGCCGGCTCGGTCGAGAAGGCCTTCATAGAATATGTCCTCTCCCCCAGGGGCCAGGCCATCGTGAAGTCCGTGGATTTCATCCCGGTCCCGAAGAACTGACCGCGCGGAGAAGGAGCCGATGGATGAAGAGACGGAGCATCGTCGAAGGGGGCGTCGAGGGACTCCTCGCGTTCTGCGGCGCCCTGTCGATCCTCGCGGTCGTCGCGATAACCGCCTTCCTCTTCTGGCGGGGGGCGCCGCTCTTCAGGAAGGTGCCGTTGCGGGAGTTCCTCCTCTCGACCAGATGGGAACCGACCGCGGCGGAGCCGGGCTACGGCATTCTCTCCTTCATCGTCGGTTCCCTCCTCGTGACCTCCATCGCGCTCGCGATCGCGGTGCCGGCGGGGCTGGCGGTCGGGATCTACCTCGCGGAGCTCGCGGAGCGGCGGGCCTCCGGCGCGATCCGGACGGCCGTCGAGCTCCTCGCCGGCATCCCCTCGGTCATCTACGGGCTCTTCGGCATCGCGATCGTCTCGGGGTTGAACCGCGCGGTCTTCGGCGGGACGGGCTACGGCGTCCTCTCGGCCTCCCTCGTCCTCGCCGTCATGACCGCGCCGACCATCATCAACGTCACCGAGGTGTCGCTCCGCACCCTGCCCCGGGAGCTCAAGGAAGGCTCCCTCGCCCTGGGGGCGACGCGCTGGCAGACCATCGTCAAGGTCCTCCTGCCCTCGGCGCGCTCGGGCATCGCGGCCGGCGTGATCCTCGGCATGGGACGCGCGTTGGGCGAAACCATGGCGGTCCTCATGGTCGGCGGCAACGCGCCGATCATGCCCAAGGGCCTGAACGGCATGGTCCGCACCCTCACCATGAACATCATCACGGACATGAGCTACGCCAAGGGAGAGCACCTGACGAGCCTCTTCGCCACGGGCATCGTCCTCTTCGCCTTCATCCTCGTCCTGAACCTCGTCGTGCAGATTGCGCTGAAACGTTCCCTCGCGGGGACCGGGGGGGCGGCCGATGCGTGACTCCTCGGGCCACCGCGCCCGGCTCCGCGAGGAGCGGATCGCCTTCGGCCTGGTCCGCGCCCTGGCCGGGGCAACCATCATCGTCCTCGGCGCGATCGTCGGCTTCATCCTCTGGAAGGGACTGCGCTACTCGAACGAGACCCTGGGCTCCTACCTCCCCTACGCCGAGGCCGCGCCCGACGGGGTCGCCATCGTCGTCAACGAGGCGATCCGGGTCGGGGAGCTCGACTTCGAAACGTTGCGCGGCATATATTCCGATGAATACCTGAACTGGGCCAAGATCTGCGCCGACGCCGCCGACATGGTCCCCCTCGCCCTCGATCCGGCCGCACCGGAGGGCAAGGCGGCCGAAGCCCTCCTCTTCGGAAAGTCGCCGCGGTGGGGCGGGCTCGTGGAGTACCTGCCCGGCCCGCGGGCCCTCCTCGACCGCGTCGAGTCCACGCCCGGCTCGATCGCGCTCGTGCCCGAGTCGGCGCTTGACGGCGGGAAGCACCGCTACTCCCGCGTGCCGCTCCGCCGACTCGTCGTCGCGATGAGCCCCGAGGCCGCGGCCCTGGTGGACAACCGGTCCGTCGAGGCGGTGGACGCGGAGACCCTGGACCGCCTCCTCGACGGCTCGATCGGGGACTGGGCCGGGCTCGGTGGCCCTACGCTCATGGTTTCGCCCATAGCGCCGCCCGCGGGCACGCCGCTCGCCGGGGCGCTGGCCGGGGCCGGCCTCGCCGGGCCGAAGGGCGACTCGCGCCGGGCCGTCGGGGATTATCCCGGCCTCATCGCCTCGACGCCCGGATCGGTCGGCGTCGCCTTCGCCGCCGACGCCCTCGCCGCGGGCCTGCCGACGTTGCCGCTCAAGGGCCGCGAGACCGGCTGGAACCTCGACCTCCGCTACCTCCTCGAGGAGCCGCGGCTCTCCGGCAGGGCGGGCGGCATCTCCTCGATCATCGTCAACACCCTCCTCATGCTCCTCATGACCGTGGCGATCGCGGGCCCGGTCGGCGTCGCCGCCGCGGTCTACCTCGTCGAGTACGCGCGGCAGGGAAGGCTCCTGCGCCTCATGCGCCTCGGGACCGAGACTCTCGCCGGCATCCCCTCGATCATCTTCGGCCTCTTCGGCATGCTGGTATTCGTCGAGGCCCTCGGCTTCGGCTTCGGCCTCCTCTCGGGCTGCCTCACCCTCTCGCTGATGATCCTGCCGACCATCGTCAGGACCTCCGAAGAGGCCATCAAGGCCGTGCCCCGGACCCTGCGCGAAGGCTCCCTGGCCCTCGGCGCGACCAAGCTGCAGACCATACGGAAGGTCGTCGTGCCGGCCGCGGGCCCGGGCATCCTGACGGGCCTCCTCCTGGGCATCGGCCGCGCGGTGGGCGAAACCGCCGCCCTCCTCTTCACGATGGGCTCGGACTACAAGCTCGCCACGGGGCCCTTCTCCTCGGCGCGGGCCCTCTCGACCCACGTCTACCTCCTCTTCGCCGAGGGGATATCCTTCGACCGGGCCTTCTCCACGGCGACCGTGCTCGTCGCCGTGGTGCTGGCCTTCAACCTGGCCGCCAAGCGCGCCGTCGGACGAATGTCGCGCAACGCGGCGAACTAGGAGGAGCGATGGAATCCGCCGTCGCGAAATTCTCGGTCTCGGACCTTGATCTCTGGTACGGGCCGACGCAGGCCCTGAGGAAGATCGGGATGGAGATATACGCAAGGAGCGTGACCGCCCTGATCGGCCCCTCGGGCTGCGGCAAGTCGACCTTCCTCAGGACCCTCAACCGCATGAACGACCTCATCGAGGGAGTGCGGATCGAGGGCAGCGTCCACTACGAGGGCTCCTCGATCTTCGCCCCGCAGGCCGACGTGATCGAGCTCCGCAAGCGGATCGGCATGGTCTTCCAGAAGCCGAACCCCTTCCCCATGAGCGTCTACGACAACGTCGCCTACGGGCCGAGGATCCACGGCCTCGGGGAACGCGGGGCCGCCGCGCGCCGCAGGCTCGACGGGATCGTGGAGCGGAGCCTCGCCCAGGCCGCCCTCCTCGACGAGGTGAAGGACCGGCTCCACAAGCCGGCCCTGGGCCTCTCGGGCGGCCAGCAGCAAAGGCTCTGCATCGCGCGCGTGCTCGCGGTGGAGCCCGACGTCCTCCTCATGGACGAGCCGACGAGCGCCCTCGACCCCATCTCGACGATGAAGATCGAATCCCTCCTCGAGGAGCTCAAGAAGCGCTATACTATAGTCATCGTGACGCACAACATGCAGCAGGCCGGCCGCGTGTCGGACCGGACCGGCTTCTTCCTCCACGGGGAGCTCGTCGAGTACGCGCCGACCAAGGAGATCTTCTTCAATCCCCGCGACCGGCGCACGGAGAACTACATCTCCGGCCGGTTCGGATGATCGGGAGGACGCGATGGACGGCATCGGCGCCAGGACGAGATTCGCCGGCGAGATGGAGGAGCTGGGCAAGGAGCTGCTCTCGCTCGGGATCAAGGTCGAGGAACAGCTCCGGAAGGCCGCGTCCGCCGTCAGGAACGGGGACCTCGACCTGGCCCGAGAGGTGAAAGCCGGCGACGGGGAGATCGACGCCCTCCAGCTCGCGATCGAGGACCGGGCCGGCCGCATCATCGCGACCCAGCAGCCCGTGGCCTCGGACCTCCGCGAGCTGGTCACGGTCTTCAAGGTCGCGGACAACCTCGAGCGGGCGGGCGACCACGCGCGGCACCTCGCCAAGGCGGCGAAGAAATTCTCGGGCGAGGCCCCTTCGCCCCAGATCGAGAGGCTCGGCCGGATGGCCGAGCGCGGCTGCGAGATGGTTCGCGGCGCGGTCGACGCCTTTCTCGAGCGCGACGTCGCGAAGGCGCGCGCGGTCGCCGCGATGGACGACGCCATCGACGCGGAGCACCGCGCCCTCATCGAGGAGGCCCTCGGGCTCATGCGCCAGGCCCCGGAGAGGGCGGAGCGCGCCTCCAAGCTGATCGCGACCTCCGGCTTCCTCGAGCGCCTCGGGGACCACATGACCAATGTCTGCGAGGCCGTGGTCTTCATGGTCGAGGGCAGGCACGTGGAGCTCAACGAGTAGGCGGGGCCATGCCGAAGGCGCGCATCCTCGTCGTCGAGGACGATCCCGAGATCCGCGAGCTCCTGTCCTACTCGTTCTCGCGGGAGGGCTGGGAGCTCGCGCTCGCCGCCGACGCCGAGGAGGGGCTCGCGCTGCTCGCCGACGCCCCCGCGGACTGCGTCGTCCTCGACATCATGCTCCCGGGCATGGACGGCCTCACGCTCCTGCGCAGGCTCAAGGCCGGCGCCGGGACGAGGGACATCCCGGTGATCATGACCACCGCGCGGGGCGAGGACGCGGACGTCGTGGCCGGTCTCGAGCTCGGCGCCGACGACTACGTCGTCAAGCCTTACAGCCCCAAGGTCCTCGCCGCGCGGGTGAGGGCGGCGCTCCGCAGGCGCGAGGAGCCGGCGGCGCGCTCCGCCGGGGGGCCGAGCCCCATCGAGCACGGCGCCCTGAGCCTCGATCCGTGTCGCCACGAGCTCCGGGTCGCGGGCCGGAGGGTCGAGCTCACCGCCACCGAATTCGCCGTCCTCGAGCTCCTCCTCTCGAATCCGGGCAGGGTCTACTCGCGCGCCAGGATCATCGACGCGGTGAAGGGCCCCGACTATCCGGTGACCGACCGCGCCGTCGACGTCCAGGTCCTCTCGCTCCGCCGCAAGCTCGGCGAGGCGGGGGAGATGGTCGAGACGGTCCGCGGCGTCGGTTATCGCATGAGGGACTAGGATGGCTTCCACCCTGCTCAAGCGGAGCCTGGCCGCCATATCGGCCGCCGTCCTCGTCGCCGCCCTCGCCTTCGGCCTCGTCGCGGCGGCCGTCCTCGACCGCGTCTACGGCGAGGCCAACGCGAGCTCCCTCGAGTCGGCCGCGCTCGCCCTCGCGGCCGCCCTCCCCCCGGCCGCCGCCGAACCCGGCCAGGCGGGCGCGGGGCCGGCCCGCGATTGGTGCGCCGCCGTCGCCGCGGCATCGGGCTTCCGCGTCACGCTGGTCCTTCCCGACGGCTCCGTGCTCGCCGATTCGGGCGCGGATCCCGGCGCGATGGGCGATCACGGCGGCCGGCCAGAGGTCCGCGCCGCCCTCGCGGGCTCGGCGGCGACCTCGCGCCGCCGCTCCGCTACCCTGGGCCAGGAGCTCCTCTACGCCGCGGCCCCCGTCCGCCGCGGCGGCGGCGCGCCCGTCGCCGCCCTCCGCCTCGCCGAGGACCTGCCTAGCCTCTCCGCGCGCCTGTCGCGCAGCCGATGGATCCTCGCGGCCGCGGCCGCCCTCTTCGCGGCCATCGCCCTCGCCTCCGCCTTGGTCTTCAGCCGCGCCCTGTCGAGGCCGATCGCGAGGCTCGCCGCGGCGGCCCGAGGACGCCTCGACGAGAGCGCGCAACGCGAGGCCGCGGGACGTCGCTTCAGGGCCTCGCTCGCGCCGGTGGCCGGCCTCGCCTTCGAGGGGCCGAGCCCCGACGAGTACCTCGTCCTCGCGGACGCGATGGACGCCCTCGACGCCGAGCTCGCCTCGCGGATCGAGGCGGCCGCCGTCCAGGGCCGCGAGCTCGCCGCGATCCTCGGCTCGATGTCCGAGGGCATCATGGCGCTCGATCGGGGCCTCGGGCTGAAGTACGCGAATCCCGCGGCGAGGCGGCTCCTCGGGCTCGGGGACTCGGCGCGGCCCGGCGCCTCCATCCTGGAGGCGGCGAGGAGCAGCGAGCTGCAGGCCCTCGCCGCGGCCTGCCTCGCGTCGGGCACGCCCGAACGCCGCGAATTCGCGCTCTACGACGGGCCGGAGCGCTGGTTCCGCGCCCTGGCCTCGCCCCTGCCCGCCGCCGGCGCGGGCGGGGGGCTCGAGGGTGTCGTCATCGTCGTCGACGAGACCACCGAGCTCCGCCGCCTCGAGCGGGTCAGGCGGGACTTCGTGGCCAACGTCTCGCACGAGCTCCGCACGCCGGTGCAGGTGGTCAAGGGCTTCGCGGAGAGCCTCCTAGACGGAGCGCTGGGCGATCGAGATCGCGCAACGCGTTTCGTCGGCCTGGTCCGGGTGGCCGCGGAGCGGATGGAAGGCCTCATCGCCGACCTCCTCGCCCTCGCGCGGCTCGAGCAGGAAGGCGGCGGCTGGCTCTCGCGGGAGCCGACGCCGATCGCGCCGGTCCTCGAGGCCGCGCGCGATTCGGTGATGCCGCTCGCCGAGAAGCGGGGAATCGCGATCGGGACCGAGTGCGAGGAGGGGCTCGAGGCCGAGATAAACGCCGGCCTCGTGGAGCAGGCGGTGGCGAACCTCCTCGACAACGCCGCGAAGTACTCGCCCGAGGGCTCCGGCGTGCGCGTGGAAGCGCGCTCCGCCGAGGATCCCGCGCTGGGACCCGCGGTCGTGATCGAGGTGCGCGACCGGGGTCCGGGCATCCCGGCCCGGGACCTGCCCCGGATATTCGAGCGCTTCTACCGCGTGGACAAGGCCCGCTCCCGCGAGCTCGGCGGCACCGGCCTCGGACTCGCGATCGTCCGGCACATCGCCATGGCCCACGGCGGCGAGGCCCGGGTCGAGAGCCGGTATGGAGAGGGCTCCGCCTTCAGTCTCGTCCTGCCCCGGGAGATCCCCCCGGGATCCTGACGGCGACCGCCCCGCCCGCGGCCTCCACCGCGACGCGGAGCTCGCCCGCGGGCCCGAGGAAACGGTGCTCGCCCTCGGAGAGCTCCGCGAGCCAGCCCTCCGCGCCGGACCCGGGCTCGACGGGCGCGGCAGCCAAGGGGCTCTCGGGAACCCAGGGCCCGGGACCAGGCAGGGACAGGGCGAAACGGGACTTCTCGCGGAGGGCGTCCGCGCGGAACGAGCCCGCGGCCAGGCGGCGGGCGGCCTCGGCCGGCGGCAGCGAGGCCCAAGGATCGACGACGCGGCGGCGTACTTCGCCCTCCAGCCTCGCGAGGTCGAAGCGGAACGGCTCGAGCCCCACGGCTTCCAGTCTCGCGGCCGTCTCCGCGACGTACCCTCCCGGCCAATCGAGGTCGAGCTCCTCGGGCCCGTCGCGGAACGAGTCCATCGAAGGCGGACCCGCCATCGGGCCGTCGAGGTCGAAGGGATAGAGCGCCCCCGCCGGCGCGAGCGAGCGTCCCCCCGAGATGGCCCTCGCCCGGATCGCCTGCGGGAGGCCGCGGGGCAGGTCGACGAGAAGCCGCGAGCCGGGGGCCGCCCGCGCGCGACAGGGGCCGCCCCCGGCGCCGAGCCACTCGACCTCGAAGGCGAGGTCGGGGAGGGCCGACCAGGAGGGCGGAACGCCGGGAAGCACGATCGACAAGCCCTGTTCGCCGGGGTCGACGAGCAGGCCGCAGGCCGACAGAAGGGCGGCGGCGACGACGACGAGCGCGATCCTCATGCGCAGTGGACGCGCGGGCCGCGGCTCTACGATTGAGGGCGTTCGCGGCGGTATCGACCGCGGAGCTCGGCCAGCACGGCGCGGTACTCGGGGCTCCGCCAGTCGGCGTAGGTCCAGGGCAGGGGCCGCCACTCGCCCCGCTCGTAGATGAGGGTCAGCTCGGCGTAAACGCCGCGCCCGAGGGGAATGCGGTGCGCCCGCTCCTTCGTGGTGGCGAGGGAGAAGCGGCCGAGGGAGAGGAGGCCGGGATCGAGGTTGACGCGGCGCTTCCCGCCGACGGAGAGTCCCTCCTCGAGGCCGTTCGTCCAGAGCTTGAGCCCGGCCAGCTCCGAAGGGTCCACGAGAGCGGGGTAGGAGCGGAAGCCCCGCATGAGGCCGCCGCCCATCTCGCCTTCATAGTAGTCCGTCCACTCGAAGGGGAGCTCGGGGCCGACGTAGTCGGCCTTCCCCAGCCTCGACTCGATATCGGCCTCGAGGGGGGCCAGGTCCTCGCCTCCGGGATAGAGGAGGGCGAGGACGAGCCGCTCGGGCTCGAAGGGTGAAGCGATGCCCATGCCGTGCTTGCCTCGGGCGGGATTTTAGACCATAATCATGGTTCATGGAAGATACGCAGACCTTCGCGCATCGAATCGAGGAATGCCTCGAGGCGAAACGCGAGCGCCTGGACCGGGGCGAGCTCGTCAAGCTGAAGGAAAGCTTCAAGCTCTTCCAATCCTCGTTCCAAGGCCTGCGGACGGTGCTCGACAAGAAGGGCATCCTCCACGACGACCCCTACAAGTACGACCTCAAGATCTCCGAGGTCTCGGTCCCCCCCGAGGGCCCCTTCTCCGAGTCCGAGAAGATCGACCAGATGAGCGTCCGCGTCTCCCAGTTCGAGGCCTACCTCGACTTCCTCAACAACTACTACCAGTTCAGCTCAGAGTTCCTCACCATGGGGAGGATCAAGCGCCTCCTCGCCCTGACCAAGTACTTCAACTTCGCCCAGTTCTCCGACACCTCGACCCAGCTCAACACCCGGGCCCTCGCCGAGCTGGTGGGGATGATCAAGAAGGGCTCCGACCAGTTTTCGACCGGCATCGTCGCCGACGCCCTCCTCCAGCTCGACCGCGCGACGCGCGACATCCTCGCCTCGCTCAAGGAGCTGACGATCTACCACAAGGAGCGCTACAAGCTCGAACTCCGCCAGCTCGTGATGCCCGGCCTCGCGATCGACGCGACCATGGCGATCACCCACCGCGAGGAGGTCCTCAAGACCGTCCGCCGCAAATTCGCGGAGGTCGCCTCGGAGCGGCCCTTCTACCCCGAGCTCGCGGAGGAGATCCTCATGGAGGACTACTCCTCCGACGGGCCGAGGCTCCGCGACGAGCTCCTCAAGCGCATCGAGATCAAGGAGGAGAAGAAGGTCGAGCGCGACAAGGAGAAGTCCTTCAGGAGCATCCTGATCGACGGCGCGCGCTCCCTCGCGGCCGCGGCCTTCCCCCTCGAGGACGCGCTCGCCAAGCTCGAAGACAACTCGGTCCTCCTCGAGTCCCGCGACCAGGGCCTCGGCGCGCGGCTCAGGCGCATGATCCGCAGGCTCTTCTCGCCCGAGGACAAGGGCATCGTCTACCGGGTCCTCGTCCTCGACCCGGCCACCAACCAGCGCAAGCCCGAGGACCTCGACTTCAGCCGCTTCGTCGAGGAGGCCCAGAAGCGGGCATCGCTCGTAGCCTCCCTCTCCCAGCGGGGCGGCCCCTCGCAGAAGCGGATGGAGGGCCTGCCCGAGGACCAGGCCTACAAGTTCCTCCAGCGCAACATCGAGGAGCTGCAGCGGACGCTCAGGCTCCTCGCGGCCCTCGACGACTACTTCAAGGAGGAGATGCCCGCCGACCTCCAGCCGAGGCTCCGGGGCATCAAGGTCGAGATCACGACCATCAAGGGCGCGGTGATCAAGGCGAACCAGAAGAAGCACGAGTACGTCGCGCAACGCGAGGAGCTCGAGCAGATGAGGCGCCTCGGCATCCGCGACGCGGCCCCCTGAGGGCCGGCCGCGCCCGAGCATCAAGGAGCAGCCATGACCAGGCCCACGACTCGATCCACGTCCCTTCTCCTGGCGGCGGCCCTCGCCGCGGCATCGGCCCTACTCGCCCCCCCGCCGGCGGCCGCCGCCGGCGAGACCGAGCTGGTCGCGGCCTTCAACGAGCTCGACCTCGAGATGGATCCCCACCATTCCATATATTCCGCCGAGGCCCAGGTCTTCACCGCCGTCTACGAGGGCCTCTTCTCCTACAACCCCGACTCCCTCGACCCCGTGAAAGCAGCCTGCCGCTCCTACTCCAAATCGCAGGACGGCCGGACCTACACCTTCTACATCAGGGACGAGGCCTCCTGGTCCGACGGCAGCCCCCTCCTCGCGCGGGATTTCCGCGACGCATGGCTCCGCGCCATCTCGCCCGCCGAGAAGGCCGACTACGCCGCCTTCTTCGACGTCATCGACGGGGCCAAGGCCTACCGCCTCGGCAAGGAGACCGATCCCGCGAAGGTCGGCATATCCATCATCGCCGACCGGATCCTCCAGGTCAGGCTCGCCTCCAGGGCCGACTACTTCACGCGGCTCCTCTGCCACCACTCCTTCTCCCCCCTCCATCCCTCGGTCCTCCGCATGAAGGGCTGGCGCGACGCCTTCCCCTTCCCGGCCAACGGCCCCTACCGGCCGGTCTCGTACAAGGCGGGCGAGCTCCTCCTCGAGAAGAACGAGCGCTACTGGGACGCGGCCGACGTCGAGATACCGCGGCTCCGCCTCCTCTTCACCGACGACGACGCCGATGTCACGCGGCGCTTCGACAACGGCGAGATCCACTGGCTCGCCGGCCCCATGGACCTCGACTCGCTCCTCGACCGCTCCATCCAGGTCAATCCCATGTTCAGCACCCATTACTGGTTCTTCGCCGCGGGGAAGGAACCCTGGAGGAACGCCGACCTCCGGCGCGCCCTCGCCCTCATGCTGCCCTGGAAAGAGCTGCGCTCGCGAGAGCAGTACCTGATCCCCGCGCCGACCCTCGTCCTCCCCTTCGACGGCTACGAGAGCGCCAAGGGCATCGACAAGACGGACGGCGACGAGGCGGCCGCGCTGCTCGCGCGCTCCGGGCACCCGGCGGGCGCGGGCCTCCCCCCCATCGTCGTGCTCGCCCCCGACAACGAGGACTCGAAGCGCGTCGCGGGCCTCATGAAGGCCTCCTGGGAGAAGCTCGAGGGCGTCAAGGTCGAGGTGAGCCTCGTCGCCCCGGGGCGCTACTTCGACATGGTCCGCGCGGGCAGCGCGGCCTCGGGCTACGATCTCGCCCTGACCACCTGGATCGGCGACTTCGCGGACCCCCTCGCCTTCCTCCAGATGTGGACCTCCGACTCGAACCTCAACGACTCCGGCCTGGCCGATCCCGAGTACGACCGCCTCCTCGCGGAGGCCTCGGCCAAGGAAGGACCGGCGAGGCTCGACGCGCTCGGCGAGGCGGAGACGAAGCTCCTCTCGGGAGCGGCGGTACTGCCCGTGTACCACAGCATCGCGGTGAACGTCGTCGACACGTCCTACGTCACCGGTTGGTACGCGAACGCCCTCGACATCCACCCCTTCAAGTACCTCGCCTTCGGCGAGCGGAAGGTGAGATCCAACCTCGCCGACGCGGGCGCCGCAGACCTCGTCGCGGCCCTTCGCTGAAGGCCCGCGGGAAGGGACCGAGCATGAGGAAATTCCTCGCCAACGCGCTCTACCTTTTTTGCGGCCTGCCCCTCGCCCTCTCGGCCCTCCTCCTCATCGCCGCGAGGCCCTGGGCCCTCGACCGGGACTTCTACCGCAAGGCCCTCTCCGACCCGCGCCTCTACGAGGCGGTCGCGGCCGCGGCCCAGGCGGGGTCGCGCGACGCCTCCTCGACGATCGACGTCGGAGGGGAGACCCTAGACGGCGCGGCCCTCGGAGCCGCCCTCGGGAAGAACCTGCCCGCCGACGCGCTCCGGGACACGGCCCTCCGCGCCGCCGGCCAGGCCCTGGACCTCGTCGAGGGCGCGGACCGCGACGGCCGCTTCGACCTGGACCTGAAGCCCCTCAAGGCCGCGGTCCGCTCCCGCGCCCCCGCCATCGCGCGCGACTACGCCGCCGCCCTCCCCTCGCGGCCGGAGCTCCCCGCGCCCGGCGATTTCAGCTATCGTCCCGCCTCGCTCTCCCCGAAGGCGGCCGAGGCAAAGGCCGCGCAGCTCCTCGGATCGCGGATCGACGCGATGCCCGACGCCGTCTCGGCCCCCGCGGACGCGCGCGTCACGATGGGCGGCCGACGGACCTTCCTGAGCCGCGCCCTCCTCGACCGGACGGCCCTCTCGCTCGCGGCCTTCTCCGGGCTCTTCATCGCGGGCCTCGCCGCGTTGGGCGGCACCGGAATCGCCGGCCGCATCGCCAAGGCCGGCCGCTACCTCCTGCCGCCCTCCATCGCCGTCCTCGCCCTCGGCGCCCTCCTCTCCCTGCCCGGCTCGCCCGTGGCGCTCGCCACCCTCCCGCCCGAGGCGCGACAGCTCCTCTCCGGGCCCGCGGCGGCCGCGTTGCGCGATTACGCGGCCTCCGTCCTCGGCCTCGTGGCGCGGGGCTTCTTCGTCACGGGCCTCGTCGGCGCCAGCCTCGGCGGGCTCCTCGCCTCGGCGAAGCGGATCGCCGAGCCCAAGGAGCTCGAGTAGGCGCCATGGACGAGACGATGAGCGACAGCGGCAACTTCCTCCGCAACCTCGGCTTCCCCCTGGTGCAGGTGCACCACGCCTTCAACCACTTCGACTTCGCGCGGCCCGGCCGCCGCATCCTCGTCATCGGCCCCATGGGCTCGGGCAAGACCGAGTTCTCCGCGCGGATGTGGCGCGACAGCCTCGTCGCGCTCCGCAAGGGCGGCGCCGCGCGGGCCGCCACCTGCACGGGCGAGGCGGACCGCCGCCAGATCTTCGTCGTGCGCTCGAGCCTCGACTCGGCGCGCTTCCCCGACTACCCGCCCGACGCCCTCGCCTACCGCGGCGGCTACGAGCGCTGCGGCGAGCGCATCGGCCAGGCCCGCGACTCCTTCGCCCTCGAGTCCCTCCTCGCCTCGAACCCCGCCGTCGGCACCTGGATCGTCGACGAGGCCGCGTTCTACGACGAGCGCATCGCCTACCTCGTCAAGGACGAGGCCGAGCGCCGCGGCCTCGTCTTCGTCTGCCCCACCCTGGTCCTCAACTTCCGCCGCGAGATCTTCAACCACACCGCGCGCCTCCTCCTCGAGACCGCGACCGACGTCTTCCCCCTGACCGCCTACTGCGAGCACCCCGACTGCCTCGCCGACTCCCTTTACACCTACCGCTACTACCTCGTCGACGGCACCGAGTGCCCGGCCCTCTACTTCGACCCCCTCATCATCATCGGGGGCGACCGGACCAAGGAGGACGGCCGCGAGCCCAACTACTGCACCCGCTGCGACGCGCACCACTACCTGCCCGGCAAGGAGTACACCTACTTCAGCCTGAAGCCCATGGGCGAGGCCGCGGCGCGCGGCGACCTGAAGCCCCTCCTCGCCGAGCTCAACGCGGTGGCCGGAGGCGCCCCGACCTCGCGCCTCGCGACGAGCCTCCGCAGCCGCCACCTCGACCGCGACGACCCCTGCCCCGAGCAGATGAACGCCCTCAAGGTGCCCTGCATCGCCGAGCGCGAGCTCGTCTACCTCTACGCCGAGCAGAACCTCCTCTCCGCCGACCAGCTCCGGAGCATCGTCTCCTCCCTCGGCCTCGACCGCGAGTACCTGATGCGCCGATTGTCAGATAATAGAAGACCATTGGATCTATAGGCAGTGACGCATCTGACAATCGGCGTTACGGGATACCGACGAAACGCTTCGCGTTTCGTCGCCGCCATCGGCTGTGCGATGGCGCCGGACAACCGGCGGCCCCTCGATCTGCAACGACGCGATCCTCGATGCCGCTTTCAATCGCCTGCCCGCCGCACGCGCGTATGCGGTATACTGGAGGCATGGAACGCATGGGTAATCCGGCCCTCGCTCCCGATGAGCGCTATACCTACCGCCACTATCGCAGCTGGCCCGACTCCGAGCGCTGGGAGCTCATCGAGGGCCACGCATGGGCCATGAGCCCGGCCCCCAACGCCCGACACCAGGCGATCGCGTGGCGATTCTCGGGCATGCTCTACGAACACCTCAAGGGCCGGCCCTGCAGGGCCTTCGCCGCGCCCTTCGATGTCCTCCTTCCGGAAGCGGACGAGAGCGACGACGAGGCGGATACCGTGGTCCAACCCGACCTCGTCGTCTACTGCGACACGACCAGGCTCACGGAGGCCGGAGCGCGGGGCGCCCCCGACCTCGTCGTCGAGATTCTCTCGCCCTCCACATCGAAGAAGGACCAGCACGAGAAATTCGACCTCTACGAGCGCCACGGCGTGCGGGAATACTGGATCATCGATCCGGGCAACCGTTCCATCATCGTGTTCCGCCCGGGCCCCGGCGGCCACTACGACGCAGGCGAGCTCCGCGAGCGCGCCCGCGACTTCGGACCCATCGCTTCGCGCGCGCTCGCAGGCTTCTCCGTCGATCCGGCCCTGCTCTTCGCCGACCTCGCATAGACGCACCATCACCTCGATCCGGGGAGAACCAATGTTCAATCGCCTAACGCGCGCATTCCATGCGGCCTTCGGCCCGAGGCGCGGCCCCGGCCGAAGGCCGGAGAAGCACCTGCCCTACTACAAGTTCCTGAAGGCGGCCTCCGCTCCGGGCTGTCCCGTCTGCGCCCAGGTCGGGCTCGCCATGGAGGAATGGTTCGAGAACCTCCTCTACGAGAGCGCGAACGACCTGACCCTGCGCCCCCGCTTCGACGCGAACCGCGGCCTCTGCGCGCGGCACGCCCGGACTCTCTGCGGACGGAGGGAGGGCGACGGCCTCGGCGTGGCGGTGATCCACCGCAACGTCCTCGCCGCCGCCGCCGGGGCCCTCGGCCGCGGCGAGGCGCCGCCCTTGAACGAGGGCCGCTGCCAGGCCTGCGCGCACGAGGCCGACGCCGAGGCGCGTTATGCGGGACTGATCGCCGACTTCCTCGGCGAGGAGGACCTGCGCGCGGCCCTCGAGGCCTCGGGCGGGCTCTGCCTGCGCCACGCCTCGGAGGTCATGCGACGAAGCCGCGCCGTCCCGCCCTGGTTCGCCGCCCTTCACCAGGGCCGCGCCGCCGCGTTGCTCGGCACCCTCGAGCGCTACATCTCCTCCTTCGAGCTCGACGCCGACGAGCGCCGCGCGCGGCAGTCGATCGAGGAAGAGCTGGCCTGGAGGGGCATCGCGGAGCTCCTGTACGGCGGGGAATAACCGGACGCCCCGGCCCCGCCGATGAAGGTTTCGCGCGCGGCTCGTCGGTGCTATGCTCGACACGACCATCACCCGGCATCAAGGAGGCGAGCCATGTCGTCCATCGAAGCCACGAGCCCGGCCGGCCGGACCTTCACCGCGGGAAGCGACGATCGCGCCGCGCCTTCGGTCGTCATCACCGGGGGCTCCAGGGGCATCGGACTGGGACTCGCCGATGCCTTCCTCGCCCGGGGCGGGAGGACGCTCATCTCCGGCCGGGACCAGGGCCGGGTCGACGCGGCGGTGGCCGGCCTGGAGGCGAAGCACGGCGCGGGCAGGGCATTCGGGCAGGTCTGCGACGTCAGGGCCCACGACGAGGTGCAGGCGCTCTGGGACCGAGGAGCGGCGCTCTTCGGACGGGTGGACATCTGGATCAACAACGCGGGCCTGGGCCAAGGTCAGGCGGGACTGGACAGCCTGTCGCCCGGACTCATCGCCGACATCATCGACACGAACTGCACCGGGGCGCTCTACGGTTGCCGCGTGGCCCTGGCGGGGATGAAGAGGCAGGGCGGCGGCGCCATCTACAACATGGAGGGCCTGGGCTCGAAGGGCGACAAGGTCCCCGGCATGACCGTGTACGGCGCCTCGAAGCGCTGCCTCGCCTACATCACCGACTCGGTGGCCCTAGAGGCCGAGGGAACGGGTGTCGCCGTCGGCGCCCTGCAACCGGGCATGACCGCGACGGAGCTCGTCATCGGCGAATACCGGGGCCGGGAAGAAGAGTGGCGGAAGGTCTCCCGGATCTTCAACATCCTTTCCGACCGCGTCGAGACGGTCTGCCCCTGGCTGGTGGGTCGGATGATGGACCGGTACCAGGCCGCGGGCGGCGGAAAGGGCGCCGGCGGGCCGAAGGGCGGCCATGGCGGCAGGATCGTCTGGCTCACCGGCGGAAAGGTCGCCTGGCGCTTCATCTCGGCCCCCTTCGCCAGGCGGAGGATCTACACCGAGTTGCCCGACTGAGGGCATGTCCCGGAGCGGCCCGCCGCGTCGCGGCTGCGGTCTCCCCCATTCTCAGGATACCCAAGGTTCCCGCCGCGTGAGATAATCCGCGCAAAGGAGGCCGCGGATGTCCATGGACCTACGGCGCCTCCTCGACTCCGCCCTGCCCGGCGGGATCGAGTGGGCATCGCTGCGCAGGGTGCGCAGCGCGGATCGGATATACCTGGCTAAGGACGGCGAGTTCGAGTACGCCGCGCTCTACGAGGACGAGGGCTACATGGTGGAGGTCCTCTCGCAGGGCCAGTTCGGCTACGCCGCCCTCGCATCTCCCGACAGGAACGCGATGGCCGCCGCCGCGTCGAGGGCCCTCGAGCTGGCGCGCTCGGCCTCGGGCCGGGCCATCCACCGCTTCGGCGCCGAGGTCAGGCCGGCGACGAGCCTGCGCTTCGAGTCGCCCCGCGCGAGGAAGGCCGCCCACGGCGCCGACGTCCTCGCGGGGGGGACGGTCGCCCTCTCCAAGGCGATGAGGATCTCGGACAAGATCGTCCAGGCGAGCGCCGAGATCGCGACCCGCGACGTCGAGACCGAGTACGTCTCCACCTCGGGGGCCTCGATCCTCCAGAAGACCCACATCATCGGCTACGGCTGCGCCGCGGTGGCGCGGGACGGGACGACGATCCAGAAGCGGACCCTGAACGGTCCCCGGGGCCGCACCATGCAGGGCGGCTACGAGATCCTCGACCTCCCGCGGATCGAGTCGGACGCGGTGCGCGCGGCCGAGCAGGCGATCGAGCTCCTCGGCGCCCCCGACTGCCCCGAGATGAAGGCCGACCTCGTGCTCGCACCCGACCAGATGATGCTCCAGATCCACGAATCCGTCGGGCACCCCCTCGAGCTCGACCGCATCCTCGGCGACGAGCGCAACTACGCGGGCGCCACCTTCGTCAAGCTCGAGGACATCGGGACGCTCCGCTACGGCTCCGAGCTCATGAACGTGAGCTTCGATCCTTCGGTCGCGGGCGAGGCGGCCTCCTACGGCGCCGACGACATCGGCGCGCCGGCCCGCAAGGAGCTCCTCATCAAGGACGGCGTCCTCGTGCGCGCCCTCGGCAGCCTCGAGTCCCAGGCCCGCTCGGGCAAGCCCGGCGTCCCCGACCAGCGCGCGCAGGACTGGTACCGCGCGCCCATCGACCGCATGGCCAACCTCAACCTGGAGCCCGGCAAGGACGCGTTGGGCGACATCATCGCCTCGGTGGAGAAAGGCGTCTGGATGGAGGCGAACCGCTCCTGGTCCATCGACGATTACCGCAACAAGTTCCAGTTCGGCTGCGAGTACGGCCGCCTCATCGAGGGCGGGAAGCTCGGGAGGACCGT
>CAYNPQ010000040.1:17193-30482 GCA_964399065.1 uncultured Treponemataceae bacterium | reverse complement strand
GCGGCCGTCGTCGCCGGCCTCGGGCTCGACGGCGTAGACGGCGCAGGAGGGCAGGAGGCCCTTGGCCGCGGTCGCGCAGCCGGAGACGAGGCCGCCGCCGCCCATCGGGGTCATGAGGACGTCGAGGCCGCCGACCTCCTCGATGAGCTCGAGGGCCGCGGTGCCCTGGCCGGCCATGACCTGGGCGTGGTCGTAGGGCGGGACGAGGGTCAGTCCCCGCTCGGCGGCGAGGCGGGCGCCGATGGCCTCGCGGTCCTCGGTGTAGCGGTCGTAGAGGACGATCTCGCCGCCGTAGCCGCGGGTGGCCGCGATCTTCACGGCGGGGGCGTCCTTGGGCATGACGATGGTCGCGGGGATGCCGAGGATGCGCGCGGCGAGGGCGACGGCCTGGGCGTGGTTCCCCGATGAGAAGGCGACGACGCCGCGCTTCCGCTGCCCGTCGTCGAACTGGGCGAGGGCGTTGTAGGCGCCGCGGAACTTGAAGGCGCCCATGCGCTGGAGGTTCTCGCACTTGAAGTAGAGCTTCGCGCCGACGAGTCCGTCGGCGGTCGCCGAGGTCATGACGGGAGTGCGCCGCGCGACGCCGGCGAGGCGTCCGGCGGCGGCGCGGACATCGTCCAGGGAGACGGGGAGGGCGGTCGGGTTCTGGTCGCTGCTCATGCCCGGATGATCGCCGCGGGCGCCCGGGCTGTCAACGGGCGGGCCCGCCGGCATCGCGGTCGGGACCTTCAGAGCTCGTAGAGCTCCAGCCCCTCGGAGAGGCCGCGGAGGATGTGCAGGGCCGCGACGGAGTTGCCGCGCTCGTCGAGGGCGGGGCCGTAGGCGCCGAGACCCATCCGGCCGCGGGCCGCGGCGAGGATGCCGCCGCCCACGCCGCTCTTCGCGGGGATGCCGGCGGCCGAGCAGAACTCGCCGGAGCCGTCGTAGAGGCCGCAGGTGAGCATGAGACCCTTGACGATGCGCGCGGTCCGGGCCGAGAGGAGGCGGCGCCCCGATCCCGGCAGGATCCCGTCGAGGGCGAGGAGGGCGCCGACCCGGGCGAGCTCGCTCGCGTCGAGGAGGAGGGCGCACTGGCGGAAGTATGCGTCGAGGGCCTCCTCGACGCCGGTGCCGAGGAGGCCGAGGTCCTCGAGGAACCAGGCGATGGAGCGGTTGCGGCTGGCGGTGCCGGCCTCGGAGCGGTAGACGTCCTCGTCGATCCCCACCTCGGCGCGGCCCACGGCCTCGCCGACGAAGGCCGCGAGGCCCGCGCAGCGGCCGGCCCCGCCCGAGCCGGGCAGGAGACTCGAGACGACGATGGCGCCGGCGTTGATGAGGGGGTTGAAGGGCTTGCGGCTGCTCGAGGTCTCGAGGCGGATGATGGAGTTGAAGGGGTCGCCCGTGGGCTCCTTGCCGACCCGGGAGAAGACCGCCTCCTCTCCCCTCGACTCGAGGACGTAGGCGAGGGAGAGGACCTTGGAGACGCTCTGGATGCTGAAGAGACGGCGCGAGTCGCCCTCCTCGAGGATGGAGCCGTCGGGGAGGCAGAGCGCGGCCCCGACCGCGCGGGGATCGGCCTTGGCGAGGGCGGGAATGTAGTCGGCGACCTTGCCGGCCGGTGCCGCGCTCCGGGCCTCGGCCACGAGCCGGCCGAGGAGCTCCCGGGTCGCCGCGCGGCCGAGTCGGCCCGGCCCGGCGGGCGCGTCCCGCGGTGCCGCCCTCATTTCAACCCCGGCTTGAGCTCGAAGGAGGGACAGTGCTTCCCCGTGGCCGCGAAGACCTCGAGCGAGGGGATCTGGGCGCTCTTGATGCCGAAGACGAGGCAGGAGCGGGGGAAGGCGGGCTCCCAGGTGATGCGGAAGTGGAGGCACTTGAGGCAGTTGGGCGCTGCGGAAGGCACGGGCTCTCCTTCACGCCTACTCTACGCAAAAGGGCGAGGCGGAGGCAAGATGGATGGCGCCATCGCCCGCCTCCCGCCGCTTGTCCCTCGCCGCCGAATTCCGTACCATTGCCCCATGGATCGGAACTCTATCGTCAGGCGGCCCTTCCGCTACTCGAACCGCAACGCGGCCACCTGGCTCATCGCCGCCAACGTGCTCGTCTTCGCCCTCGAGTACCTCTTCCCGCGGATCTCGGGCCTCGTCATCCTCAATCCCCGGGCCGTCCTCGCGGGCGCGGTCTGGCAGCCCCTGACCTACATGTTCTCGCACGCGGACATCAGCCACCTCCTCGTCAACATGCTCGGCATCCTCTTCTTCGGGACCGCGGTGGAGCGCGAGCTCGGGACGAGGGAGTTTCTACTCTACTACCTCCTCACGGGCTTCCTGGCGGGGCTCTTCTCCCTGGCCTCTTACGTCCTCGCCGGCGCCTGGTCGGTCTACCTCCTCGGCGCCTCGGGCGCGGTCTTCGCAGTCCTCCTCGCCTTCGCGACCCTCTTCCCCGAGGCCGAGATCTTCATCTGGGGCATCATCCCGGTCCGCGCCCCCCTCCTGGTGCTCGGCTACACGGCCCTCGAGCTCGGCTCCCAGCTCTTCAGCTTCCGGAGCACGGTCGCCCACCTCACCCACCTCGCGGGCTTCGGCTTCGGCTGGCTCTACTTCCTGGTCCGCTTCGGCGTGAATCCGGGCAGGCGCTTCTTCCCGCGCCGCTAGGTCCGGCGGAGTTCCCATGCGGAGAGCCCGGTCGGCCGCCCTGGTCCTCGCCCTGTCCCTCGCGGCGGCCGTCGCGGGCCCCGCGGCGAGGCTCGCGGCCCAGGCCGACGAGTCCGAGCCCCTCCTCCGCGCGGAATTCCGGGTCGAGCTGCAGCCGGTCTCGCCCTTCGGCGATCCCGATCCCCTGGAGCTCGAGGCCGCGGCCCGCCTCCTCCTCGACGAGGCGACCTGGGTCTACGCGGGCATGGTCTGGGGCTTCCGCTACGAGTACGAACCCTACGACAGGACGAGGGGCATCGCCGAGCGCTTCGTCCTCTCCCCCCTGGGGGCCATCCCGAAGGGCGATCCGCGTCTCGTCCCGGGCGCGGCGCGGCGGGCGGGGGGCGAGCTCGCGGCCTATGTCGAGTACCGGCCTCTCCCCGTGGAGGCGGCCCTTCTCGGCTCCTACGCGAAGGAGCCCTGGGAGCGCTCCCAGGCGGAGGGTGCGGCGAAGCTGTCGAGGGGTTGGGCGGGGCGGCGCGAGGCCCTCGAGGACGCGCTGCGCGAGGCGGTGCGGGCCCACCTGCGCTCGATCGAGCCGAACAAGCCGCGGCGCTCGACGGGGAGGGTCGTCCTCGAGCGGCCGCCGCGGATCGTCGTCAGGGAGGGCTCCTATCTCGCCCAGGTCCGCGCCCGGGTCGATGTCCAGGAGCTCGCCCCCTACGTCGTCTACTGATTCCGAAAAAGTGCCGCCAAGGTTATTTTGCCGCAGAGGCGCGGAGACGCAGAGGGTGTGAGAGGCATGAGAAGAGAGGAGAGGGGAGCGGGAGAGCGGCGATCATGGAGAGGAGAGGGGCCTTCGGGGGAGCGAATCCTCCTCGGGGTTTTCTCCTGTTTCTCCCTTTTTCCTCTGCGCCTCAGCGTCTCTGCGGTTCATCCCGTCTTCCGGGACATGCTCAAGGAAGACTCAGTTCTGCGCTAGGCGGTCCTTCTCGACGAGCTCGTGCATCCGCTCGAGGCGGGCCATGATCTCGTCGGCGACGGCCTGCTTCTTGTCCTCGCGGAGGTGGTGCTCGTGCTTCACCCAGCCACGGAACTCCGCGCAGTCGATGACGGGGCCCGCCTCGAAAAGGACGCGGTCCTGGCAGATGAGATCCTCCTCCATCTCGCCCTCGGGGTTGAGGCGGAGGATGTTGCCGTTCACGGACACGAGGCACATCTTCGCGAAGGACTTCACGTAGGAGTCGATCTCCCGGACGCCGCGCTTGGAGCTCGGGTCCCAGGGCCTGAAGCGGGTCCCGCTCGGGAAGACGAGGATGATCTTCCCCGAGGTCTTGAGCCCGGCGAGGGTCTTCATCGCGGCGCGGTTCACGGTGGTGCTCCGCATGATCTCGGCGACGAGCTCCTTGGGCTCCTTGATCTTCTCCTTGATGATCTCGAGGGAGCGGCTCGGGTAGATGACGAGCCGCGAGTAGGCCTCGGTGAAGGCCAGGACGACGGGGTTGGCCTCGTTGAGCTTGATGCCGGCGATGGCCACGATCGCGTCGGCGATGTCGCCCCTCCCCGCCTTGCGGAGGAGGTAGTGGAAGGCGGGCAGGTCGAAGTTCGAGTAGTGCTCGAGGAGGAGGAGGCAGGGTTCGCCGGCGGCCGCCGACTTGAGGAGGAGGTCGAGGTTCTCGAGGCCGCGGAAGCCGGAGCCGGGCAGGAGGTTCTCCTCGAGGATGCCGTCGATGAAGGGCAGGATCTCGGGGTTGCCGACCTGGTTGACGTTGCGGTCGGTGACGACGGCCTGGCCGCGGGAGGCGGCCATCATGCGCATGATCCGGTCCCGGTACTTACGGCTGATGGGCTCCATGGTTGCGCCTCCTGGTGGTCGGCCGAGTATAGACGTGACCCGTACGCGCGTCAACGTGCCGGGTCGCGGGGGGAGGCCTCCCGGCGGCCCGGGCCGTCAGTAGCCGTCCGAGAGCGATCGGTTGACGTCCTTCTGGTACAGCTCCTGGTAGATGTAGCTCCTGCCCTTCAGCTTGTCCTTGATGACCTGGGTGAAGGGTATGTAGCGCCAGAAGATGCCGCGGACTTCCTTGTCGAGCTTCTGGGTGCCCTCGCTCTCCTTGGTTATCCAGATGATGTAGTCCTGGATGAAGAATTCCTTGACGTCGCCCTTGATCTTGCGGGAGGTGAACCACTGGTAGTAGTTGCCCGTGAGGCCCTCCTCCATCCAGTAGTAGGAGGCCTTCTCCTTGGCCACCTGCCAGCGCAGGTCGGCCACCGCGGTCACCACGGCGAGGGCGAGGTTCTTCGGGTACATGGGCAGGGCGACGCGGCCGCGGCTCGTGGCGCGGTTGAAGCGGTCGAAGGGTTCCCAGCAGATGCCCTGGTCCCCGTAGCAGGGGAGGAGGACGATGTAGGGGACGATGCGGTTCAGGGTGTTCTTGTAGGGGCGGCAGTAGGCCTCGCAGTCGATGGACTCCACCCAGGCGAGGAGCTTGACCACGTTCTCGCGGGTGCCGATGTCGCGGATCCCGCCGTGGAAGTATTCGCGCGAGAGGATGGGGAAGTGGTTGCCCTGCCTCCCGATGCAGAGCTTGGTCATCTGCCTGACGGTCTCGTACTCCTGGGCGAGGGACTGGAGGTCGGCCTTGGTCTCCTTGGCGAGGCCGCCGGCCTTCTCGGCGGCGCTCTTGTACTCCTCGCCGGCCTTCTCGAAGTCGGCCACCGTCTGGCCGAGCTCCTTGTCGATCGCGAGCATCTTCCGCATGATCTCGGAGAGCTCGCTCATCGTCTTCTTCTGCGATTCCGAGTAGGGGGCGGGGATGTTGATGAGGCCGTGCTGGCTCTCGTGGGCGCAGATGAGCTCGACCCGCTCCTTGAGGAAGGACTCGAGGCGGCGCCGCTCCTCGACCTTGGACTTCATGATGCCCTCGGCCGCGTCGCGCTTGCCCTGGGCCCGCTGCATGATCGCCTGGAAGCGGGCGCGGTCGTCGCCCGAGCCGCCGGCGGCGGGGCGCTTGACCTCGTCGGTGGCGCTCGGCGAGACCATGCCCGTCGCCACGGCGCGCATCCACTCGTCGACGTAGTAGACCGGCTCGTCGATGGCCTTCTCGAAGATGACGCGGTGGAAGGCGTCGGCCATCTCCGGGGAGATCAGGTTCGGCAGGAGGGCCGCGAAGCGGACGGTGAGCTTCTTGGGCAGTGGGGCCTGGGCGCCCACGGAGTGGAGGGCGACCTTGGAGGCGAGGTACCAGTAGGCGGAGACGAGCTGCTGGCGGTAGACGCCCTTGTCCTTGGGGTCGGTCGCCTTGACGTACTTGCCGAGGAGCTCGTGGACCCTTTGGGCCTCCTCGCCCTCGCCGTTGAGCGCGGTCTTGTAGTAGGCGGGATCCGCGAACCAGGCGGCCGGCTTCTCGGCCTCGAGGCGCTCCACCGGGGCGAAGGCCTTGCGCGAGAGGTCGACGTCGAATTCCTGCTTGGCGTGGTGTTCGCCGTCGACGCTCATGTCCCCGAAGAGGGTGCCGAAGTCGGGCAGGGGGGCGGCCCCCGCGGGCGGGCGGGAACCCGCGGCGGGCGGGCCGCCGCTCGGGCGGTATTCCTCCACCGATCCGCCGATGAGGGCGGCTATCTCGGGATCAATTTCGTCCGGCACGTCGTCTCCCCGTTGGGCGATTGATTCTTGGATCATTGTAGCCCCCGCCGGCCGCCCTATCAAGGCCGGCGAAGGGCGCCGCCTCGCTTGCCGAGGAGCCCGGCGATTACGTATCCTCTATCCATGCCAGCGACCATACCGGAGTACCCCGAGTTCGCCCCCGTCTCCCTCGAGATGCGCGATTGCCTCTATCCCTCCCTCAACCTCCTCAAGGACGGGATATCCGAGTTCACCTTCTCGAACCTCTATCTCTTCCGCGCCACCTACGGCTACCGGGTCTCGCGGATACCCGGGAAGACCATCGTGATCGAGGGCTCGAAGAACGGCAAGTCCTTCTTCTACGTGCCCTGCGACCTCCCCGACCGCGGGAGCCTCGAGGCCCTCATGGCGGGCCACGACTACCTCAAGAACCTCTCCGAGACCCAGGCCGAGCTCCGCCGCGTCGAGCTCGAGCAGTGGGGCTACCGGGTCGTCGAGGACCGGGACAACTTCGATTACCTGTACCGGCGCGAGGACCTCGCCCTCCTCTCCGGCTCGGCCTACCACAAGAAGCGCAACCTCGTGAACGCCTTCATCAACTCCTACGACTACTCGCAGCGCTGCCTCTCGAAGGAGACCCTGCCCGACGCCATCGCCGTCCTCGACGAGTGGAGGGCGGCCAAGGGCTTCGACGGGGACTACGCGGCGGCCCGCGAGGCCCTCGAGCTCTACAAGGAGCTCGGCATGCGCGGCTGCGTCTACTACGTCGACGGCGCGCCGGCGGGCTGGTGCCTCGGCGAGCCCATCGCCAAGGCGAGGATGTTCGCGGTCCACTTCGAGAAGGCCTGCGACCGCTTCAAGGGCATCTACCAGTTCATCAACCAGGCCTTCGCCCAGGGCCTCCCGACCCACTTCCGCTCGATCAACCGCGAGCAGGACCTCGGGGACGAGGGCCTCAGGCAGGCCAAGATGACCTACCGGCCCTACGGCTTCGTCAAGAAGTACCGCGTGCTCCGGGCGGAGGCGGGGGAGTGAGCGCCGCGGCCGGGCTCGCCCGTCTCGCGGGGCCCGGCCACGCCGGGGCGGCCGCGGCCCGGGCCGGGATCGCGCGCCTGGCCCTCGAGGCGCGGAACGAGGCCGGCTCAGGCGCCTTCGCCTCGGTCGGCGACTACCTCGCCGAGCTCTCCGGGCGCACGGTCTGCCTGACCCTCCTCGCGGGCTCGGGCACGCGCTGGGTCAAGAGCCTCGCGGCGGGGCGGGAGCGCGGCGATCCCGCCGCCCTCGGCTTCGACCCCGCCGCGCCCCGCGGCCTCTTCCCCGTGCGCGACTTCCTCGGGGTCTCGCGCCGGCCCGACGGCCTCGTCGCCATCGCGGCCTACGCCCTCGCGGCCCTCCGGGGCCTGGGAGGCCGGATCCTGGTCGTGCGCGGCTGGGAGGAGGAGATCGACCGCGAGGTCCTGGCCCCCCTCGGCATCGCCGCGGGGGAGCGGAGCTACGTGACCCAGGCCGCGCCCTTCGGCAAGCCCCTCGGCCACGGCGACGCGGCCTGGCAGTGCCGCGGCCTCCTCGCGGGCGCGGACTACGTCGTCGTCAATTTCGGCGGCGACGCGAGCTCGGCCCTGACCGCCTCCTCCTCCCTCCTCGCCCTCGACGCCCTGAACGCCTCGGGGGCGAGGACCGACCTCCTCATGCCGGCGGCCTTCCTGCCCGCCCCGGCCTACCCGATCGGCCTCGACGCGGCGGGCCTGCCGCGCTCCTTCGGCCACGCGAAGCTCTCGGGCGCCGCCGTGACGGGCGGTCCGGGCTACGCCAACGTGGGGGTCCGGCTCTACCGCGCTCCCGCCCTCCTCGAGCTCCTCGAATCGATGCATTCCCGCTATTGGGTCGAGGGCCAGGGTTACGCCGTCCCGGGCAACGACCCGGCCGGGCGCGAGTTCGCCCTCGACAACGTCGACGCCGAGCTCGCCGCCGCGGGCCGGGCCCGGATCCTCGCGCTCGCGCGCTCCGACGAGCTGACGCCGGCCAAGAGCCTCGACGAGGTGCCGGCCTTCGAGGCCGCGGTCGAGCGGGTCGTCGCGGGGGATAGGGTATAGGAGGTGTCCATGGAAGGCGCCATGACGCGCCGCGCGCGGATCGTCCGTCTTTTCGCGGGAGCGGCGCTGGCTTCGGCCCTCGCCCTCCCGGCCGCTTGCGCGAGCTCGGCGGCTCCGGGCGGAGCGGCCAAGCCCGATTCCTTCTCGGCCGCGAGCGTCCTGGGCTCCGCGGCTCCCTCCATCCTGGACGAGCTTCCGAAGGCCGAGGGGGCCGGGAAGGTCCTCGTGGTCTACTTCTCGGGAGGGAACGCCTCGGAGCGGGTCGCGGAGGACCTGGCCGCCCTCTTCTCGGCCGACGTGGAGCGGCTGCGCGAGAAGAAGCGCCGCGCGAAGGGCTTCCTCGGCTTCATGGGCGCGGGCATGGACGCCACCTTCGGCTTCGCGACCCGCATCGAGCCGCCCGCGCGCGATCCCGCCGCCTACGACCGGGTCTTCGTGCTCACGCCCGTCTGGTCATGGAGCCTCTGTCCCCCGGTCCGGACCTGGCTCGGGATGAACGAGGGCAAGCTCCCTCCCGCGGCCTTCATCACGGTCTCGGGCGACACGAAGCCCGACAAGATCGCGGCCTCGATGGCCAGGGCCGGCGGGCGGAAGCCCTTCGCGGTCGCCGGCTTCTCGGAGCGGGACTTCCGCCCGGAGAACCGCGGCGACTACGTGGAGAGGATCCGGGCCTTGCGCGACGCCCTGCCCTCGCCCTGAGGCGATGGGCGGGCGGTGACGGTCCGCGTTGTTTGACGGCGGCGCGGGTGGCGATGACCCGCGTTTATAGGAGGGGCGCGGGTTCGTGGAGGTGGTAGCCCTGGCCGTAGTCGACGCCGATCTCGGCGAGGCGCTTGCGGATCTCGGGGCTCTTCACGAATTCGGCTATCGTCTTGATGCCCATGACGTGGCCGATGGAGTTGATGGACTCGACCATCGTGTAGCTCACGAGGGACTCGTCGATGCTCTGCACGAGGGATCCGTCGATCTTGAGGTAGTCGACGGGGAGGTTCTTGAGGTAGCCGAAGGACGAGAAGCCCGAGCCGAAATCGTCCAACGCGAAGGTGAAGCCCTCGTCCTTGAGCCGCTTCATGAACCGGGTCGCGTGGGAGAGGTTCTGGATCGCGGCGGTCTCGGTGATCTCGAAGCAGACCGAGGAGGCGGGCACGGCGTGCCGGCCGACCTCGTCGAGGATGAGGTCCACGAGGGACTCGTCGAGCAGCGAGGGGCCCGAGAGATTGATGGAGATTACGTTCTGGGCCAGGGGCGAGCGGCGCTGGGCGAGGAGGCGGTAGGCGTCGAGGGAGTTGCGCACGACCCATCGGTCGATGAGGGGCATGAGGTTGTAGCGCTCGGCCGCGGGGATGAAGTCCCCGGGCCGCGCGATGCTGCCGTCCTCGTTGACGAGGCGGACCAGGATCTCGGACTTGGGCCTGAGGCCCGCGCTCTCGTCGAGGGGGACGATGGCCTGCTGGTAGAGGAGGAAGCGGTTCTCCTCGGCGGCCCGGTTGATCTTGGCGATCCACTCCATCTCGCCGCGGCGCTTCTGGAACTTCGTGTCCTGGACGCGGAAGACGTTGATCTTGTTGCCGCCCTCCTCCTTGGAGAGGTGGCAGGCGTCGTCCGCCGCGGCGAGGACGGCGTGGCTGTCGCCCGAGTCCCCCGAGAGGGGGACGATGCCGATGGAGAGGGTCACGGGGAAGGTCGCGGTCTGCCAGGCGAATTTCCGGTTCTCGACGGCCTCCTGGAGGCGCTTGGCCACGTTGACCGAGTCCTCGGGCTCGCAGTCCTGGAGGATGATGGCGAACTCGTCCCCGCCGATGCGGGCCGAGATGTCCTTGCGGGAGATGTTGGCCTGGACGTGGGAGGCGACCTGGCGGAGGAGCTCGTCCCCCGCGAGGGCGCCGCAGGTGTCGTTCACGGCCTTGAAGCGGTCCACGTCGAGGACGACGAGGGCGTGGTGGGCGTCCGTCGCCTTGAGCCCCTTGAGGAGCTCGCCGAGCTTGTACGAGAATTCCTCGCGGTTGGACAGGCCGGTGAGGGCGTCGTGGCTGGCCTGGTAGTTGATGGTCTCGGACATCCGCTTGATCTCGGTGATGTCGCGGAGCGCGAGGAGGAAGCCGTCCGAGGTGTTCTCCTTCTCGTGGAGGCGGGTGATGGAGCCGTCGACGATGAGGGTCTGGCCGAGGGCGTTCTTGACCGCGACCTCGCTGAAGAAGTAGGGCTTCTCGTCGACGTTGGGCGGCTCACCGACGAGGAGCTCGCGCTGGCTGCGAGGGTCGATCAGCGAGAGGACGGTCGAGGCGTGCCGGCCCTGGGCGGCGGCCTCCCGCCAGCCGGTGATGTCCTCGGCCACGGGGTTCATGAAGCTCACCTTGAGCTCGGTGTCGGTGGCCACGATGCCGTCGTTGATCGAGTGGAGTATGGCGGAGAAGAGCCGCTCCTGCTTGCGGAGCTTCCGGTCTATGCTGTTCTTGTAGAGGGCGATGTCGATGGTGGTGTAGAGCTCGCGCTCCTTGAAGGGCTTCAGGATGTAGCCGAAGGGCTCGACTTCCTTGGCGCGCTCGAGGGTCTTCTCGTCGGTGTAGGCGGTGAGGAAGATGACGGGGATGCCGTAGCGGGCCTTGATCTGGCCGGCGGCCTCGATCCCGTCCATGGCGCCGGCCAGCATGATGTCCATGAGGATGATGTCCGGCTCGCGCTCCTTGGCGAGCGTCACCGCCTCGTGCCCGTCCGAGGCCATGCCCACCACTGAGTAGCCGAAGCGCTCCAGCCGCCGCTGGAGGTCGAGGGCGATTATTTTCTCGTCCTCGACGATCAGGATCTTCTCGTTGTTCATAGGCCAGCTTCCTCTAGTATAGCCGCCGGGGCGCGGAGCGCAAGGCTAGGCCTTCGCGATGAGGTCCGCCAGGACCTTGGCCGCCCCCGCCCCGAGGATGGCCCAGAGGGGGGAGATCTTCGTGAAGGCGGCGATCGCGAAGGAGGCGAGCCCCAGCAGGGCCAGGACGGGGTCGAGGGAGGTCGGCCTCAGGGTCCAGAGGGTCATCAGCATCATGGCGAGGGTGGCGGTCTTGAGGGCCTCGTCGAGGGCGAGCTGGTCGAGGCCCCGGCCGCGGGCCGCGAGCCGCGAGGCCAGGAGGCCCGCCCCCGCGATCGCGAGGGTCGGGAAGGCGAGGACCGAGGCGGTCGCGAGGAAGGCCCCGAGGATGCCGGCCTGCTGCCAGCCCACCAGGGTCGCCGCGTTGAGGGCGATCGGGCCGGGGGTGGACTGGGCGATGGCCACGAGGGAGCGGAAGGCCTGGTCGTCGAGCCAGCGGGGTACGACCTCGTTCTTGATGAGGCCGACGATGGACCAGCCCCCGCCGAAGGACACGATGCCGACCTTGAAGAAGGTCCAGGCGACGCTCAGGATTTCCATCGGCGCTCCGCGAGGTAGAGGAGGAAGGCCGCCCCCAGGAACACCGGGAGGGTCAGCCGCGGGAGGAGGGCGAGCGCGAAGGCGAGGCCCGCGGTGGCGGCGACGCGCGGGAGGTTCCAGGCCCGCTTCCGCGCGATCTTCCAGACCATGGCCGCCACGAGGCCCGGGACGGTCGCGCCGGCGCCCGCCAGGAAGCTCTTGACCGCGGGGAGCTCGCCGAAGCGTCCCAGGGCCGCGCCGACGAGGACGAGGGCGCCGAAGGGGGGCAGGACCACGCCCGCCGCCGAGGCGGCCGCGCCCCTCGGCCCCGCGAGGCGGGCGCCCGCCACGAGGGAGGTCGTGAAGATCAGGGGGCCCGGGAAGGACTGGGCCCGGGCGAAGAGGGTGTAGAACTCGTCCTCGCCGAGCCATCCCCTCTTCTCGAGGGCCCGGCCGACCACGGGGACCATCGCGTAGCCCCCGCCCACCGTGACCGCCGATATGCCGAAGAACACCTTGAAAAGGCTCCAAGGCGTGGGCGGCCGGCCCCGGCCGGGGGAATCGCGTTCCGTCGACATCGTCGCTCCATCCTACCGGCGGGGGCGGTGAATGTAAAGTCGAGCCGCCAGCCCTCAGTCGGCCGCGGCCCGCCAGCACTCCGCCGCGTAGAAGATGCGGACGAGCTCGGCGTCGAGCTTGCCCCTCCCTGCGTCCTCCTCGAGGATGCGGCGGACGGCGTCGGGCGGCAGGGCCTTCTTGTAGGGGCGGTCGCGCGCGGACAGGGCGTCGTAGACGTCGGCGACCGCGAGCATCCGCGCCTGCAGGGGGATGCGGTCGCCCCGCAGGCCCCGCGGATAGCCGGAGCCGTCGAGCATCTCGTGGTGCTTGGCGCAGAACTCGGGAATGCCCGCGAGCTCGGGGGGCCAGGGGATGCGCGAGACGAAGGCCTCGGTGTACTCGACGTGGGACTGGATGGCCCTCCGCTCCTCGGCGTTGAGGCTGCCCCGGCGGATCGAGAGGCAGGCGATCTCCTCCTCCGTGAGGAGGGGGAGGGGGCTGCCGTCGAGGTCGGCCCTGAGCTCCGGGCCCGGGCTCTCGGCGAGGAGCCGGGCGATCTCCTCGCCCGGGTCGGTCTCGGTCTCGCGCGGCTCGTTGAGGATGTGGACGAGGTCGAGGGTCTGCATGAGGGCGCGCAGGGCGCGCGCGCACTCCTCCTCGAGCCGCTCGGCCTCGGCGGGCCTGCCGTCGCGCATCGCGTCCATGCCGCGCCGGGCGTAGCGCAGCTCGAGGGAGCGGTAGAGGAACTTGAGCCTGAGGACGAGGCAGTCGTAGTCCCGCTCGAAGAGCTTCTTGGCCTTGGTGAAGATGCGTCCGTCGATGTAGACCTTGCCGAAATCGTGGAGGAGGCCCGCGTACTCGATGGCCTTCCGCTCCGCGGGGCCGAAGGAGCAGGCCGCGTAGGCGCCCCGCCGGTCCTCGTCGACCGCGGCCATGAGGGCGAGGGCCGTCCTCGAGACGCGGGAGGAGTGGCCGCTCGTCGCGGGGTCCCGGGACTCGACCGCCGAGATCGAGGCGCGCACGAAGGA
>CAYNPQ010000040.1:8873-17093 GCA_964399065.1 uncultured Treponemataceae bacterium | reverse complement strand
ACGAGCATGCTCTTCGTGCGGTAGCCCGTGGAGAGGTCGTAGCCCCGGTTGAAGCGGTAGGGCAGGCCGGGGTCGAGGAGGTAGGCGTCCGCGATGTTGAGGCCCTCGCCGGTGAGCGAGACGTAGCCGGCGATGGAGCGCTCGTCGCGGGGCATGAGGAACTCCTCGTACGAGGGGCCGCCGGCGGCCGAGTGCGAGTGCTTGAAGCGGAGCATGGGGCCCCGCTCGCCCTCCTCGCAGAGGAAGATCGTGCCCGCGTCCGCGCCCGTGATGCGCCGGCAGGCGTCGAGGATGAGGCCGAGGAGGCGGTGCGGGTCCTTCTCCTCGAGGAGGCTCCGGCCGATGCAGACGAGGAGGAGCTGGTCCTCGTAGGCGTCTCGCAGCTCCTCGAGGCTCTCGGGCCGGTCGATGCGGTCGCTCAACGCGTCTCTCCATCCGCGGCGCCCGAGAAGAGGGGGGCCTCGCGGGCCGGCGCGGGCGGGGCCTCGCCGAGGCCGGGCGACGCCGCGCCGCCGCCCGGGACCGCGCGGCCGCCGCCGTACAGGTAGAAGATCCAGGCCTCGGCGGGGAGGCCGAGGATCTCACCGGCCGCGCGCCGGTAGGCCTCGACCTGGAGCCCGTGGCGGGCCGGATCGAGCTCGGCGTCGGTCTTGTAGTCCACGACGACGGCCCGACCCGCCTCGACGAAGACGAGGTCGACGCTCGCCCTCGCGACGCGCTCGGCCCCCGACGGGTCGCGGTAGGCGAGGGCGACTCTCCACTCGGCGCGGCGCTCCGGAGAGGCCAGGGCGCGGCGGCCGAGCTCCGAGCGGAGGAAGACCTCCGCGAGGGCCCCCGCAGCCTCCACCGCCTTGTTCGATTCGCCCAACGCGTCTTCGACCTTCGCGAGGAGGGCGGGGTCGAGGCCGCGCGCGCCGGCCGCGGGCGAGAGCCGCGACTCGAGGACCGCGTGGACGAGGCTGCCCCAGGTCTCGGGGGGCAGGCCCGCCGGGGCCTCGAGCCCGGCCGCCACCTCGAGGCGCTCGGGAGCCGTGGCGGCGCGGGCGGCCTCGGGATTCGCCGCGTCCAGTTGACGCGCCGCGTCTACGTGACGCGCGGCGATCGCGGTCACCGGCTCCGAGGCGGGCCGGGCGGAGCGCCTGATCGTCCGGGGCGCGTCGGCGGAGGCGCCGCGCGCGCGGGCACCCGCGCCCCGCGCCCGGGCGACGAGGGCGAAATACTCGATGTCGCTCCGCTCGGGCACTCTCCCGGCGAAGGCTCCCGAGGGGAGGAGGGCGAGGGGGCCGAAGGGCGGTGACTCGGCCGCGGCGGCGATCCCGCGCGGGCCGTCTGCGGCGGCCGCCGTCGCGGCCTCGTCGCGCGCGAGGGGCGAGGGCGGCTCGAAGAGGCCCAGGGGGCCGGCGAGGAGGCCGCGGAAGGAGCGCCCGCGCGCATCCTGGTTCCGGGGCTCGACGGCCGTGACCACGATGTGCGACTCCGCCCGGGTCAGGGCCACGTAGAGGAGGCGCCGGAGCTCGGCCGCCTCCATGGCCTCGCGGCGCCCGCGGGAGGCCTCGAAGAAGGCGTTGCGCGACCTCGAACCGATCGCCTGCGGCGGCCGGAAGGTCGGGCCGATGCCCTCCTCCCAGTACCAGGCCGCGGAGGAGCCGCCGTCGCGGCCGACGTTGTTCGCCTGGGGCAGGATGACGACGGGGAACTCGAGCCCCTTGGACTTGTGGATCGTCATGATGCGCACGCCGCGGTTTCCCTCGCGGGGCAGGTCGATCTCGAGCTTGTCGGGGGCGCCGACGAGGCCCTCGAGCTCCGCGACGAAGGCGGCGAGGGGCCGACCCCTGCCGTCGGCCTCGACGGCGAGGGAGTGGAGGAGCTCGAAGTGCTCCTCGAAGGCGGAGGCCACGGGGTCGGCGAGGAGGGCGGCGCGGTAGCCGGCCTCGTACCAGAGGTAGCAGAGGCAGCGCGCGACACTCTCGCGGTCGGCCATCGCGGCGAGGGTCCCGAGGGTCGCGGCGCCGCGGCGGAGGAAGCCGCGCTCGCGCTCCGCGACGAGGTCCTCGGCGCCGGGCGGCAGGGGCGAGGCGTCGACCCTCGCCTCCGCCCGCCCCTCGCGCGCGGCGAGGAGGAGGCGGACCACGGACTCGTCCGAGAGCCCGGCGAAGGGCGAGCGGAGATAGGCGGCGAGGGCGTTGCGGTCCTCGGGATGGACGGCGAGCCGGAGCGCGTAGTAGAGGTCGCAGGCGACGGCCTCGGAGAAGAGGCCGCAGGAATTCTCGGCGCCGTAGGGCACGCCGAAGAGGCGGAAGTACTTCTCGAAGTGGACCTGCTTGCCGGTCGAGCGGAGGAGGACGGCGAAGTCCTCGTAGCGCGCCGGCCGCGCCCCCCGCGCGCCGCGGTCGGCGACGAGGAGGGAGCCTCCCTCGACCGCGTCGCGCACGAAGCGCGCCACCTCCCAGGCCTCGCACTCGGCGGGCTCCCTGAGGCCCTCGTCCCCGTCCTCGCGCCGCGGGAGCTCGAGATATACCAGGCGCGGCTCGACGCCCGCCGTCGGCTCGCGCGACTCGAGGGGGGCGAACTCGGCCTCGAACTCGCGCCGTCCGGCCTCGGGGTCGAGGGGGGCCATGACCGAGGGGAAGATCGCGTTGAGCATGGCGATGAGGCCGGGCTCGGAGCGGTAGTTGCGCGAGAGGCCGAGGGCCGGGGCGCCGGGCGATCCCTCCGGCGCGGCCGAGAGCTCGGCCGCGAGTCCTCGGAACACGGAGACGTCGGCCCCGCGGAAGAGGTAGATGGACTGCTTCTCGTCGCCCACGAAGAAGAGCTTGTCGGGCTCGAGGTCGCCCGGGCCGGGCTCCGGCGCGCCGGGCGAGGGTTCCCAGCCGGGACGCGCGGCGAGGAGGAAGAGTATCCGCTTCTGGAGCTCGTCGTCGTCCTGGAACTCGTCGATCATGACGAAACGGTAGAGGCGCTGATAGTGGCGCCTGACGGCCGCGTCGCGGCGCAGGACGTCGAGGGCGAGCTCGGCCACGTCGCGGAAGCCGAGGGTCTTCGTCGCGCGGCGCTCCTCGTCCCAGCGCGCGCGGAACTCGTCGAGGAGGCGGTAGAGGGCGAGCCGCGCGGGGTGGGCGGCGCGGGTGAGCGCGATGTCGGCGTAGCCTTCCGCCGCCTTCTTGATGCCGGGCACCGCGTCGGAGAGGAAGAGCGAGGCCTCGTCCCGGGAGTTCGAGGCCGGCTTGCGCAGCTTCGAGAGCCGGCCGAGCCAGGCGAGAAAGGCCTCGTCGCCCTCGCCGGGCCCGGCGCCGAAGGCCTCGATCCATTTCCGCGCCGTCTCGGTGGTCCGCCCGCCCTCGTAGTCGAGGACGGCGTCGCGCATCGCGAGGATCGAGTCGCGCGCCTGGGCGGCCATCCGCTCGAGGCGTTCCGCCTGCGCCGCGTGGAAGGCGGCGAAATCGGGGGGCGAGGAGAGTCCCATGCGGTCGACGGCGAGGGCCGCGAGGACTTCGGACCTGGCGCCCTCGAGGCCCATGGCGGCGACGATGTCGCGCATCGCCTCGTCCTCGCGCCGCTCGAGGAGGAAGGCGAGGGCGAGGGCTTCCGCCGACTCGAGGGCCCGCTCCTCGTCGACCGCGAAGTCGGGCGCGAGGCCGTGGCGCGCGCAGCCGGAGCGGGCGATCCGCGCGGCGAAGGAGTCGAAGGTCGAGATCTGGGCCTGGGAGAATTCGGCGAGGCAGGAGGCCAGGTGCGCCGCGAGGCCCGGATCGGCCGTCCCCTCCGAGGCGGCCCGTTCCGCGGCCTGGCGCAGGCTGCCGTGGATCCTCGAGTACATCTCCGCGGCGGCCTTGCGCGTGAAGGTGAGGACGAGGACGTTGCGCGCGTGGACCCGCTCGCCCGACTCCGTCCGGCCGGTCTCGAGGAGACGCACGAAGCGCGCCGCGAGGACCGTGGTCTTCCCCGATCCCGCGCCCGCCGCGACCACCGCGTTCCCGGCCCTGCAGGCGGCCTCGCGTTGCGCGCCCTCGAGTTCCTCGGCGCGCTTGAAGCCCTTGCCCGCGCTCACGGCCGCGCCTCCCCGCTCCCCCGCCCGGCGGCGAAGCGCAGGGCGTAACGCTCGCGGCAGATCCCGCGGGCGCCGCAGTCGCGGCAGGCCTCGCGTTGGCTCTCCTTGGGCGCGAAGGGATAGCGGCCCGCGGCGACCCCCCCGACCGCGGAGCGCAGGGCGGCGTCGAAGTCCGCCAGGAAGGCCTCGAGGCCGTCGCGGGGCACGAAGGCGCCCTCCGCGTCACCGAAGGCGCAGGCGCCCGCGCCGGGATCCCTGCGGCCGTCGCCCTCGATGGAGAGGTACCAGGCCGAGTCGAGGCCGGCCGCGCCTTCGCCTGAGGCGGCGACGAGCCTCAGGTAGCAGGGGATCTGGGCCTCCGCGATGGCGCCTGAGGAGTCGGGCGCGACCGAGCCCTTGTCGGGCAGCCGGCCCTTCTTGTAGTCCGCCACGACGGCTCCCTTCTCCGAGCGAGTTATGCGATCGATCCTGCCGCGGAGGACGACACCGCCCTCGACGCCGGGGTACTCGAGTTCGAGGGATTCCTCGATCGGGCCGATCCCCTGGTTCGGGAAGCGCTTCGCCTCCTCGGCGAGGAAGTTCGACAGGTAGCCCTCGAGCCTGCCGCGGTAGGCCTCGAGCACGACGGCCACGAAGGGCCCCCGCTCCCTCGCGAGCCGCCCGAAGGCCGCGTCGAGGCTCGGCCCGAGGAAGGCGCGGTAGTCCTCGAGGCGCTCCGGCCTGAGCCTGCCGTCCTCGTCGCGGATCCGCGCGAAGAGCCGGGCCAGGGCCTCGTGGTAGGCGTCGCCGAGGAAGAGCGCGTCCGCGAACTCGATGCCCGAGCTCTCGGGGCCGGCGTCGAGGAGGCGCAGGTAGAGGTAGGCGAAGGGGCAGGCGCGGTAGTAGTCGATCGCGGTGGAGTCGATGCAGGGCCGCTCCTCGCCGTCCGCGGTCCTCCTCGAGAGCGTGGCGAACACCGCGCGGGCGGCGGCGGGCCCGAGGAAGGCCCCGTCGCCCCCGGGCACCTCGCCCGCCTCGTCGGCGGCCGCGCGGCCGGCCTCCTGGACGCGATGGCCGAAACCGGGCGCGGGGCCGGAGCCCGAGAGCCAGGCCGCCTCCTCGCGGTAGGCGGGGTCGACCTCGGCGGGCGCCTCCTCCGCGGCCTCGACGGAGAGGAAGCCGTGGACGGCCAGGTCGCCGTCCCAGCCGACCTCGGGGCAGGAGAAGAGCACCTCGTCGCCGGAGAGGGCGTAGGCGCGCACGAAGTCGGGCGCCGCGTCGCGCTCCGCGGCCCCGGGGTCGCGGTACAGGGCTGCGGAGAGGCGGCGGCGCAGGGAGTCGCCGAGGAAGTCGAGGCCGCGCGAGGGCGCGGCGAGCGCGTCCTGCGAGGCGCCGAGGACGTAGTGTCGGCCCGGGTGGATGCCCGCCGCGACCCGCCACTCGTAGACCGGCACGCCAGCGGCCGCCCCCGAGGCGACGTACTGCGTCGACTCGAGGGTGCGCATGAAGATGCCGAAGGCGTCCTCGACCTCGACCCCCGTCTCCTCCTGGACCCGCGCGAGCTTGCCGAGCTCGACGACGCAGCGCGCCAGCGTCAGGTCCGCGGCCTCGTCCCAGCCCGCGGGCGAGAGGAAGTCCCGCCTGAACGCGTTGTACGACTTGAGGATCGAGCGGAAGTCGGCGGCGGTCGCGACGGCGGCCGCCGCCCGCCGGAGCGAGCGGTACCAGGACCTGAGCGGCTCGGAGAGGCTGCGCTCCCATGCGTCGACGAGGCGGCCGCCCTCGGGCCAGGGCGCGATCGCGTGGAGCCGCCTGCCCTCGGACATGAGGGCCCTCGCGAGGCGCGGTTCCTTCCAGGGCCAGGCCGCGGAGAGGAAGAGGTCGCGCAACGCGTCGTAGGAGAAGCCGGTCGACGCGGCGTCGCGCAACGCGGCGAAGAGCCGCCCGCCCGGAGAGGAATCGAGGCCGGCGCCGGCCCGGGCGGCGACCGGCAGGGAGAGGAGCGAGGCCTCGCGCTCGAGGTAGGGCAGGTATCGCCGCAGGCCCGCGACGGTGAGGGCGATGTCGGAGGCGTCGACGCCGGAGTCGAGGAGCCGGCCGATCTCGGAGAGGGTCCCGCGCAGCTCGGCGAGGGCGGTCGGAGGCCTGCGGAGCCGCGCCGTCGCGCCGCCGCTCGGTATCGCCACGAGGCGGACGGCGTCCGGCCCCGCCGCCTCGAGCGCGGGCCGGTATTCCTCGAAGTCCTCGATGAGTTCGGGAAAGAACAGGAGCGTCGTCCCGCCGGGGAGGCGGAGGGATCGCGGTTCGTAGGCCGGCTCGAAGCGCCCGATATCGGCGAGGAAGGCCTCGTAGCGGCTCCGCACCTCGATCCAATCCGCCGCCTCGGGCTCGTCGGCCGGCCGCGCGATGCCCGCGGCGGCGAGCGCCTCGGGGAGGCGGCCGAGGCGCGGCAGGCGCGAGGCGACGTAGCCCGCGAAGGGCCGCCAGGCCGCGGCGTGCGCGGGCGGCAGGATGGTCGACAGGAAGGGGGCCGCGGCGTTGTCCGCGAGGAGCCTCGCGGCGAAGATCCTCCGGAGGGCGTCGTCGGCCGGCGTCCTGCCCTCGGCCCCGGCCGCCTCCTCCTTGAGCCTGTCCCAGCCGAGGAAGCGGTCGGACTCGAGGGCGCGCGTTCCGCCGAGGCCCAGGCGGAGCGAGCGGCGGAGCCAGGCCTCGGCGCAGATCTCGCTGGGGAAGACGAAGCGGGCCGAGCGATCCGCGGCGAGCGAGGCGACCATCGCCCCGGCGTCGGCTCCCATCGCCTAGGCCCGGCCCGCGCCCGCGGCCCTCCAGGCCGCCTCGATCTCGCCGACGTAGATCCGGTGCCAGTCGTTCGCCGCGTAGTTCTTCGCGATGGAGGGGTCGATGAAGCCGGCCGGATCGATGTACTGCGCGTGGATCTTGCGGCAAGAGAGGACGAGCCGCGCCTCCGCGAAGGAGACGCGGGACGGGGCCTTGGCGGAGGAGAAGGCGCGGGGCGTGATCCCCGCGGCGGCCGCCTTGTCGGTGTCGCGCCCCGAGGTGGAGCCGCAGACCTTGAGGGCGTCGCGACGCCCGGGGGCGAAGAAGGAGATGGTGAAGCCCTCGGCCCGCTCCATGAAGCCGAAGGTGTGCCTCGTCGGCCGGACGAAGGAGAAGACCACGTCCTTGTTCCAGAGATGGCCGACGCCGCCCCAGGAGGCGGTCATCGTGTTCCAGGCCCCGATCGCGCCGGCGGTCACGAGCATCCACTCGTCGGCGATGAGCCGCCAGGGGTTCTCGGAGAGGTCGCGCCAGTCGAATTCCTCGAAATCAGCCACGGTCGTCCTTCCTTGCCGCCGCGCTTCCGGCTCCGAGCTCGACCAGGAGGCGTCCGAGGTCGTACCCGGCGCGTTGCGCGGCGTCGATGATGTCAAGGGCGAGGCGGGCCGGCGCCAGGGCGGCGCGGCCCGTCTTGCCCGTCGCGGCGAGGAGGGCGGCCAGCGAGGCCGCCTCCTCGAAGCGTTCCTTGTTGAACCAGGTCACCCCGTCGAAGAGGTTGACGCCGACGAGGCCGCGGAGTTCCTCGTCGCCGGCGCCGGCGGCGACCACCCTCGCGGCGGCGCCCGGCCCGGGCTCGCCCGGGCCCGCGCCCGCGAGGCGGGGCAGGAGGGCCTTGGAGAGGGCCACGCCGCGGTGCGCCTCGTCGCCGTGGACGCCCGCTTCGCGCAGGGCCTCGCGGAGCTTGCGGTCGAGGCAATAGCGCTCCACGACGCGGCGCGCGGACTCGGGGGCGTCCGGCCCCGCGGCGGCGCAGAGCGCGACGAGGCCGTCCGCGACCGCGTGGCAGAGGGCGAGCTCGGCCCTGCCGGGCGCCGCGAGCTCGCGGCCCAGGAGCTCCGCGGCCGCGGGGTCCCCGGCCGCGCCGCCGGCGACCGCGCGCGGCAACGACGCGATGGCTGAAACCGAGCGCATGAGCCTCGCGGCCGCCGCCTTCGCGGCCGTTGCGTCGGCCCTGGCGATCGCGCGCGCGCGGGCCGCCTCCGCCTTGGCGCGGGCCGCCTCGCCGAGTCGGGACGCGGCCTCCGCTTCCGTCGGGGAGAGAGGTTTTTCGCCGCCCGGCGACCGATACAGGATGGGCGGGTCGCCGCCCGGCGACCGATACAGGATGGGCGGGTCGCCGCCCGGCGACCGATACA
>CAYNPQ010000040.1:5533-8773 GCA_964399065.1 uncultured Treponemataceae bacterium | reverse complement strand
TCGCCGCCCGGCGACCGATACAGGATGGGCGGGTCGCCGCCCGGCGACCGATACAGGATGGGCGGGTCGCCGGGGAGACCCTCCTCCGCGGCCGCCTCGCGCAGGAACTCCCGCGCGGTGGAATAGAAGGCGAGGGCGGCCGCCCTGGTCTCCGCCGCAGGCGGGCGGGCGGGCGCGGCGGCCTTCGCGGCCTTGGGCGCCGCGTCCTTGGACGCGGCGGTCCCGGACGCGGCGGTCCCGCCCGCGCCGGCGGCGCAGGCACGCGCCTCGCCGCCTATCCCGCGGGCCCAGGCGAGGAGGCCGGGCGACACGAGTTCGGCCAACGCGCCGTAGAGCTCGGCCAGCGCGATGTCCTGGACGGCCGCCGCGAGGTCCGGGGTCCCCGCGCCGCGCAACGCGTCGTGCACGGCCCGGTAGAGCCCGCGCGCGTCGTCCTCCACCTCGAAGATGTCGAGGAAGACCTGGCACTGGTAGCCGTCGAGGATGAGCGACAGGCCGGACTCGGCGATCTCGCGCGAGGGGCGGAGGAACCAGAGGCCCGAGCGCTGCTCGCGCATGACGAGGAAGCGCTCGCGGCCCTCGCCGGGCCGCAGGCCGAGCGCGTCGGCGAGGCTCCTGCGGGAAAGCCGCTTGCCGCCGTCGGGGAGCTTCTCCGCGTAGGGGCAGGAGAGGGAGACGCGGCCCTCGGCGCGGGCGTAGGCGTTGTTGTAGGCCACGAGGGCCCGCTCCCCGCCATGCCCGTTCGAATACGCGAAGACGTTCTCGTTCGTCGATCCGTCGGGGGCGACGAGGTCGTAGAGGAGGAACTCCCCGACCTCGGCGAAGATCCGCCGCCTCTTGAGCAGGGGGAAAATCTCGCGCTCGTGGCGCTCGAGGAGGGCGCGGTCGGGGACTTCGTCGCGGTAGGAGCGCCGGTACTCCATGCCGTACTTCTCCTCGAAGCCCTCGAGCTGCCCATGCCCGAACATGGGCAGGCCCGGCATCGTCACCATCATCGTGCAGACGCCGAAGTACTTGTCGCCCTTGCCGAACTGGGCGACCGCGGTCTCCTCGTCGGGGTTGTTCATGAAGTTGACGAAGCGCTTGAGGATGTCCTTGTCGAACTCCTGCGTGTTGCGGATCGTCTCTCGGTACTTCGCGTTCTCCTCGCGCTTCAACATGTTCATGAAGGCCGAGTTGTACACGCGGTGCATGCCCAGGGTGCGGACGAAGTAGCCCTCCATCATCCAGAAGGCCTCGGCGAGGAGGAGGGTGTCGGGCGCCTCGCGCGCGCACATGTCCACGACCTCCCTCCAGAACTCTCCGGGCATGGCGGCGTCGAATTCGGTTCCGCCCATCGCGTGCTCGGCGCGCGACGGCACGTCCCCGCCGGAGCCGGGCTCGGGGTACCACAGGCGCCGGAAGTGCCGGCGGGCGAGGACCATGGCCGCGTCGAAGCGGATGACGGGGAAGTTGCGCGCCACGTGGAGGATGCGCTCCTTGACGGCCTCCCGCGCCTCGGGCTTGAGGAAGTCGATCTGCGCCGTGTCGCTCCAGGGCAGGCCCGTGCCGTCGTTGCCGTGGTAGACGTAGCTCGTCTCGCCCGTGGCCCGGTCGACGCGGCGGAAGACCACAGCGGCGTCGCTGCGCGTGTAGTAATGGTCCTCGAGCCTGATCTCCACGCGGCCGTCGCCGGAGAGGTCGCCCCCGGAGAAGTCGTAGCCCGGGAAGGGGCAGCGCTCGTCCCGCATGAGGAGCTCGGGCCGCTCACGCACCCAGGCCGAGTCGATGCCGACGTGGTTCGGCACCATGTCCGCGGCGAGGCGGATGCCGCGCCAGCCGCACTTCTCGCGCAGCCGCTCCAGCGCGGGCCAGCCGCCGAGCTCGGCCGCGATCTCGTAGTCGAAGAGGGAGTAGGCCGAGGCCGCGGCCTCGGGGTTGCCGCAGCGGCGCTTGATCTCGGCGCTCGCGGCGCTCCGCTCCCAGATGCCGATGAGCCAGAGCGTGTTGAAGCCCCGCGAGGCCAGCGCGTCGAGCTCCTCGTCGGGGATGGCGTCCAGCGTCCTGATGTCGCGCCCGTAGGCGACGGTGAGCTGGTGGAGCCAGACCAGGCTGCTCTTCGCCATCATCACGACGTGGGGCATCCAGTCGCGGTCCGGCGTGAAGCGCTCGTACTCGCGCTCCATGCCCGAGTAGACGTAGGCGCGCGTGGGCCCCGGGCCCGGGAAGAAGGGCTTCTCCTCCTCGCGGATGAGGTCGAGGCCGCCGAGGAGGCGGAGCAGGCGGTCGCCGAGGAGGAGCCCCCAGCGCGACTTGATGTACTCGAGCTGGCCCGGCAGGGAATAGGGCGCGGCGGCGGCGGGGCTGCGCAGCATCGCGACGAGGTCCTGCCCCTCGGGCCCGAAGCCCGGCAGGCCCGCGAAGCGCCGCTCCGCGGCTCCCAGGGCGGCCGCGTAGTCAGCCGCCGCGGCGCTGCCCGGGGCCGCGAGGATGGCCTCGTCGAAAAGGAAGCGGAAGGGAGAGAAGGCGGGATCCTCGTTGGCGAGCCTGAGGAGGAGGAGCTCCTCGAGGGCCTGCTCCCGGCGGACCCGGGCCCGGGCGGGGTCCCCGGAGCCCTCGAGCCAGGCCGCCGCGTCCTCCTCGCCGCGATACACCTCGAGGGGCGGGAAGCGCTCCACGAAGGCGGCGAGGAGCCGCTCGAGCCGAGCCCCGCCGATCTCGCCCGCGATGTCCTCGAGGAGGAGCCCGAGGCAGTCGGGCGCGACGCGCTCGCGGTAGAGGCGGGCCACGTCGTGGAGGATCTCGTCGATGAGGGCCATGGCGTTGAGGCTGCCCGCCTTGACCGCGCGCTCGGGAAGGAGGGCCGCGTCGACGGATTCGTTGATGCGGCGCGCGAGGGACCTCGCGGCTCGGAAGTCCGGCAGTATCACGTTGCCGCTGCTGCGGTACAGGCTTCCTTCGATGCCGAGGGAGTCGCGGGCCCCGCGGGAGACATGGAATTCCATGACGCGGTCGCCGGGCCGCGGCTCGAGGGGGCCGTCGCCCTCGAAGGCGGCGAGCCTCATCACCAGCACCGCGGAACGATCGCGCATCGACACCTCCAGGGCCGCCTCTCCGCCTGTGCGAAGCGGGCCGCGGCCTCGTTCGATACTACTCCATGGTCCGCGCCGATGAAAGAGGTGGGGCGCGGCGGATTCGGCTCATTCGCCCCTCCCGCCTGCGAGGCGTCTTGAAATTGTGGCAATGTGATATAAAATTAAC
>CAYNPQ010000040.1:0-5433 GCA_964399065.1 uncultured Treponemataceae bacterium | reverse complement strand
CTCGTGGCGGCCCTCACCCTCGCGGCCGCCCCGGCGGGGATGGCGCAATCCCTTGACCTCTCCGTCGCACCGGTGCTCGACCTGCCGCTCGGGGACTCCTCGGGGCGCTTCACCATGGGCGGCGGCGCCGAGCTCGCCGGCGGCTACGCCCTCCCGCCCCTGCCGTGGCTCCGCCTGTCGGGCGACATCGGGTACCGCCTCCTGCCGACCGCGGCGGGGGCATCATTGTCGGCCATCTCGCTGTCCGCGGGCGCCGGCCTCGTCCTCGAGCCCCTGCCGCGGCTCCAGGCTTCGATCGACGCCCGCGGCGGCGCGTACTACGGCATCTACAAGGGGCTCGGCGCCGCGAACGCCTTGGCCCGCGCGGACGCGGGGCTCGCCTTCTCGCTGTCGCGAGCCCTGAAGCTGGGGGCGGGCGCCTCCTTCTTGTGCTTCCTCGCCAGCCCAAAGCCCACCTACACCGGGCTCAGCCTCCGCCTCGTCGCGACCTACGTCCCGGGAGGAGGAGGGAACGCGTCCCGGCTCGGGATCGACGAGCTCCGCCTCGAGCCCGTCTTCCCGGTCTTCTTCAAGTACTACGACACCAATCCGGTGGGGAGCGTCGTCATCGCGAACCGCGAGAGCTCGCCCATACGGGACGTACGCGTCAGTCTCTACGCGAAGGAGTTCATGGACGCGCCCAAGGTCTGCGCCGAGATCCCCTCGATGCGGAAGGGAGAGCGCCGCGAGGTCCCCCTCCTCGCGCTCTTCGGCGACCAGATCCTCAGCGTCACGGAGAGCACGAAGGTGAGCGTCGAGGTGAGGGTCGACTACGCCCTGCCCGAGGGCCCCATGAGCGCCGCGCGGAGCGAGTCGCTCCGGGTCCTCGACCGGAATTCCATGATATGGGAGGACGATCGTCGGGCCGCGGCCTTCGTGACGCCGAAGGACCCGGCGGTGCTCGAGCTCTCCAAGGCAGTGGCCGGCCTCGTCCGCGAGGATCCGCGCGCCGGGGGCAGCCTCGATTTCCGCATCGCCCTGGGCCTCTTCCAGGCGCTCGGGACCTACGGCATGAAGTACGTCCGCGACCCCAAGTCCTCCTATGTCGAGCGCTCGGCGAATCCCCGCGAGATCGATTTCCTCCAGTTCCCGCGGCAGAGCCTGCAGTACAAGTCGGGGGACTGCGACGACCTTTCGATACTCTACGCGGCCCTCCTCGAGTCGGTCGGCGTCGAGACCGCCTTCATCACCGTGCCCGGGCACATCTACGCCGCGGCGGCCCTCGGCATGGACGCCGCCGAGGCGGCCCGGTACTTCTCCCGCGTCGACCAGTTCGTCGCGATCGGGGGCAAGGTCTACGTCCCCGTCGAGACCACCATGTACCCGGAGGGCTTCCTCGCGGCCTGGGCCACGGGCGCCAAGGAATGGCGCGACGCGGGCGAGCGGGCGAAGCTCCTGCCGATCCGCGAGGCCTGGCAGGTCTACGAGGCCGTCGGCCTCCGCGACTCGCCTCCGGCCCTGGCCCTGCCCGGGCCCGCGGCCTGCCTCTCGGCCTACGGGCGCGAGATCGACCGCTTCGTCGCGCAGGAGCTCGAGCCCCGCGTCCGGGCGCTGAAGGCGGAGATGGCGGCCTCCAACAACGCCGCGGAAAGCCGCAACAAGCTGGCCGTCCTCTACGCCAGGTACGGGCAGTACGACCAGGCCGAGCCCGTCCTGCAGGGGATCGTCGCGTCGGCCGAGTACGCGCCCGCCCTCGTCAACCTCGGCAATATCGCCCTGATCAGGCGCGATCCCGCGAAGGCAGGCGCCTGGTTCGAGCGCGCGATGGCGGCGGCGCCGGGGAACGCCCAGGCGATCGCCGGCCGCGCCCGCTCCTCGTTTGAGCTCGGGGAGGCCTCGAGGGCGGCCGAGCTCTTCGCGAGGCTCCAGTCCGTCGATCCCGTGATGGCCGCCCGGTATTCCTACCTCGCCTCCGCGGCCCCGGACGGGAGCAAGGCCTCCGCCGTCACCGACGAAGTCAAGGTCGATTGGTCGGAGGAGGCGAGGCCATGAGGCGACCCGGCGCCTTCAACTCGACCGCGGCCCTTGTAATCGCCGCCCTCGCCGGCCTCGCCGCGTCGGCTTGCGCCGACGTGATCGGCCAGGCCATCGACGAGGACATCGAGGCCGTGACGGACACCAGCCTCTCGGGACTCGTGCTCAGCTCGGGCGCGCTGTCCCCCGCCTTCGCGGCCGAGACGACCTCGTACGCCGCGATCATCGGCGTGGGCTCGATCACCGTGAGGCCGACCTCGTCGCAGCCCGAGAGGGTCATCAGCGTCAGGATGAACGGCGGCTCCTGGAACGGCACCGTCTCGGGCAGCCCCTCCGCCTCCCTCGACCTCGCGTACGGCGAGAACCTCGTCGAGATCCGCGTCGCGATGGCCTCGGGGACGGGCGCGACGACCTACTCGGTCGTCGCGTACCGCCAGAGCGACGATACCCGGCTCTCGGCGCTCTCGCTCTCCTCCGGCGAGCTCTCCCCGGCCTTCGACCCGGCCGGGCTCGAATACGAGCACTACGTCGAGAACAGCGTCGCGTCGACGAGCGTCACCCTGACGGTCGCCGAGGCCCACGCGGCCGCGGAGCTCCGCGTGAACGGCGGAGCATGGCTCGCGGCGACGTCGGGCATCGCGTCCATTCCACTCGCGATAAAGGAGGGCCGGAACCTGCTCGAGGCCCGCGTCACCGCGGAGAACGGCGGCCAACGCGTCTATGGCGTCGGCGTCAATCGGCACTCCAAGAACGCCGAGCTCGCCGCGCTGGAGATCGGCGGCGGCTCCCTGGTCCCGGCCTTCGCCTCCGCCGTCGAGGAGTACCGGGTGACGATCGCCAACGCGGTCGAGTACGTCCTCGTCCGCCCGACCGCGCTGATGTCCACCTCGACCATCCAGATGCAGGTGGGGGAGGGGGCCTGGTCGGCGATCGCCTCGGGCAGCGTCTCGAGCCCCCTCGCGATGGCCATCGGCGACAACCGGATCAAGCTCATGGTGACGGCCGAGGACATGAGCTCCAACACCTACCGCCTCGTCGTGCACCGCATCGACAATGACCCGAGCCTCGTGGCCCTCGCGCTCGACGCGGGAGCGCTGGCGGGCTTCGCGCCGGCCGTCCTCGAGTACGACGCTACCGTGGCGCAACCCTCGGTGCGGGTGAAGCCCACGATGAAGAGCGCCTGCGCGAGCGCCCAGGCGAGGGTCTCGCCCGGCGCCTGGGTCGCCGTGCCCTCGGGCGCGGAATCCGCGGCCCTCCCCCTCGCGTACGGAGCCGGCAACAGGATCGAGGTCCTGGTCACGGCCGAGGACGGCGCGACGACGCGGACCTACGCGATAACCGTCTACCGCAAGTGCGACATCGCAGACCTGTCCTCTCTCGCCTTCAGCGTCGGCGACCTGTCCCCGGCCTTCGCCGCGGGGACGACGGAGTACGCCCTCGACGTGCCCCATGCCTCGACCTCCACCACCTTCACCCCGAAGGTCGCCGAGACGCACGAGACGCTCCGCTACCGCCTCGACGCCTCGGCATGGACCGCCATCGCATCCGGTTCCTCCGCCGAGCTCGCCCTGCCCGCGCCGGGCCTCTACGCCCTCGCCGTCGAGGCGACCGCGGAGGACGGCACGACAAAGACCTACAAGGCGACGGTGCATCGCAACGCGCCGGCGAGCCTCGAGGTGATCCTCTCTCCCGACCTGCCGACCGATCCGACGAGCGTGGCCTTCAGCTGGTCCGGCGCCACGGCGACGATCCAGCGGGGCTCGGCCATGTCGGTCTCCGCCACCATATCGACGGCGGCGGCACCAACCTCGTGGCGGTGGCTCGTCGACGGGGTCGAGGTCGGGACCGCGAGCGCGGCCCTGTTTGGCGCCGACCTTCCGAGCGGCCATCATACCCTGACCCTGGTCGTCGGGCTCGGAAGCCAGCTCTTCTCGGGCACCAGGGACTTCACGGTGGTCTCGCCATGAAGGCCGGATCCCGCGGCACCCTGCCCCTCGGCCACGCGGCCTCGGGACGAGGAGGAACCATGGTATCGCGAGCCCCGTCGTCAGCGGGCAATCGGCTGGCCGGCGCCCTGGTCGCCGCGGCCTGCCTCGCCTCCTTGGCGGCCTGCTCGGATTCGCTGTCCCAGGCCGCCAAGGCGGCGGACGCCGGCCAGACGGCAAGCGATGGACGCGTTGCGCGACTCACCATCAAGATCGATACCTCCTCGCTGCCCGCGTCGCGGACCCTGTCGCCGGCCGGCCACGACTTCGCGGTCGCGTCGTACGCCATCGTCGGCGCCGGGCCTTCGACAGGCGCCTCGAACGCCTCCTTCGCGCTGACCGTGCCCCCGGACGCGGCCAGCGTGAGCCCCATCCTGCCCGGGGCCTGGACGGTGAGCGTGAGCGCGAGGAATGCGCAGGGCCTGGAGCTCGGCACCGGCGCCGGCGCGGTGACCATCGCGGCCGAGGAGGAGGCGAGTCTCCAGATCCAGGTGCGTCCGCTCTCGGGCGAGGGCGCGTTCCGCGTCCTCCTGTCCTGGCCCGCGGCCATCATCCCGAACCCGAGGCTCTACGCCCTGGTGGCGCCGGTGTCGGGCGACGCGCGCGACCTGGCCGCCGGCTTCACGGTCTCGACGGGGCCCGGCGGCCTCGCCAAGACCGCGGAGCTCGCGGCCTCCCTGCCCGCCGGCTCGTGGAGCGCGACCTTCAAGATCAGCGACGCCTCCTTCACCGAAGCGACCTGGAGCTGGGGCCTTTCCGAGGCGCTCTGCATCGTGCAGGGCGAGACGACAGAGGGGAGTTATTCCCTCGACGCGTCGATCCTGAACCGGCCGCCCGAACCGCCCTCCGCGACCGCCTTCGACCTCGTATCGAAGGCGCGGATGAGGATCCGCTGGACGGACAACTCGGTCGTCGAAGGAGGCTACCTCGTGGAACGAAGCGACGGCGGCGCCTTCGCGCCAATCGGGGGCACCCTCGCGGAGAACGCGACCTCCTACACGGACGAGACCGTGGTCGCCGGCGGGACCTACCGGTACCAGGTGAGGGCCGTGGACAGCTGGGGCTATTCCGCCTACTGCGCGCCCGTCGAGGCCTACGCCGGAACCCTGTGGGCCGGCGCGTCGCCGGACCCGCGCGACGCGACCTGGGACGTGAACTGCTGGGAGTAGCGCGCGACGCGCTCGGGAGAGAGCCGAAATGACGACGCAGGAACGCGAGTCCTCCGCGAGGCTCGAGGCGGGGATCAGTGAGCCGGAGGCTCGGACCGAAGCCGGACGCGGGACGCCGCCGCGCGCGACGCGGCCCGGAACGAGGCGCCGCGCGCGATGGGCGGCCCTGTCCCTCGCGGCGGCCGGAGGAGCCGGGATACTCGTCTTCGCCGCGCCCATAAACGCGCCGCCGACGACCTTCGCCGCGAGCACGCCCATCAAGGCCG
>CAYNPQ010000039.1:0-30520 GCA_964399065.1 uncultured Treponemataceae bacterium | reverse complement strand
GCGACGATAGGCGTCACCGACGCCCAGGTCCTCGCCCAGGTGGCCACGGGCGCCGCGGCCGCCGCGCAGACGGCCATCTCCGGCGGACTCGACGCCGCCACCCTCGCCGCGGCCATCACGCTCAAGGACGCGGCGGGAGCCGCGGTGGCGACTTCGGGTACGGAGATACAGACCGCCATCGCGAGCGGCATCGTGAAAGGCAACAACCGGGCCCCGGTCGCGGACGGCGGCGGCGACCAGACCGTCGAGATCGGCAAGCTCGCGACCCTCGACGCATCCCTCAGCTACGACCCCGACGAAGGCGAGACCGCGAGCCTCACCTTCGCCTGGAGTCTCACCGCGAAGCCGGCTACGGCCCAGGTGACGCTCGCGACCCCGGCGACGGGCAAGACCTCCTTCACTCCCCAGGTGGCCGGCAGCTACATCGTCAGCCTCGTGGCGACCGACGCGAGGGGCAAGTCCGCCGAGATCCTCGTGACGATCAAGGCGGTGGCATCGGCCAGCTCCGCGACCTACCTCGGCAAGACCGCCGCCGAGCGCCTCGCGAGCGCCGACTCGTACATGGGCACCCTCGACTGGCCCCTCGCCAGGGACGAGCTCCTCCTCGTCCTGACGCGCTATCCGGAATCGAGCGTCACGCCCGAGGCCACCTTCAAGCTCGCGAAGTGCCACCAGAAGCTGAAGGCCTATCCCCAGGCCCTGGCCCGGTTCACCGAGGTCCTGGACAAGTACGAGACCTCCGCCTGGCTCGTGCCCGCCCGTATCGAGATCGGCTTCATCCGGCTCAACAACATCGTCGACGCCGCTGCGGCCAAGCTCCAGTTCGACGCGGTCGCCGCCCTCGACCTGCAGGACGCCCTGGGCGCCGCCGCGGTCGAAGGCCAGGGCCTCGTGGCCCTCAAGTCAGGCGACCTCGCCGGCGGCCGGACACTCCTCGAGGCCGCGATCGCGCGCTCCGGCGCCGACCTGAACGCGCGCTTCTACTCGAAGAAGGCCATCGCGGACAGCTACTGGAGCGCCAAGGACTACGCCGGCGCGATCGCGCAGTACCAGGAGATAGCCGCCGACGCGGACAGGAAGTACAGCTACGTCGACGCGACTACCCGCGACTACAATCTCGTCCTCACGGCGATGTCGAACATCGCGTGGATCTACGGCGAGCGCGCCCAGGCCGGCGACGAGGGGCTCCTCAGGTCGCAATTCGCCGCGGTCAGGGAAGACGCGAGCTTCGCCCCCTGGATGCGGCTCCAGGCCGCGCGGAACATCGCGGAGCGCTGGCTCTGGAACGACGCCGCCACCGAGGCGAGCTGCGACCAGGCGCGCGCCATCCTCGAGGCGGCCCTCCCCCTCGCGACCGAGAGCGACATCCTGACCAAGTCGGCCCGCGCCTGGGCCCGTCTCCGGCTCGGGCAGGCCTACAGCGAGCTCGCGCGGAACGCCAAGACCGTCGCGGAGAAGGACGCCAGGAGCGACGCCGCGATCGCGGCCTTCGACCTCGTCGCTGCGGAGATGGGCAGCTACTGGGGCTCGCGCCAGGCGGGCGAGGCCCTCGTCGAGAAGGCGGGCGTCCACCTCTGGCGCAAGAACGACAACGCCAAGGCCGAGGAGATCCTCAAGGCCCTCATCCCGGCCTATCCCGCCGAGTATGACCAGTATCCCGTGGCCGCCGCCTATTACCGGCTCGGCGAGACCTACCAGGACTGGGCCTGGGACACGGAGAACGCCTACGGGAAGGACTACGAAGCATACTTCTACAAGGCGATCTCGGCCTTCTCCAAGGTCAAGCCCGAGCTCTACGCGGGCGTCTCCAAGACCCAGTGGTTCTTCTACGACGCGCCGATCCAGATCGGCATCTGCTACTCGGGGCTCGCCCAGTACGACGCCGCCGTCGCCAAGCTCACGCCCATCCTCGACGCCACCTCGACCCACGACGCGAGCGACAAGGCCTGGGCCCAGCTCGCCATAGCCGAGGCGATGGACGAGAAGCTTAGGCGGGACTACATCTACAAGAACAAGTTCGACGATCCCACCCTCCAGCCCCTCGCGCTCTCCCTGATCGATGCCTATACCAAGGTCTCTGATTACAAGAGCCCGGACGGGAGCTTCGTGGACAACGGCGAACATTCCGCCCAAGCCTGGACCGAGCTCGCGCGACTGTACAAGGACTGCGCCCAGCAGATGAAAGACTCAGGCTACGCCAACACCGCGGTCATCGCGCAAAACTGGCAGACGGGCGCCGACACCTACGCCAAGGTCACCTGGGACGCGTACGCGAGCGTCGACAAGTCCCGCTGGTTCTTCTACGAGGCGCTCGCCTCCGGCGGCTACTGCCTCGAGAGCCTCGGGAAATTCGACTTGGCCAAGGCCAAGTACAATGCCGCCCTCGAAGCCATCACCAACGGGAACTTCCAGGACTCGAAGAGGCCGATACTCCTGTACAACATCGCCCGCGTCAACAAGAGCCAGGCCGACGCGCTCAAGAACAACGCGACCAACAAGGCAACCCGGGTAGCCTTGTACAAGGCGGCCATCGACGACTTCGTCGCCATCATCGACACCACCGACCGCAACCTGGACGGCGGCCTCGCCGCGGCCAAGTCGGCCCAGACCGCCCTCGGATGCTACAACAAACTGATGGGCACGGAAAACCTGAGTGGCTGGGCGAACGCCGATCCGGCGACCCTCAAGTCATACGTCGACGGCGCCGCCGCCATCGCGACGAAGTCCGATGTCTTCAAGAACGCCGCCGGCGCCCTCGTGGGCGACGGCAGCTACGCGGCCTGGGGCATGGGCAGCTATGGCTGGGTCCTCTACAAGTACGGACAGCACTGGGAGGCCATCGGGGACCAAGCGACCGCGACCGCGAAGTATCTCGCCGCCGCGGCCGCCTTCAAGGCCATCTCCACCTATGCGGGGGCGGACATAGACAGCCTCGCCGACGGCTGGACGAACTACGGGATGTGCTACCAGGCCGCCGCGAACGCGTCCCGGGCCACGATCGACGACGCCGCCCTCTTCGGCTATCTCGAGGAAGCCGTCGACGCGGCGAACATCGTCATCGCCATGGGCAACCCCGATCCGACCTATGCCGGTTACGCGAGCATGGACGCGGCATGGATGTACATGGACTTCGGGTCGAGGCTCGCGACGGCGAAGGTCTCGGCCGACTTCACGGACGACTACTGGAAGTCCGCGGCGAGGATCTACTTCACGGTGGGCGCGACTCCGGAGATCCAGGGCCTCGACATCGATCTCTACAACGGTTGCGTCGACGGCCTCGCGCAGCTCGACGCCCTCGCCGCGCCCGCGCCGGCGACCGCCCGGAGGTTGTAGGGGAAGCGCGAGGGGAGCGCGCGCGAGCGCCCCCCGCGCCGCCGGGCCCCCGCCCCGCATGGGCGGGGGCCTTTCTTTTGCCCGTTTCGACACTGGAAACGCCCGCCCCCTCCATGGCATACTCCCTCGAACCGAGGAGGGACAGATCGTGTACAAGCCCGTGGATCCGAAGGTCAGCTTCCCGCGCATGGAGGAGGACATAGTCCGATTCTGGGAGGAGAAGGGGATCTTCAAGCGGTCCATCGACCGGCGCGAGGGCGCCCCGGAGTACGTCTTCTACGACGGCCCCCCCTTCGCCACGGGCCTGCCCCATTTCGGCCACTTCGTCCCGGGCACGATCAAGGACATCATCCCCCGCTACAAGACGATGCGCGGCTTCAAGGTCGAGCGCCGCTTCGGCTGGGACTGCCACGGCCTCCCCGTCGAGAACCTCATCGAGAAGGAGCTCGGCCTCGACTCCAAGACCGACATCGAGAAGTACGGCATCGCCAAGTTCAACGAGGCCTGCCGAGCCTCCGTGCTCCGCTACGTGAAGGAATGGCGGAGCATCATGACCCGCGCGGGACGCTGGGTCGACTTCGACAACGACTACAAGACGATGGACCCCGACTACATGGAGTCCATCTGGTGGGTGGTGAAGAGCCTCTGGGACAAGGGCCTCGTGTACGAGGGCCACTACATCCTCCCCTACTGCCCCCGCTGCTCCACCGTGCTCTCGAACCACGAGCTCGCCCTCGGCGGCTACAAGGACGTCCACGACCCGGCGATCACGGTCCGCTTCAAGGCGGTGTCGGGCAACGCGTCCGTTCCGGGCCTCGCCGACGGCCGCACCTACCTCCTCGCCTGGACGACCACGCCCTGGACCCTGCCCTCGAACCTCGCCCTCTGCCTCGGTCCCGACATCGACTACGTCCTCGTCGCCGACGTCGGCCCGGAGGGCCGACAGGAGCGCTACCTCCTCGCCGAATCGCGGCTCGGCGCCTACTACAAGGAAGGCGCGACGCCCGAGATCCTCTGGCGGAGGAAGGGCTCGGAGCTCGCGGGCATCGAGTACGAGCCCCTCTTCCCCTACTTCGCCGCGTTGCGCGAAACCAACGCCTTCCGCACCGTCCTCGGCGGCCACGTCACCACCGAGGACGGCACGGGCATCGTCCACACGGCGCCCGGCTTCGGCGAGGACGACCACGAGGTGCTGAAGGGCACTGGCGTCCCCACGGTCTGCCCCGTCGACGCCGAGTGCAGATTCACCGCCGAGGTCGCGGACTACGCCGGGCGCTTCGTCAAGGACTGCGACAAGGACATCATGGAGCGGCTCAAGGCCGAGGGCAGGCTCGTCAAGCGCGAGCAGATCCTCCACGCCTACCCGCACTGCTGGCGCTGCGAGCACCCCCTCATCTACCGCGCGGTCGGCTCCTGGTTCGTGAGGATCGACCCCGTGAAGCCGAAGATGCTCGCGGCCAACGCGAAGATCGGCTGGGTTCCGGGCCACATCAAGAACGGCCGCTTCGGCAAGTGGCTCGAGGGCGCCCGCGACTGGGCGATCTCCCGCAGCCGCTACTGGGGCAACCCCCTGCCGATCTGGCGCTGCGAGGACTGCGGCAAGACGGTCTGCGTCGGCTCGCGCGACGAGCTCGAGGCCCTCTCGGGCGTGAGGCCCGTCGACCTGCACAAGCACTACGTCGACGAGATCACCGCGAAATGCGGCTGCGGCGGGGTCATGTGCCGCATCCCCGAGGTCCTCGACTGCTGGTTCGAGTCCGGCTCGATGCCCTACGCCCAGGTCCATTACCCCGTCGAGAACAAGAGGCACTTCGAGGAGCACTTCCCCGCCGACTTCATCTCGGAGAGCCTCGACCAGACTCGCGGCTGGTTCTACTCCCTGACCGTCCTCGCCGCCGCGCTCTTCGACAGGCCGGCCTTCCAGAACTGCATCGTCTCCGGCATGGTCCTCGCGGCCGACGGCAAGAAGATGTCCAAGTCGCTGCGGAACTACACGGACCCGAAGGAGGTCATCGACCGCTACGGCGCCGACGCCCTCCGGCTCTACCTCATGAGCTCGCCCGTGCTCAGGGCCGACGATCTCTGCTTCACCGACGAGGGCGTCAAGGAGGTCCTCAAGGGAGTCCTCATCCCGCTGTGGAACGCCTACGGATTCTTCGTCACCTACGCGAACATCGACGGCGCGGCGCCGGCCGAGGCCCCGGTCGGCGCGGCCAACCCCCTCGACCGCTGGATCCTCTCGGTCTGCGAGGGCCTCGTGCGGGACGTGACGGATGGCCTCGAGGCCTACGAGCTTCCGCGGGCGATAGCGCCCATCGTCGACTTCGTCGACAGCCTCAACAACTGGTACATCCGGCGCTCGCGGCGCCGCTTCTGGCGCTCGGGCGCGGCCGGCGAGGGCGACGCGGACAAGGCTGAGGCCTACGCCACGCTCTTCCGCGTCCTCCGCCGCCTCGCGGCGGTGGCAGCGCCCTTCGTGCCCTTCATCGCCGAGGAGATCTGGGGCAACCTCCGGCGCCCCGGCGAGGAAGAGTCGGTGCACCTCCTCGACTGGCCCGCGTACGACGCGCGGTACCGCGACGAGGCCCTCGAGCGGAAGATGGCCTCGGTGCGGCACGCCGTGTCGATGGGTCGCGCCCTCCGCGTGCAGTGCGACATCAAGGTGAGGCAGCCCCTCGCCGCGGTGCACCTCGTCACGCGCGAGGACTCCGAGCGGGCGGTGCTCATGGAGATGGAGGAGATCCTCCGCGAGGAGCTCAACGTCAAGCGCGTGACGTTCCGCGACAACGAGGAGGAACTCGTCGAGTACTCGGCGAAGGCCAACTTCCGCGTCCTCGGCAAGGAGCTCGGCAAGGACATGAAGGAGGCCGCGGCCCGCATCGAGGCCCTCACGGGCCGCGAGGTCGCGACCCTCGTGGAGGGCGGCGTCCTCGAGCTCGAGGTCGCGGGCCGGCCGGTCGCGGTCTCGAAGGACAAGGTCGAGGTGCGGCGGATCGAGAAGGAGGGCCTCAGGGTCCTCAACGAGGGCACCCTCACGGTGGCCCTCGACGCCGAGATCACGCCCGAGCTCCTCGCCGAGGGCTACGTCCGCGACCTCGTGCGCGGCGTGCAGGGCCTCCGCAAGGAGGCCGGCCTCGAGGTGACGGACCGCGTCAAGCTCGTGGTCGCCGGCGACGACGAGCTGCGCTCGGCCCTCGACGCCTTCGCGCCCTTCGTGAAGTCCGAGACCCTCGCGGTCTCGGTGACCTGGGCCGACGGGCCGGCGATCGCGGGCTCGGGCTCGGCCTTCAGCGAGGTGGAGGCGGGCGACCGGACCTGGCGCGTCGACGTGGCCAAGGCATGAGCGCCGCGACGGGCGCCTCCCGCGAGGCCCTCGACCGCCGCCTCTTCATCGCGGCGAGCGTGCTCATGGGCCTCGGGGCCTGCGTGAACTCGGCGGCCTTCAACAACTACCTCAAGGACGTCTTCGCGCTCGACGTCGCGCAACGCACCTTCCTCGAATTTCCGCGGGAGCTCCCCGGCTTCCTCGTGAGCATCTTCGTGGCGACGCTGGCCCTCCTCGGGGACGTCCGGATCGCGATGGTCGCCAACCTCGCGGCCTCGGCCGGCATGCTCGCGCTCGGCTGGATACCGGCCTCCTACGGGCTCATGCTCGGCTCGGTCTTCGTCTTCAGCGCGGGCACCCACATCTACATGCCGCTGGGCAACGCCATCGGCATGTCCTTCGCCGCCGAGGGGCGGGAGGGCGCGACCCTCGGCAAGTTCAGCGCGGCGAGCACCCTGGCCCTCGTGACGGGCTCCCTCGTCCTCCTCGGGCTCTTCACCTTCGCCTCGCTCGGCTACCGCGCCGCCTTCTCGGCGGGGGCGGCGGCCTACCTCGGCGCGGCCCTCTGCCTCGCGGCGATGAGCCACCGCCGAACCGGCGGCCGCCGCCCCCGCTTCGTCATGAAGCGGCGCTACCGCAGGTACTACGGCCTCTCGATCCTGTACGGGGCGCGCAAGCAGCTCTTCATCACCTTCGGGCCCTGGATGCTCGTGGACTTCTTCCGGCAGCCGGTCTCGACGATGACCATGCTCTTCCTGGTCGTCTCGCTCGTGGGGGTGTTCGCGAAGCCCGCCGTGGGCCGCCTCACGGACCGCTACGGCCCGCGCGCCGTGCTCGGCGGCGAGGCCTTCGTCACCATCGGGGTCTGCCTGGTCTACGCCTTCGCGCCCACACTCCTGCCGCCCGCCGCGGCCCTCGTCGCGGTGGCCGCCTGCTACGTCTTCGACCAGGCCTCGGACGCGGTCTCGATGACCAGGGCGGTCTACGTGAAGCGTATCGCGGAGAAGCCCGAGGACGTGTCGCCCACCCTCTCCCTCGGCATCAGCATCGACCACGCGGTGTCGATGTTCCTGCCGATGCTCGGCGGCCTCGCCTGGCGGGGCGGGGGAGCCTCGGGCTACCGATGGGTCTTCATCGGCGGGGCCGCGATCGCGGCGGTCAACTTCCTCGTGACGAGGGGCATCCCCGGCCCGTCTCAGCTGGCCGGCCCGCCCCCGGCCCCCGACCTCCCCTCGGCGAGCGCCGCGATGCGCGACAGAGTCTCGTCCGAGAGGTAGTGCTCGATGCGGCAGGCGTCCTGCTCGGCGGTCTCGGCCGAGACGCCGACGACGTCGCGCAGAAAGGAGGCGAGGAGCTCGTGCCGCCCGCGGATGGCGGCTGAGGCCTCCTTGCCCGCGGCGCTCAGGTAGACCTCGCCGTAGTGCTCGTGCTGGATGAGGCCGCGCCTCTCGAGCTCGTGCAAGGCGGCGTGGACCGAGGGCTTGGACACGCCGAGCTCGTTCGCTATGTCGGTGACCCTCGCGATCCGCATCCTTTCGTGGAGGAGGCTGATCGTCTCGAGGTACATCTCAAGGCTCTCGGTCACGGATGGCTCCTCGCGCCGGCCTCACGCGCCGGAAAGGGCCCGTTCGAGGGCCCGGGACAGCTGGTCCGGGCAGGAGGTGGCCTTCTCCCCGCAGCGGATGCCCTTGAGCCTGCGGGCGGCCTCGGAGGCGTCCATGCCCTCGAGGAGGCGGGAAAGGCCCTGGAGGTTGCCCGAGCATCCTCCCCTGAAGTCCACTTCGAAGACTTTGCCGTCCTCGAGAGAGAAGGAGACCATGGCGGAGCAGGTGCCCTGGTTCTTGGAGTCGAAGCGATGCCGCATGGTGCGAAGACTATATTGGATATGCCGCCGCATGTAAACCGATGCCCCGCGGACAGGAACGCGGGCGGCCTGGTTCTGTCCCCTCGCCCCTCCTTCCCGGCGGGATCGCGGATAGGCAGGGCTCGAATCGCCCGAACAGGGACGAATTCGGCCGGAAAACCCGTTAATACCCGTATGGCGTAGGTTTAATGCCAAAAACGCATAAACAATCATCTCCAGCTCAAGGAATTACTTATTTCGGATCAGGGTTCCGAAAGCCCCCTTTTCTTCACGGCACCATTTGCCCGTATTCCGTCATCGTGCTAAGATCAAAGTATCTTCCAATATTTGCACCAGGAGGATGCCTATGATACGAGTTAAAAACCCCAAGCTTCTTCTTTTCCTGACCATAGCCGCCGCGCTTATATTCGGGTCCTGCGCCTCGAAGCCGCCGGCCCCCGCCCCGGAGCCGGCTCCCGTCGTCACTCCGGCTCCCGAGCCGGCCCCTGAACCCAAGGCACCGGAGGTCCCGGCCGTCAGCCAGGCCGAGCTCGACGCCCTTCTCGCCCAGGCCAAGGCCCTCAAGAAAAAGTCCTTCGACCTCAAGCTCTTCGAGGTCCTCCCCGACGACTACAAGGCATCCGAGGGAGTCTACGCCTCCGCCTTCGCCGCCTACGACGCGGCGACGAAGGATCCGAAGCAGGCCCAAGCCGCCAAGGACGCCCTCGGCGGATCCGTGGCCTCGTATACCGCCCTCATCGACAAGGGCGTCGTCGCCCTCGCCAAGGCGAAGCGCGACAACGCCGATGCGATGAAAGCCGGCGCGCTGAAGGCCGGCGCGGACGCGAAGTCCCCCGAGCGCTTCGAGGCCGCCGGCAAGGAGTACGACGCCGCCGCGGCCCTGATGGACGGAGGCAAGCACGAGGACTCCATCGCCGTCTTCGAGCGGGCCAGGCTCTACTACGAGCTGTCCTACAAGCGCTCGATAGCCGGCGACCTCCGCGGCCGGATCGGCGAGAAGGACTACGCCAAGTGGGATTCCGGCAACTTCCAGCTCGCCGAGGGCAAGTACGCGGCCGAGGACGGGCTCTGGGCCTCCGGAACCGGGGACCGCGCCGCCGGCGTGGACATGCTCGACGAGTCCATCCTGCGCTTCAACCTCGTGGTCCAGAAGGGGCGGCAGATGGTCGCCGCGGGCTCCAAGGAAAAGACCGACGACTCGAAGGCCAAGTCCGAGCAGATCAAGGCCCAGGTCGCCGTGAAGGACCAGTACCAGTCCGCGGTGGGCGTCTACGACGACGGCGTGTCCAAGCTCGCCGCCGGCAACTACGAGGACGCGGCCGCGGCCTTCGACCAGGCCCGCGAGGCCTTCGACGCCGCCTACGCGGCGGCCGCCGACAAGCGGGCCAAGGCGCAGGCGGCCATGGACTCCGCCGCCGCCGCGGCCGCCGACAGCGCCCGCAAGGCCGACGAGGCCGACGCGATCGTCGGCCAGCCGAAGCAGTGACGGAAGGAGGCATGCGATGATCAGGAAAACGATCTCGATCTTCGTCCTCGCGCTCGTCGCCGCGGCGACGGGCCTCCAGGCCCAGAGCCTCAAGGACAACAACTATTACCGGCGGAGCATCGAGCTGAAGGCCATGGCCGAGAAGGCCTTCGACGACGGCGACTACGACGCGGCCGCGGGCTTCGCCGCCCAGTCGAGCGAGTACGCGAGCCTCTCCGACCAGTTCGTCGCCAAGATGGTGGCCAAGTCCGAGGCCGACCGCGCGATCGCCGCGGCCAAGGACAGGCTCGCCTGGGCGGAGACGGTCAAGGCGCCCAAGAACTTCCCCGGCCAGTACGCGGCCGCCAAGGGCGAGATGGACACGGCCCTCGCCTCCTACGGCGGCGAGGAGTACGTCCCCGCCCGCGAGCACGCCCGCGCGGTCCTCACGGCCCTCGCCGACGTGCGGGAGGTCGCCGAGCCGACGCCGCCGCCCGTCGTGGCGGTCGCCGCCCCGGCGACGCCGCCCCTCCCCGCGACCTACAAGGTCAGGCTCATCCCGGAGCGCCGCGACTGCCTCTGGCGGATCGCGGAGTACCCCTTCGTCTACAACAACCCCCTCAAGTGGCCCGTGCTCTACGAGGCCAACAAGAAGACCTTCCGGGACCCGAACAATCCGAACCTCATCTTCCCCGGCCAGGTGCTCAAGATCCCGAGCATCAAGGGCGAGGCGCGCGAGGGCGAGTGGGATCCCTCCAAGACCTACGAGCCGCTGCCGAAGAAGTAGTTTCGCGCAACGCGTAAAACGAGGGCCGCCCGTCGAGGGCGGCCCTTTCCATTTTCGCTTTCGCGCATCGCGCCTTATCCAGGCGTCGCGCCGGGGCTAGCTCCACTCCTCCAGGGCGCGGCGCACCGAGCGCCGCATCTCCTCGCTGAAGGCGGCCGAGAATTTCCGCAGGTACATGTGCTGGCCGTAGTTCGCGGCCCCGGGGAGGAGCTTCGCCCCGGCGTAGTGCGGGTTCCCGAACATCTCCTCGAAGTCCGCGGGCGAGCGCCGCTCGTAGCGGTCGGTGAACACGATGTGGCGGCGGTCAAAGCGGGGAGGCTGGGGCCGCGCGCGCTGCTGCCCGGTCGGGTAGCCCAGGCAGAGCATGCAGGCCGGGAAGGCGTAGCGCGGGAGCCCGAGGAGCTCGCGATGGAGCTCGTAGCGCTCCATGACGTCGCCGATGTAGCAGGAGCCGAGGCCGAGGGAGTCCGCCGCGACGACGGCGGTCTGGGCCGCGATGAGGGCATCGTCCAGGGCGAGGAAGAGGTCGGCCTCGCGGGGTCGGGGCGCGTCGCCCGCCGAGGCCTCGGCCGTGGCGCCCGAGGCCTCGAAATAGTCCATCCAGCGCTGGAAGTCCGCGAGGAAGACGAGGACCCAGGGCGAGCGGGCTATGAAGGGCTGGTCGTCGCAGGAGACGGCGAGCCTGTCCTTGAGGGCCTGGTCCTCCACCTCGATGACGCTGTAGAGCATCATGTTGCCGGCGGTCGGGGCGCGCAGGGCGGCGCCCAGGACGAGGTCGCGCGTCGCGCGGTCGACGGGCCGCTCCTCGAAGCTGCGGACCGACTTGCGCGCCGCGAGGAGCTCGAGGACGGGGTTCACGGCCTGCCTCCCGCGGCGCGGCCGGCGCCGACCGAGGGCCCGAGGCGGAAGAGGGCGCCCATCGCGGCGGTCATCGCCTCGTGGTCGCGCGAGCCGGCGGTTTCGCGTATCGCGTGCATCGACAGGAGGGGCGCGCCGACGTCGACGGTCGGGATGCCCGTGAGCGAGGAGCCCATGGGGCCGATGGTCGAGCCGGGCGCGATGTCGGCCCTGCTCATGTACTTCTGGCAGGCGGCGCCCGCGTCCTCGCAGAGCAGGCGGAAGCGCGCCTCGGTCTCGGCGTCGGTGGCGTAGCGGTAGTTTGCGTTCGACTTGACCGCGGGGCCGCCGTTGATCACCGGCGCGTACTGCTCGTCGTACTTCTCGGCGTAGGAGGGATGGAAGGCCTGGGCCACGTCCACCGAAACGCAGAAGGACGAGGCGAGGGCGCGGTAGAAGTCCTGGGTCCCGCAGCCCGAGAGGGCGCAGATCCTGCCGAGGAGATCGCGCAGGAAGGAGGAGTCGGCGCCCTGCGCGGTCCTCGAGCCGACCTCCTCGTTGTCGAGGAAGCAGGCCACCTGGCCGTGCCCGGCGGGCGCGGCGTCGAGGAAGGCCTCGAGCACGGCGTGGCAGCCGATGAGGTCGTCGAGGCGCGGGCCGTTGACGAGCTCGGAGGAGGGGCCGAGGACCGTGACGCGTTGCGCGTCGACGAAGAAGAGGTCGGCGCCGAGGATGGCGGCCGGCTCGACCCCGAGCTCGCGGGCCACGAGGGCGAGGGCGGGCGATGCCTGCGGGGCGGGGGCCGCCCCCGCGCCGGGCGCCGCGGGCGGCTGCGCCGAGAGGAGGACGGGCAGGTGGTTCTGCGCGTTGTACTCGAAGCCCTTGTTGACCTCGCGGTTGAGGTGGATGGCGAGGTCGGGCACGACGCCGACGGGCCGCGCGAGGTTCACGAGCCGCGACTCGACGGAGCCGTCGGCGAGGCGCAGGGCGACGCGGCCGGCGAGGGAGAGGGGCCGGTCGAGCCAGGACGAGACGATGGGGCCGCCGTAGACCTCGACGGCGACCCGGTCCATGCCCTTGCCCGTGAGGGCCTTCTCGAGCCGGGCCTTGAGGGCGGGGCTGTCGGTGTGGGCTCCCGCGAGGGCGAAGCCCGACTCCTGCGGCGGCATGAGGCCGGTCCGGAAGGCGACGAGCGCCGAACCGGAACGTTGCACGAAATAGGCGGCGCCGGGCTCCAGCCGCCATTCGCCGCGCTCGTCGAGGCGGCGGGCGCCGCGGGCCGCGAGGGCGGCGGCCATCGAGTCGGCGGCGTGGTAGGCGGTGGGGGAGGCGTCGACGAAGTCGGCGAGGCGCTTCACGAGCTGGCTTTCCATGGCTTCTCCTTACGGTGTCGCATGACGCCCCTAGCGGGGCTCGAGGCGCTCGAGGGAATCGAGCGAGGCGAAGTACAGCGAGATGAGCTCGCCGCGCAGCTCTGCGATCCTGGCCCTGGCCTCGGGCCCGGGGCCCGAGAGCTCGGCGAGGAGGGACCTCCTCGCGGCGGCGAAGCCGAGATCGCGGCGGAGGGCGAGGTGCCGGAGGCGGAGCAGGAGGCGCAGGTCGGCCTCCGACCAGGCCCTCCTGCCGAAGGCGTCCTTGCGCGGCTCGATGAGGCCGCACTCCCGCTCCCAGCGCCGCAGCGTCGAGGCGGGGAGCCCGAGGATGCGCTCGACCTGTCCCGTCGAGTAGGAGGCCATGGATTCGCCTAACGCCCCTTGCGCGAGGCCCCGCCTCCGGGGGCGGCCTTCCTCCGCGCTGACGAGGGCACGGCGGCCTTGCCCCTCGGGGTAACCGCCTTCCCCTTGGCGCCGGCGCCGCCGGTCTTGCCTCTGGCGCCGGCCTTGCCCTTGGGGGCGCCGGCCTTGCCCCTGGGGGCGCTGGAGCGCGGCGCGGCGCCCTTGGGCCCGCCCTTGGAGGCGCCCCGCTCCTTCCGGCCGCCGACGCGCGGCGGCTCCGGCTCCTTGAAGAGGGGCTTCGATCGCGGCTTCGGGGCGCCGTGTGCCCGGGCGGCCGCCTCCTTCACGTGCTCGGCCCTCGAGGTGGGCTTTGAGACGATGGGCGACCTCGAGGCCTTGAGTTCGAGGAGGACGGGGATCTTGTCGAGCCCGAGCTCCGAGCGGATCTTGTTGCGGAGGAAGGAGACGTAGGACTCGGCGACGGCGTCGGGCCTCGTCACGAAGACCGTGAAGGCCTGCGGGTTCACGCTCGTCTGCACCGCGTAGCGGACCTTGAAGCGCGTGCGCGTCCCGACGGGGGGCGGCGTGGCCTCGACCCAATCCGCGAAGGCCTTGTTGAGCCGGCTCGTCTCGATGCGCTTGGTGAGCTGGGCGTGCACGTTCACGACGACGTTCATGAGCTTGTCGACGCCTGTCCCCTCCTTGGACGAGAGGGGCAGCACGGGCGCCCAGGCGGTCTGCCCGAAGAAATAGCGGAGCTTGTCCCGCGCGGCCTCGAAGGAGTTCTTCAGGTCGGGCATGAGGTCCCACTTGTTGAGGGCGAAGACGAGGCCCCGGCCCTTGTCGGTGGCGAAGGCGGCGATCTTCTTGTCCTGCTCGGTGAGGCCCTCGACGGCGTCGATCATCAGCACGACGACGTCGCAGTCGTCCACGACGCGGATCGCGCGGTTGACCGAGTAGTACTCGACGTTCTCGACGACCTTTTTCTTGCGCCTGATCCCCGCCGTGTCGAGGACGACTACCTGCCTGCCCTTCCACGCGAAGCGGCCCTCGACCACGTCGCGCGTCGTGCCCGCGACCTCGGACACGATGGAGCGCTCGGCGCCGAGGAGGCGGTTCAGGAGGGTGGACTTGCCGGTGTTGGGCTTGCCCATGATGGCGAGGCGGATGGGCTCGCGGCCCTCCTCGACCTCGACCACGCGGGAGAAGTCGAGCCTCGACGCCATCGCGTCCTCGAGCTCGTCGACGTTGCGCCCGTGCTCGGCCGACACGAAGATCACCGGCTCGAAGCCCCACTTGGCGTGGCTCCAGACGAGCATGTCGCGCTCGGGGCTGTCCGCCTTGTTCACGACGAGGAGGAGCTTGTCCGTCCAGCGGCGGAGGAGGGCGGCGAACTCCTCGTCCTCGGGCGTGATCGTCGTCGCGTCCACGAGGAACACGACGAGGTCGGCCTTCTCGAGGTACTCGAGGCTCTTCTCGACGACGAGGCCGTCGAGGCCCTCGCGCTCGAGCTTGAAGCCGCCGGTGTCGACGAGGCGGCAGCGCCTTCCCGACCTTCCGATGTCGCACACCGCGTCCACGGGATCGCGCGTGACGCCGGGCGTCGGGTCGGTGATGGCCCGCCTCTTGTGGAGGAGGCGGTTGTACAGGGTGGACTTGCCGACGTTGGGCCGGCCGGCGATCACGACCAGCGGCAGGTTCTCGTACCTGACGCGGCGCGCGGGCTCGGGCGCGGCCTCGCGGGCCTCGTCGCCGGCCCCTTCTGGGGGAAGGTCTCTCTTCATGCTTTCCTTCAGCTCCGCGGGAGGGAGGCGAGATAGGCGGCCACCTCGGCCGACGATGAAAGGCCCATGACCGCGCGCGCCGCGGCCTCGGCCTCGGCGAGGCCGACCGAGCGGATGGCGCGCTTCACGGCGGGCAGGGAGGCGCTGGACATGGAGAACTCCTCGAGTCCGAGGCCGAGGAGGAGGACGGCGACCGCGGGGTCGGCGGCCATCTCGCCGCACATGCCCACGGGGATGCCCGCCTTGCGCCCGTTCTCGATCGTGAGCGAGACGAGGCGGAGCACGGCGGGGTTGTAGGGCTCGTTGAGGTAGGCCAGGCGCTGGTTGCCCCGGTCGACCGCGAGGGTGTACTGGATGAGGTCGTTGGTCCCGATGGAGAAGAAGTCCGCCCGCTTCGCGAGGATGTCGCTCGCGAGGGCCGCCGAGGGGATCTCGATCATGATGCCGACGGGGATGTAGTCGGGCACGACCTGGCCCTTGGCGCGGCACTCCGCCCTGGCCTCGACGAGGAGGGCCCTCGCCTTCTCGAGCTCCCAGGGCGTCGCGATCATCGGGAACATGATGCGGGTCTCGCCGTGGACCGCGGCGCGGAGGATGGCCCGGAGCTGGGTCTTGAAGATGTCCGCGTGGGAGAGGCAGAAGCGGATCGCCCTCCAGCCGAGGAGGGGGTTCTTCTCGGCGTCGTCCTCGCGGCCCTGCGAGGGCAGGACCTTGTCGCCGCCCACGTCGAGGGTCCTGATGGTCACGGGCCTGCCGCCCATCGTCTCGATGACCCTGCGGTACGCCTGGTACTGCTCCTCCTCGCCCGGGGCCTCGCCGGGCCTGAGGAAGAGGAACTCCGAGCGGAAGAGGCCCACACCGTCTGCGCCGTGGGACAGGGCCCCCGCCGCCTCGTCGGGCACCTCGATATTGGCCTTGAGGAAGACGCGCTTGCCGTCGCGCGTGACCGCGGGGAGGTCGCGCAGGGCGGCGAGCTCGCGCTCCCGCTCCCTGGCCGCGGCGCGCTCCGCGACGATGCGCTCCCTTGTCGCCTCGTCGGGGTCGACGAGGACGAGACCGCGGTCGCCGTCGACGGCCAGGATCGCGCCGGAGCGCGCGGCCGAGAGGGCGCCCGCGACGCCGAGGACGGCCGGTATCTCGAAGGCGCGGGCGAGGATCGCGGCGTGGCTCGTCCTGCCGCCGACCTCGGTGACCACCGCCTTCACGCGCTCGCGGTCCATCGAGATCATGTCCGAGGGCAAGAGGTCCCGCGCGACGACGACGACGTCGCCCGGCAGTCCGGCGAGGGAGCTGCGCTCGCGGAGGAGGAGGTGGCCGAGGATGCGCCTCGACACGTCCTGGATGTCGGCGGCCCGCTCGCGGAGCGAGGGGTCCTCGGCCCGCGAGAGCTTGTCCGTGAAGTCGCGCTCGATGTCGATGATGACCCGCTCGATGTTCCGGAGCGAGGCCGAGAGGTTCCGCTCGATGCGGTCCATCATGTCGGGGTCGTTGAGCATGAGGAGATGCGACTCGAAGATGGCGGCCTGGTCGTCGCCGGCCTCCGCGCGGGCCCGGTCGCGGAGCTCCGTCACCTCGGAGCGGGCCTTGGCGATGGCCTCGAGGAAGCGCGCCCACTCGGCCGGGATCTCGGAGCTCTCGAGCGCGTAGGCCGGGATCGCGGGCTCCGCCTCCTCGAGGAAGAGGAAGGCGGGCGCGAGGGCCGCGCCGGGCGATACGGGGATGCCGCGGAGCTCTTTCATGCCGTTTCGAATGTACCAGAAAAGCGGGCGGCCGTCAAAGCGGGCCCCGCGGGCGGGCGGCGGCCTAATGAAGCACGTTGGAGGGATTCACGGCGCGGCCGTTCTTGAAGACCGAGAAGTGCAGGTGCGGCCCCGTGCTGTAGCCCGTGTTGCCCGAGTAGCCGATCCTCGTGCCGGTGTCCACGCGCTGGCCGGCCTTGACCGAGATCTGCTGCAGGTGGCCGTAGAGGCTCGCCCATCCCGCGTGGTGCCCCAGGAGGACGTAGTTGCCGAGGCCCGAGGCGTAGCCCGCGTCCGCGACGTAGCCGTCCATCGCGGCCTTCACGGGCGTCCAGGTGTCCATGCCCACGTCGAGGCCGTTGTGGAAGCGCCTCGCTCCGGTGAAGGGGTCCTTGTCCCAGCCGTACCAGGTCGTGATCCAGCCGCGCGCGGGCCAGCGGAAGAGGTCGCCGGAGATCTCGCGGAGCTTGAAGGAGGCGAGGCGCGCGTCGGGCAGGAAGAGGATCCGCCCGGGCTCGACGCTCTCCGACATGAGGTGGTTGACCTCGATGACGCGGTCCGCCGAGATCTCCTGCTTCGCCGCGATGGAGCGGACGTCCTCGCCCTCCTTGGCCGTGTAGAGGATGCCCGAGAGGCTCGGGATCTTGAGGAGCTTGCCGGGCTGGAGGGAGCGCGCGTTCTGGATCTCGTTGAAGCTGACGACGGTGTCCAGGGTGAGGTCGTAGCGGTCGGCGATGCCGGAGAGGGTGTCGCCGCGGACGACGCGGTACACGCTGTAGTAGAGCCCGCGGTCCTCGGTCTCCGGAAGGGGGGCCGAGGCGCTGATGCCGGGCAGGTCGGCCAGCATGCCGCCGCGGGCGGGGACGGCGGGGGAAGCGGCCCGGACGGGCGATCCGCCGAGGACGAGGAGGGAGGCCAGGACGAAGAGGAGGCCTCCGAGGAAGGGGGCCGAGCCCGCGCGGACGATGAGCCCGTCCCTTCCGGACAATTCTTTATCCATCATTCCGCGAAAACTCCCCTCCGAGCGGGACTATTTGGAAAAGATACACCGACATCCCGGACGCGCGCAAGGCTGGCCGCGCTCAATGCGGGAGGATGATCACGTCGAGCGACACGTCGAGCCTCGCCGCCGCCTCCTGGACCATGGCCTTGTCCACCTTCCCCCGGGGCACCGGATGGGGAGGGGCGTCGCCGATGAGGATGACGAGGCGCTCCTCGGCCTTCCACTCGAACTCGGTCAGGGCGGCGTAGAGGGCCTCATAGACCGCTTCGGGAATGTCCCTGCCGCCGCCCACGCGGATCCCCGCGAGCTGGGCGAAGAAGGTCGACACGTCGGGGCTGAAGTCGTAGCGCCGGTAGAGGTAATCCTCGAAGTAATCCTTGTAGGGCACGAAGCCGATCCGGTAGGAGGAGACCGCGGCCAGCTTCTTCTTCACGAGGTCCGGCAGCATGGACTTCACGGCGTCGATGTCGTCCTGCATCGAGTCCGTCGTGTCGAGGCAGATCACGAGGTCGAGGGTCTTGCCCGCGGCCTTGTCGAGGAGGGATGCGATCTGGGGGGCGACGTCCTTCGTGTCGTCGGCGAAGCGGATCTCGCCCTTGGTCGACTCCGCGATGGACTCGAAGGTCTTCACGGTCTCCGGCATGTAGAGGCCGGGATCGTGCTTCTCGGGCGGCGGCTCCTCCACCTTCGCGGGCTCGGGAACCGGCTCGGGGGCGGGCGCGGGCTCGGGGGCCGGAGGGGGTGGCGGCGGGGGCGCCGGCTTCCTCGGGGCGGGCTTCTGCGTCACGCGGATCAGGTAAGGATTGTCGGCGAAAGGCCCCGAATAATCGGCGTAGGGCTTGGCGAAGGTCCGGACGTTGATGAAGCTGCCGTCGACGATGTAGGTCGTGCCGTTGCGGGTCCAAGGATAGCCCCAGGCCACGATCCAGGGGATGAAGACGTGGAAGGCCGAGCCGAAGGCCGCGTCGGGCTCGGGCGTCGAGTCGATGAGCGACCAGATCTTGCTCGAGGCGGGGATGGGCTTGCCGTCGAGGAGACGCTTCTCGTCGCCGTTGACCGCGTTCTTCTCGAGGGCGCGATAGGCGTAATTGTCCGCCTGCAGGGCCGGGTCCTTCGTGGACTCGGTGAGGAGGACGGAACCGAGGCCCTTCCTTGCCCTGACGTAGAGGTGGTAACCGCCGTCGGGTATCTGCTCGATCCTGAGGTCGGCGGGGCCGAGGACGAGCTCGGCGGGCGGCCCCGGCTGCGCCGGGGCCGGCCAGGCCGGGACCGCGACGAGGAAGACCAGAGCGAGGAAGGTCGCCGCGACGCTCGCGACGGTGCGGTTGCGCTTCACCTCTTGAGGATCGGCGCGCCGGAGGACCTAGATTAGCGGGACCCGGCGGAGGCAGCCGCGGGCGCGCGGCGCGATTCCTCGAGGGCCCGGGCGACATCGCGGGCGTTCTCGCGGAGGAGGCCCGCGTAGGAGGCTTGGCGCTCCCGTCGGACCGCCGGGTCGAGGTCGGCGCCCATGTCGAAGCGGAGCTTGAGCTCGAGGATCCTGCGGACGGCGTCGTCGAGCCGCGCGCGCGGCAGGGCGCCGGCCTCGACCGCGCGGACGATGGCGTCCCGCACCCGCTCGGCCCCTCCGCCCGAGCTCAGCATGAGGAGGTCGGCGCCCGCCGCGAGGGCTTCCACCGCCCCGCGCTCGGGCGGCCCGTCCTTGGCCACCGCCTTCATGTACAGGTCGTCCGTCAGCACGACGCCCTCGAACCCGAGCTTCCCCTTGAGCTCGCGGTTGAGCAGGATGGGCGAGAAGGTGGCCTGCCGCTCCGGATCGATCGCCGGCAGGACCGCGTGCGAGGCCATGACCGCGGCGACCCCGCGCTTGACGGCCGCGGCGAAGCGGGGCAGGTAGTCCCGCTCGTAGGCGGCGCGGTCGGCGGCGATGACGGCCTCGCCGCGGTGGGGGTCCGCGGCCGCGTTGCCGGGGAAGTGCTTGGCGACCGAGGCCGCCCCGCCCTCCTGCAGCCCCTCGATGAAGGCCCCGGCGGCCGCGTCGACGCGGGCCGGGTCGCGCCCGTAGGAGCGGTTGCCGAGGAACTCGATGTTGCGGTCGTCGAGGAGCTCGACGACGGGGGCGAGGGCCATGTTGACGCCGAGGGCGCGGAGCTCCCGTCCCGCGGCGCGGCCGAGGGCGCGGGCGTAGCCCGGGCCGCGGGCGCCGACCTCGGCGGGCGGGGGCAGCCGCGTGACGCCGCCTCCCTTGAAGCGGAAGACCGCCCCTCCCTCGTGGTCGAGGGCGACGATGAGGGGGATGTCGAGGGCCCTGCCCGCGGCCGCGTCCTGGAGCGAGGCGGCGAGGGGGGCGAGGGCCTCGGGAGAAGGGGGCAGGTTGAAGCCGAAGAGGAGGACGCCGCCGACGGGGAGGGACTGGAGGAGGGCGAGGCTCGCGAGCGAGGCCTTGCCCTCGCCCGAGACGCCGACGAGGAGGACCTGGGCGGCCTCCTCGTCGAGGGACATCCGGGCGCGGAGGCGCTCGGCCTCGGCCTTGGTCGCCGCGGAGATCCGGGGCGCGGGACCGCAGGCCGCCTGGCTGCCCGCCGCGGCGACGAGGGCCGAGCCCAGGCAGGCCGCGAGGGCGAGCCGCCGCGCCGGGCGGCCGAGGGAGGCCGGCCTCATGTATCCTGTTCCGCCAGGCCGGCCTCCACGAGCCCGGCGAGGTCCCCTCCCCCGTCGAGGAGGCCGAGGCCCTCGGGTTCCGCCGGCGACCGCGCGATGCGCGACGCCATGGCCCTGAGGCCGCGGGCGAAGGGCGCGTCGGGCTCCAGCTCGAGGACCGGGGCGCGCGCGGCGACGCTCCGCGGGACGGCCTCGTCCTCGAGGAGGTAGCCCGCGAAGTCCACGGCGATCCCGAGGTTCTTGGCGGCTATGTCCCGGAGCCGGTAGCCGAGCTCGGCGTCGCCCGAGTCCCTCCCCTGGTTCATGACCGCCCTGGGCTTGAGCGCGGCGAGGCGCTCCAGGGCCGCCCCGCCCTCGTCGGGGAAGCGCGAGGCGAGGTCCCGGGCGAAGTCGAGGAAGGAGACGCCGGCGCCCTCGGTCTTGGCCCCGGCGAATTCCGTGACGGCGGACCGGCCCGGGCTGCCCTCGGGGAAGGAGCGCGACAGGAGGCGGTATGCCGCCGTCTTCAGCAGGGAATAGGCGTTGAGGATCGAGGTGACCTCGGGCCTCACGACGAGGAGGCCCGAAGACGATGCGAGGAAGAAGTCCACGACATTGTAGGAGGAGCCGGCTCCGAGGTCGAGGATGGCGTAATCCGCGGGGAGGGAGGCGAGCTCCTTGAGGATGCGCTTCTTCGCGAACCACTCGAGGTTGGCCGTCCCCGGCAGGAGCCCGTCGCCGGGCACGAGCCAGAGACGCTCGCGGCCGGTCTCGACGAGGAGGGCGTCGAGGGATTTCTCGCGCTTCCAGACCAGGTCGCCGAGGCCGGAGTGCCGGTTTTTTACCCCGAGGCAGGTGTGGAGGTTGGAGCCCCCGAGGTCGAGGTCGACGAGGACGACGGCCCGCCCGGCCGCCGCGAGGGCGATGCCGAGGTTGGCCGCGATGACGCTCTTGCCCACGCCGCCCTTTCCCGAGGCGACGGGGAGGAGTCGGACCATGTTGCCCCCTTCCGCATGGAATCTACCTTCCGCGGCGATCCGCCACAAGGCCCCGCCCCGCCGGCTCGCTGTCCACGGCCCGCCGCGCCATGCTATCCTCGTCGCATGAGAGCGCGGAAACGCGGCATCGCCGCCCTCCTCGTCCTGTGCCTCGCGGGGGCGGGGGGCTTCGCCGCTTCAGCAGAGGAAGGGAAGGTCGAGTCGAGGACCGAGGCCGCGGGCGTCGAGGGCCGCGCCTCCCTCTCGATCGACGCCTCGGTCGAGCCCGCCTCGCTCTACCTGAACCGCCAGTACGTCGGGAAGTTGCCCTTCACGAGCGCCTCCATGCTGCCGGGCTCATATCTCGTCGGCGTCGAGGCTCCCGGCCGCCGCCTCATCGAGCGCGAGATCCTCCTCGCCGAGAAGACCGCCACGACCCTCTTCTTCCGCCTCGCGCCGATCACGGGGCGCCTCGAGGCGACGCTCGCGCCGCCGGAGGCCGAGCTCCTCGTCGACGGGGCGCCGGTCGGCGGCGCCTCGATCGAGCTGCCCGTCGGCGGGCACTCGGTGGCGGCGAGGCTCTTCGGCTTCGAGGAGAGGAGGCTCCGCGTCGACATCCGCGAAGAGGAGACGACACGGCTCGAACTGACGCTCGAGCCCTCCCCCTTCTCGGTCGGCGCGCTCGAGGCTTCTCGGAAGGTCTTCGATCCCGCCAGCGCGGGCGCGCTCGGCGAGACCCTCATAACCTTCGCCGCGACGAACCGGGGTTCGGCCCGGGTCGAGATCCGTGACGTCGCGGGCAGGATCGTCGCGGATTGGATTTTCCTGGACCTCGCGACCTGGCGGCAATCCTTCGCCTGGAAGGGGCGCGGCGCCGACGGGAAGCCCCTTCCCGACGGCGAGTACGAGGTCCTCCTCTCCGCCCTCCCCGCGAGGGATCTCCCTACCTCGCCCCGGCCCGAGGGGAGCGGCGACGCGGTCGCCCGGGGCGCGTCGGTCCGGATCCGCATCGACTCCGCGGCCAGGGCGCGGCCCGCGGGCTCGCTCGGCGCGACGCCGGGGATGCTCCTCTTCCCCGATCCCCGCGCCCTGCCCCCGGCCCGCATGGGAGCCGAGCTCGCCTGGCTCGCATCGACCTCCTCGGTCTCGCGCTCCGCCTTCGGCCTCGGAGCCGCGGCCTCGCTCGGACTGGGCGCGGACGCGGCGATCGGCCCCCTCGCGCTCGGCCTGGGCGCCGCGGCCGAGACGAGCGCGGAGCCCGCCGCGGACCTCGCGCTCTCCCTCCTCCTCCCCTTGGCCGGGAGCGGTCCCGCCCGGATCGGCCTCTTCGCCCGGGGCTCCTGGAGCTCCGCGGCCGAGCCCCTCCTGCCGGCGGCCCTGCCCGGCGCCGAGCTCTCCGCCCCCCTGTCGCTCGAGCTCGGCAAGGCCGGCGGCGCCCGCGCCGGCCTCGGACTGGCGCCGGCCGCCCTCCTCGACCTGTCGGGCGGCTCGCCCGCGATCAAGGCCGCGGCCAGGGCCGGCGCCTGGATCTCGGGGCCGCGCTGCCGCGCCGGCCTCTCGGGCCTCCTGGCCCTCGGCGGAGCGGAGGGCCCGCTGTCGCCCTCCTGGCCCGCCCTCGCCTGCGCGGAGGCCCGCCTCCTCCTCGCCCCCGGCCCCCTCGCCGCCTCCGCGTACGCGTTGTGCGACATCGAACCGGGCAGGCGGCCCGGCCTGGCCCTCGGCCTCGGCCTGGGGCTCCTCCTCTAGCATGAAAAGCATAGTCGCGATAGCGCGCTGCCCGGGCTACGGCCCGGCCGAGCTCGACCGGGCCCTCGCGGAGGCGGAGGAGCTCGCGCCCCTCCCCGAGCTCCGCGGGGCCTCGGTCCTCGTGAAGCCGAACATCCTCATCTCCGCCGACCCCGATCGGGCCGTCACCACCCACCCGGAATTCCTCCGGGCCTTCGTCCGCCTCCTCAAGTCGAGGGGCGCCTCGCGGGTGGTCGCCGGGGACTCCCCCGGCTGGCAGCCGCAGGATCTCGCGGGGCGCTGCACGGGCCTCAAGGAGGCCGCGGAGTCCGAGGGCGCGGAATGGGCCGACTTCTCCCGCGAGGCCGAGCGCGAGTGCCCGTCGGGAAAACGCGTCAGGCGATTCACCTTCGCGGCCGCCCTCGACGAGGCCGACCTCCTCGTCTCCCTGCCGAAGCTCAAGACCCACGGCCTCGTCCGCTACACCGGCGCGATCAAGAATCTCTTCGGCCTCGTTCCGGGGCTCGGGAAGAGCGCCTTCCACCTGCGCTTCCCCGACCCCGCGGACTTCGGCTCCATGCTCGTGGACCTCGCGCTCGCGGCCCGGCCCGCCTACTCCATGATGGACGCGGTCGTCGCGATGGAGGGACACGGACCCAATAACGGGAAGCCCAGGCGTCTCGACCTCGTCCTCGGCTCCCGCGACCCGCTGGCACTCGACTGGAGCGCCGCGGGGCTGATCGGCTACGATCCCGCGGAGGTGGGCTATCTCGCGGAGGCCGCCGCGCGCGGAGTCTCGGATCCGGATTTCCCCTGGATCTCGGGGCCGGGCGACATCGAGCTCCGCGGCGCGCGGATCGAGGAGGTCAGGCCGGCCTCCTTCGAGCTCGTGCGCGGCCCGCATCCCGGCACGGACATCTTCGCCGGCAGGATGCCCGCCTTCCTCCATCGCATGGTCAAGAACCTCGGGGCGCCGCGGCCCTATTTCGACCAACGCGCCTGCAGGCGCTGCGGCGCCTGCGTCCGCATCTGCCCTCCCCGCGCACTCCGCATCGAGGGCCGCATCGAGATCGACCGCGACAAGTGCATCAGGTGTTACTGCTGTGACGAGGTGTGTCCGCACAACGCCATCCGGCTGCGGCGGAGGCCTTGGTGAGCCGGGCCTCGATCGACGAGCTCCTCGACTTCGGCGTCCCGGAGGACTACGAGCTCCTCGACTTCGGGCGGCCGGAACGGGTCGAGATCGCCGGCGCCGGCGGGGCCCGCGCCGCCTGGCGCCTGGTCCCGGGCAGCCTCCGCGAGCTCGCGCGCCGCGCCTTCTCGGCCATCGCCTTCCGCCTGCCGCGCCGGCAGGCCGAGGGCCTCGCCGCGATCCTCCGCGACCCCGCGGCTTCCGAGGCCGACCGCTTCGTCGCGGCCGCCCTGCTCCGCAACGCCGCGATCGCGGCCGAGGGGATCCTGCCCCTCTGCCAGGACACGGGCACGGCCGTGGCCTACGGCTGGAAGGGCTCCTCGATCCTCACGGACGGCGACGACGAGGCAGAGATCTCCGCGGGCGCCGCCGAGGCCTACGCCGCCCATCGCCTCCGCGCCTCGCAGCTCGGGCCCCTCGGCTTCCTCGCCGAGGCCAACACCCGCGACAACCTCCCCGCCCTCGTCGAGCTCCGCGCCGCCGCCGGCCCCGAGTACCGCCTCTGTTTTTCGGCGAAGGGCGGCGGCTCGGCGAACCGGACCTCCCTGTCGATGGAAAGCCCGGCGCTCCTCGACGAGGCGGCCCTCGAGGAGAGGCTCCGCGAGCGCATAACGTCTCTCGGGGCCTCAGGCTGCCCGCCCTACCGGATCTCCGCGGTGCTCGGCGGGACCTCCCCCGACGAGGCCCTCCGGGTCTTGGCTTTGGCGGGCCTCGGCCTCCTCGACGGGCTGCCCGGCTCGGCGGGCGGGGAGGGACGCGCGATCAGGGACCGGGACTGGGAGTCGAGGATCGAGCGCATGGCCGCGGCGACCGGCGTGGGCGCGCAGTTCGGCGGGACGAGGATGGCCCTCGACGCGAGGGCGATCAGGCTTTCGCGCCACGCGGCCAGCCTCCCCCTCGCGACTGGCGTCTGCTGCGCCGCGCATCGCGCCGCGCGGGCGCTCGTCCGCCCCGACGGGTTCTACCTCGAGCGGCTCGAGGCCGATCCCGCGCGCCTCCTCCCCGCCGACGCGCCCGCCCTTCCCGGGGCCAGGGCGGTCGACCTCGACCGCCCCCAGGCGGAGCTCGCAGCCGAGCTCGCGGCCCTGCCCCTCGGCTGCTTCCTCCTCCTCTCGGGCACCGTGGTGGCCGCGAGGGACGCGGCCCATGCCCGCTTCCGCGCCCTCGCCGCCGCGGGGAAGGCACTTCCCGGATACCTCACGCGGCACCCGGTCTTCTACGCCGGCCCCACCGAGGCCGCGCCGGGCTTGGTCTCCGGCTCCTTCGGCCCCACGACGGCGGGCCGCATGGACGGCTACCTCGACGAGCTCATGGCGAGGGGCGCGAGCCTCGTCAGCATCGCCAAGGGCGGCCGCTCGGCGGCGGCGCGGAACGCCATCGCCGCGCGCGGAGGGGCCTACCTCGGCTGCGTGGGCGGGGCGGCCGCGCTCGCGGCGCGCGAGCACGTCGTCGCGAGCGAGGTGATCGACTACCCTGAGCTCGGCATGGAGGCCGTGCGCCGCGTGGTCCTCCGCGGCCTGCCCGCCATCCTCCTCGGCAACTCGACGGGCGCGGACTTCTTCGCGGGGACGAGAACGTGAGCCGCGGCGGCGGGGCGCGTTACGCGATCGCGTACGCTGCCCTCTTCTCGATCTACGGCATCCTCACTCCCTACCTTCCCGTCATGCTTCGCGCCCTCGGCTACGGCCCCGCGGCGGTCGGGCTCCTCCTGGCCCTCTTCGAGGTCGTGGGGATAGTCGGCCCGATAGCCTTGACCGCCGGCGCCGAGTCCCGCGCGGGCGGCTCGGCCGGCGCCGGCTCGAGGCGGATGCTCGCCCTGACCGCCCTCTGCGTGCTCGCCGCGCAGCCCCTCCTCGCGCTCGTCCCGAAGCCGGCCGCGACCGCGGCGGCGCTCGTCATCCTAGCCCTCGGCGCCAAGACCATGGTCCCCCTCATGGACGCGCTCGCGAGCTCCTACGCCGCGAGGCGGGGCCCGAGCCTCCGAGGCGGCTACGGCGCCCTCCGGGCTCCGGGCACCGCCGGATTCATCCTGAGCGCGATGGCCCTCCAGCTCTCGCCGGGCATCTCCGCGGGCCCGCCCTGGATCCTCGCCGCCTGCGTGGGAGCCGCGGCCCTCGCCTTCCTGGCCGCGGCCCTCGCCCTGCCCGCGGAGGCGCGACACGAGGCGTCGACGCGAGCCGGGCCGGGGATCGGCGGCCGAAGGGCCGCCCCGGGCTTCGTCCTCGGCCTGGTCGTCATAGGCCTCAACCGCTTCGGGATGGCCCCCATCACCTCCTTCCTCTCGCTCTACGCGAAGGAGGCGCTCGGCCTCGACGCCGCGGGGGCGATCTGGGCCATCTCCGCGACGGCCGAGATCCCCCTCATGCTCCTGGCGGGCAGGATCATCGCGAGGACGGGGCCGATGCCCGCCATCGCGCTCTCCTCTGTCGCCGTCGCCGCGCGGCTGGCCATGTATCCCGCCTTTCCGTCCTTCGCCGGCATCGCGGCGGCCCAGCTCCTCCACTCGCTGAGCTACGGCCTCTTCCTCCCGGCCACCGTCGCCTTCGTCGGCGAGAGCTTCCCGCCGGAGCGCCGCGCCACGGGAATGGCCCTCTTCATGGGCTTCGGCGTCGGACTGCCGGGAGTCCTCGGCAACGCCCTCGGCGGCCTCGTCGTCGAGCGCTTCGGCTACCCGACCCTCTTCCTCTCCTTCATCGCCTTCCCCCTCGCCTCGCTCTTGGCGTACGCCCTCACCGCGAAGCGCCTGCCCCGCCGGACTCCCGCCCGTCGCTGAGCCCGCTCCCGGCGCCGAGCCTTCGCTCGGCGAGGAAGAGCGCCGCGACCATGAGGGCGTGCGAATAGGGCGCCTTGCCCATGGATTCGCGGAGCTCGGCCTCGGGCACGAGGAAGGCGTCGACGATCTCGTGCTCGTCGAGGCTCCTGCGGCCGGTCGCCTCGCAGCCGGTCGCGAGGAAGACGTGGAAGCGGTTGTCCATGAATGCGGGATTGGGATAGGTCCAGCCGAGGGGGACGAGGCTGCCGGCCCGGTAGCCGGTCTCCTCCTCGAGCTCGCGGGCAGCCGCCGCGGCGGGCTCCTCGCCGCGCTCCACGACGCCGCCGGGGAACTCGACGCTCACCTCGTCGGAACCGTGCCGGTACTGCCTCACCATGAGGAAGCTACGGCCGCCCGGCCCCTCGACGACCGGGACCACGGTGGTCCATTCGGGAGCCTCGAGGACGGTGAAGCGGCCGACTCGGCCGTCGGGGCCCCGGTTCTCCCGCTCGACTACCTCGAATATCCTGCCGTCGAGGAGGTGCCGCCGCGCCACCCGGACCCACTTCTCCCCGCCCGCCCCGTCTCCAGCGACCATGCTTCCCTCCTCGGCACGGCGCGAATCCTAGCCTGCCCTCGCCCCAGCATCAAGCTCGCCGCGATTGCGCGGCCCGCGGCTTCGGGCTACGATGTCATTCCCGCCCGGACGAGGGCGAAAGGAGCGTCCGAATGAAGGTCGAGCTGCCAGACTGGGTCACCGAATTCCCGGGAGGCGTCACCGTCTCCGGCAAGGACGGGACCATCCTCTACCTGAACGACCGCGCGGCCAAGACCTTCGAGGCCGACGGAGGCAGGTCCCTCGTCGGCAAGGACCTCATGGCCTGCCACCGCAAGGATCGCTCAAGGGAGATCATCAAGCGCATCATGGACACCGAGGAGCCGAACGCCTACACGATCGAGAAGGGCGGCCTCCGCAAGCTGATCTTCCAGGCTCCTTGGTACGTCGAGGGCGAGCCGGCCGGACTCGTCGAGCTCTCGCTGGTCATTCCCGACGAGATGCCCCACTTCAAGCGCGATTAGCCCGCGATCGGCCGCGTCTCGCGGGGCCGGCGGCTTCAGTCGTCCTCGGCTCCCGAATCGTAGACGATCCTCCCCCGCCCCTCGGGAGGCGGCAGGCCGGCCCGGGCCTCCTCGAGGGCGCGCAGCTCCGCGGCGAGAGCCTCGAACTCGTAGGAGATCCCGCCGTCGGGCAGTCCGTCGATCCGCGCGCCGAGCTCCGCCGCGAGGGAATCGAGGGCCTTGCGCGGGGCCGCGGAGCCCAGCCTTCGCGATAGCGGGCCGCGGGCCTTCGGAGCCCCCGGCACGGGCAGCTCGAGGCGGCCACCCGAATCGAGGACCCGCTTGCCCGCGATCATCCGCGCGTTGGCCGATTTCCGGCCGGCGTTCTCGGCCGCATCGCCCAGGAGGCGGACGAGGGGCAGGGCGAGGCCGAGGAGGCCGGTCGCCAGGGGCAGGAGGCCGGCGCAACAGAGCACGACCGCCGGCTCCACGATCCCGAAGCCGGTGGCGAAGGAGGCGAGGAGGGCCGGGACTGCCCGGCCCTCCGCCGCCAGCGTCGCCCAACGTGCCCACGCGGCGACGGAAGCGGCCCCCGCGGCCGCGTTGACCGCGCCGACGAGGGCGATGGGCAGGTTCCAGCCCCGGGGATTGGGCGAGAAGGGCCGCATCCGGCGGAAGGGCGGCGCGGGAGGGGGCGGCCGCTCCGCCCCGGCCGCCGCCGGGAAGTACCAGGCGAGGATGCCCTCGCCGAGGGCCTGCGGGCAGCCCCCGTACTCCGCGGCGTAGAGGGCGAGGGCCTCCTCGGCCTCGTCGAGGCGGATGCCGTTGCGGAGGGCGTACTCGGCGGCGGAGACGAGGCCCCGGCGGGCCGCGGCCCAGGCGAGGAATTCCGAGCCGGCGCGGGTCGCGCGGTCCGCCTCGGGGTCCGGGCCGCCGAGGACGAAGGAGAACACGAGGGAGTAGAAAGAGATCTTCCTTCCCGTGACGTAGGCGCCTCCGCCCCGGTCAGCCCAGCCGAGAGACAGGAAGGCGACGAGGGCCCAGAAGGAGTAGCCGATCCCGATGGCCGCCCGGACCGCGGCGCCGGCCCCCTTCCGGAGGACGCGGCCGAGGGACCGCAGGGCCTCGCGGGCGTCGGCGGCGTGGCGCCTCCCCGTGAGGCTCGCCGGGAAGCGCCAGAGAAGCTCGCCCGCGCCGGTGGCCGCGACGCGGGCGCCGTACTCCCGGGCCAGCGTCGGCATGAGGAGCTCGACCTCGGGACCGGCGAGCCCCGTGGCCAGCACGAGGTCGGCGGTGGAGAGGTCGCGCAGGCGCTCGGGCCGCGGGCCCGGCCGGGCCGCGGCGACCGCCGCGAGGAGGAGCTCCCGCGCGCCGGCGGGACCGGGCATGGCGGCCGGCCGCGCCTTGGACCGCATGACTCGACTATAGCGCGCCGGCCGACCCGGCGATAGCGCGACCGCCCCGGAACGCGCGACCTAGACCGCCGCCCTCCCCGCCTCTATGGCCTTCATGTTCATCGGGATGAACTTGTGCTTGTTCTCCGGGAAGAAGGACTTGAGCACGGCCTCGAGCTTGTCGAGCTTGACCGCGCCCGTCGCCTTCGAAAGGGCGCCCATCATCACCATGTTGGCGATCTTGACGTCCCCGATGGACTCGGCGATCTCGTTGCAGGCCACCTTGATGACCTTGAGGTCCTTCCGCTTCGGCTCGACCTTGACGAGGCTCGAGTTGACGAGCATGAGCCCGCCGGCCTTCGCGATCTCCTCGCAGATGGGGAGGCTGTCCATGTTCATGACGACGGAGGAGTCGGGGCTCGTGACGAGGGGGCTCGCGATCTCGCGGTCGGAGACGATGACCGAGGCCCGGGCCACGCCGCCGCGCTTCTCCGCGCCGTAGAAGGGGAAGAAGGTGACCTCGAGCCCCTCCTTCATCCCGCAGTAGACCCAGAGCTGTCCCAGCGAGATCACGCCCTGGCCTCCGAAGCCGGCCATGAAGGTCTTCTCGGTCATTTCGCGGCCTCCTTCGGTTCGAGCTCGTTCTTGATCTCGCCGAGGGCGTAGAAGGGGATCATGTTCCCCTCGAGCCACTCGACGGCCTCGACGGGCTGCATCTGCCAGTTGGTCGGGCAGGGCGAGAGGATCTCCACCATGGTGAAGCCCTCGCCGCGCAGCTGGGCCTCGAAGGCCTTCTTGATGTACTGCTTGGTCTTGCGGACGTTGGCCGCGTTGTTGACCGCGCCGCGCGCCAGGTACCTGGTGCCGCCCAACGTGGCGAGGAGCTCGCAGACGCGGACGGGATAGCCCATGCCCGCCTCGACGGGGTC
>CAYNPQ010000038.1:0-32431 GCA_964399065.1 uncultured Treponemataceae bacterium | reverse complement strand
TCGACACGCTCGCCATGGTGAGGTTGTACCAGTACCTGAAAGACCTTCGCTGATCCGTCTCGAGTCTCCTTGTTGACATACGCGCACATCGGTTCCTATTCAGGACTGGGCTTTGCGAGCAGCGGTACTTCCCCTCGCGATATCAAACCCATCAAGGCAGGAACATCGCAGATCCCGAAGCAGGTCGATCGCCCTGGATTCCGCCGACGGAATCGCGCGGTGGACATGCGCGAGCAGCACCTGCTGCATTGGCCGCTCGATCGAAGTCCTGGCCTCTCGCGAAGGGCGCGGGAGGTCGGGAAGTGGTTCGATGGCCATCCAGGGAGGAGCTATCGGAGCGCGTATGCAATTGGCTCCAAGATCGACCTCTGGATAAGCGGCCAGTCCCCGGAGCTGCGACTGATCCGGCGGGACAAGGTACACCACTCAGGGGGACACTACCCGCCCTGCTCGTCCGAACACGATCTTTGTTCATAGACTATAACACAGGCGAAGAGCGGAGTCGCAGGAAATGTAGTTCTTTTAGTTGTCATACTACGAGATTAACCGGTTTTGCGGCATGGCGCATTCGAAATAAGGGCACAGAATAGCTTTCGCCTGCTGTTTTATTGATGAAGGAATTACGGGCGATGTAAAGCAACATATCGATGACTCTACATTCGCCGCATCCTCGCCGCGCCCGAGGGGATCGAAGACTCCAGCCCACGGGAGAGGGGGCCCGGGGGAGAGGGGCGCGGGCGACTGGGCCCGGCCGCCGCGGGCGGCGGGGCGCGACCTTCGCCCCCGGACCATGCGATGGACGAGGCTATAGGCCTCTTCAGGCGTATTCGACCGGCGTGGCGAAGACCAGGGCGTCGCGTTGCGCGCCTTCGGGCGGGCGGTCGCCCTCGTAGGGGGCGAGCATGAGGGAGAAGCGGATCGAGGTCCCTTCCCAGGAGGGCGCGTAGGGGTCGAGGTTGTCCGCGGCGAGGATCGCGGCGAGGCGGCCGAGGCCGGTGACGGCGGCGGGATAGCGCCACTGCCGGCCGGCGTACGAGCCGAACGCGTTGAGCGACACCGATTGCCGCCCGCCGGCCAGGCGCGCGCGCATGGGGCAGAAGGCGAAGACGGTCGAGGCGGAGGAGGACTGGGCGACGAGGAGGCCGCGTCCGCCCGCGGCGACCGCGACCCAGCCGTCGGTGACGTGGTTATCGAGGGAAGCCCACTCGCGGTCGGGGCCGAAGCGGTGGTACTCGAGGTCGTAGGAGGAGACGCGGTCATCGAAGCCGTGCTTCCAGACCCGCGCCGGCGCGTCCTCGCGGACCTCGAGGCGGGGGAGGATCTCGAAGGGCGCGACTTGCCTCCAGCGGCCGTCCCAGTCGCGGCCGAGGCGCGCGGCCTTGCGCCGGTCGAAGGCGCGACGCCTCGTCGCGGGGTACTCGATCGCGACGTCGGCGAAGAGGTAGGGCAGGCCCGCGGCGAGGGTGAAGACCTGCTCCCAGCGGACCGGCCCCGCGCCCGGGACGGGGATCTCGCCGCGGAGGCGCAGCTCGGCGAGGCGCCCGGGGACGAGCTCGCGGGCCTCGGCCGGGCAGACCGGGCGGGAGCGCCTGATCAGCCCGCCGTAATCGATCCAGGGCGTCGCGAGGGGCTTTTCGAGGAGGGGTTCGCCGCGGATGAGGAGCGCGGCGCCACCCTGCGCGAGGGCCACCATGGCGAGGTCGCCGTTTTCGATGCGGCCTTCCCCCGCGCGGGCCGAGCCGCGCGCCGTCGGAACCTCGTCGCGCAACGCGTCGATCCTGCTCGAGGAAGGGTCGAGGACGAGGCGGCGTTCCAGGGAGCCCGCGGCGTCCTGCAGGACGAGGCCCGGCGCCGAGGCGGGCGAGGCGGGGCCGCGGAGGGTCGCCAGGGCGCCCCGGCCCCGCGGCAGGCCGTCGATCTCGGGATCGAGGTGCCAGGACGGCCCGAGGCCGGCCGATGCGCGCGAGGAGCGCGCGATCTCGAGACGCTCCTCGGCGGCCGCGAGCGAGGCCTCGACGCGACGGAAGCCGTCGCGGAGGCGGCCGGCGTTCATGACCGGGGAGGCCATGCCGAAATGCGTGGTCGAGAGGGCCAGCAGGCGCTCCGAGAGGGCCCGCTCCGCCGCGGCGCGGGCCGGCGGGGACGGCGACGCCCCCGGATCCGCGGCGGCGGCCTCGCCTTCGACGCGTTGCGCGATTTCATCGATGCGGCGGGCGCGGTCGAGGCGGGTCCAGAGCGCGGCGTTCTCGGCCTTCTCGGCCCAGGAGGAATAACCGTCCCAGGCTCCGTCCGCGAGGTCCTGCCCGAGGGAGAGCTCGCCCCGGTCCGGATGGGACCGGAGGTAGTCCCAGGGCCGCGCGAAGCGGAGCCAGTCCGGCCCGGCGACGCCGCGGGCGAGGCTCCGGAGTCCGCAGGCGGAGGGGACGAGCCGCGAGAAGGCCGGAGGGAGCCAGCCTTCCCAGAAGCTGTCGTCGGCGTCCATGTCCACGACGAGGAGGAAGTCGACGGGGTCGCGCATCGCGAGCTGCTCGCGTCGCATGGAGGCGAGCCAGCCGCGGAGGCTCGCGCGGCGCTCGACGATGTCGGCGTGGTTGCAGGCGGGAAGGAGCCGCATCCTCGACCCGCCCCGGGAATCGACGAGGGTCATCGGATTGTAGCGGCGCTCCGGCGGCAGGAGGGGCACGAAGGAGCCGAAGCCGTTGAAGGGGATGGCGCTGTAGTAGACCGAGACCGCCTCGACGCCCAGGGAGCGGTAGGTCGCGATGTGCGACGCCGTGAACATGCACTCCTGGGGCCGGGCGATAGGGGCCCAGGAGGGGAAGAGGTCGGCGAGGCCGGAGCCCGCGGGATTCGAGATCGCGCGAGAGATCGCCTCGCGGAGCTCGGGCTTGGTGTGCGCGGTCAGCAATCCGTTGTTCCAGGACATGAGCTCGACCTCGTCGAGGCCGCGCTCCACGCGGAAGCGGATGCGCTCGATGATATCGGGGGCGTGCCGGGGCAGGTAGAGCTCGAGCGAGTAGTAGTTCTCGATGTCCCAGGCGCAGCGGAGGACGATGCCCCCGGCCTCCAGGGCGTCGAGGTCGTCGAGGATGCGGCGGATGACGCGGAGGTCCTTGCCGATGCCGCGCTCGTCGAGCGAGTCGCCGCGGTAGGAATGGTAGAGGTTGACGTGGAAGCGGAAGGAGAGGTGGATGGAAGGATCTATTTCGATCATCGCGTGTCTCCTTCGGCGGCCGCGAGCCTCTCCCGCTCGATGGCGGCGAGGAAGAGGGCGGCCAGGCCGTAGCCGAGGTCCGCGCGGCGCGGCGCGAGGGCGTAGCCGAGGCGGGGCGCCAGCGGCAGGGGGATGGTCGGCGCCGAGACCTCGCGCAGGGAAGGCGGCGCGCCCGCCGCGCCGAGCGAGTCGGCCAGGGCGTCGAAGGCGCGCGCGCCCGCCGTCGCGCAACGCGCATCGAGGACGCCGTCGCGGGCCGCGCCCATGAGTCCGCAGGCGATGAGGGCGGTGGCCGAGGCCTCGCGGTGGTTGCGGCGGCCGGCGCCGGGACCGAGGAGGGTATCCCACCAGCCGTCAGACCGCTGCAGGGGCAGGAGGGCCTCGGCGAGGCGCCGGACGGCCGCGGCGAGCTCGGGGGCGGCCGGGTGGCCCGCGGGCAGGGCGGCGCGGATCATGGGCAGGGCCGCCATGAGCCAGCCGTTGCCCCGGCCCCAGAAGACGGGCCCCCGCGGGTAGGGTCGACGGGAGCGAGCGAGCCAGCAGTGCCGGCAGAGGCCCGTCGCGGGGTCGCGGAGGAGGACCTCGAGCTGGAGGGCCTGGCGCGCGGCGAGGTCGACGAGCTCCGGCCTGCCGCCTTCAGCGCCCATGCGAGCCGCGGGCAGGGCAAGCATCATGGCGGAGTCGGCCCATATCGAGGAAGGGTACAGCCGCCCCTCGGGGGAATGGCCGAGATGGTTCGGCAGGTCGCCGACCAGGCGGGGCTCGCCCTCGATATAGGCGATGACGCGTTGCGCGATCGATAGCGGGGCGGCGTCGCCGGAGCGCCTCCAGGCCGCCCAGGCGACGAGCCCGGGCGCGCAGGTGTCCGCGTGGTCCACGCGGGGAGGCCTCGCGGCGAAGCGCGCGCAGTAGGCGTCGACGAGGGGCGCGAAGCGCTCCTCGCCCCGGAACCCGTCGAGCTCGGCGAGGGACCAGAGGTACAGCGCGTCGCCCCACATCCAGCGCAGCCGCGCCGGATCGGCCCGCGAGGCGGAGAGCTCCGCGAGGGCGAAGGCCCGGGCGGCCCCGGGGGAGCGCGGTTCCACGGCCGGGCTCAGGGCGAGGTGTCGACGCGGGGCCTCGCCAGGGCGCAGCGGCCGTAGGGCACGCCGGAGAGCAGCTCGCAGGTGGCCCGCGTCGCGGGATCGACCGCCGCGGGATCGCCCCCCGCGCGCAGGCGGACGAGCTCGGCCTCGAGGACGGCGTGGGTCTTAGGCGTTATGCGAAACCGGGTCGCGGCGGCGATGCCCAGGACGATCAGGGCCGCGGGCGCTCCGATGAAGAACGCGAAGAAGCGGCGCAGGGTCTCGGGCGACTGGGCGGCGTTGGGCACGAAGCCGATGCCCTGGAGCATGAAGCCGATGGCGGGCAGGGCGAGGGCGCCCTGGACGAGCTTGCGCAGGAGGGTCATGGCCCCCGCGTACACGCCCGAGCGCTGCCGGCCGGTGATGAGCTCGTCCACGTCGATGACGAAGGGCAGGATCATGTAGGGGATGAGGACGCCGGCCGAGGTCCCCGTGCCGATGAAGGCGCAGACCGCGACGACGGCCCCGACGGGCGTGCCGGGGCGGAGGGTGGCCGTGAGGGCCATGCCCGCGGCCCAGAGCCCGAGGCCGATCCCGTAGGCGAGGGCCTTGCCGGAGCGGTTCGCGATGGTCATGTAGACGGGCATGAGGGCCAGCTGGGCCACCATGAGGCTTCCCATCGCGAGCGAGTAGAGCTTGGGCCTGCCGAGGTAGTAGGTCAGGTAGTAGGTGAAGAGGGCCATGAGCACGTCCATCGCCGTGTAGGCGAGGACGTACATCAAGAAGTGCACGCGGAAGGAGCGGTTTCGGAAGATCGTCGCGAAGTCGCGGAAGATGTCGAGCTCCTCCCCGGCCTCCTGCGCGGCCCTCGCCGTCTCGTTCTCCCAGGTGCTCAGATAGACCGCGATCCAGGGCAGCGCGAAGAAGAGGCCGAAGGCGATGCCCATGACGAGGTGGCCCTTGCCGGGGTCGCCCGGGAAGGCGTCGATGATCTGCCGGGGCAGGACCGCCGCGAGGAGGGAGGAGAGCCCGGAGAACACGAGGCGCGAGGTCGAGAGCCGGTTGCGCGTCTTGAAGTCCGAGCTCATCTCGGCGGGAAGCGCGGAATACGGGGTCATCACCATGGTGAGGGCGGCGTCGAGGAGGATGTAGGCGCCGAGGTAGTAGGCGAAGAGGAGGGCCTGGCTGTCCGTGCGGAGGGGCAGCCAGAGCAGGGCGAAGGTGACCGCGATGGGCGCGATGCCGACGAGGAAATAGACGCGGCGCCGGCCGCGCTTCGACTTGGTCCGGTCGGAGATGTAGCCCATCAGGGGATCGGTGATGCCGTCCCAGACCTTGCCGACGCCGAACATGAGGCCCGCGAGGGCCGGCTTCATGCCCACGACCTCGGTGAGGAAGAACATGAAGAGCATCCCGACGATGAGGAAGGCCCCGCCGCCGTAGATGTCGCCGATCCCGAAGCCGATCACGTTGCGCAGGCGCACGGGCCGCTCGCCCGGGGCCGCGCCCTTGCCGATCGATCCGTCCATCGCACCCTCCTTCGCCGGGGGGAATGATACCATCCCGGCCGCCGGCGGGCCAGCGCAAAGCGTCGCCGGGGTTTTCGGCCCCTACGCGCGGGGCCTCGAAGTGAAGCGTTGCGCGAAACAGCCGCGCAGGGAGGCGGCCGCCGCGCCGTCCTCGAAGGCGAGGAGGCGCTCCCGCTCCGCCGTATCGGTCGGCGGCAGGGGCCAATGCGCCCAGTCCGCGCCGGGGGCGCAGGCGGGCGGGTCCGCGAGGGGCGGGTCGTCCTCGGTCTCGAAGCGCACGTCGAGGCGCTCTCCGGCCTTGATGAGCCGCCTCCTCGCCGAGCGTTGCGCCGCCATGGCGAGGAGGACGCCGGGCAGGCGCCGGTTCCGCGGGGACACGATGCGGCAGGGCGTCCCGAGGATCCGGTGCAGGGCCATGTGGGGCGCGTTCGCGAGGGGCATGCAACCTTCCACGAAGAGGTCCGCCTTCGCTCCGAGGGCCTTCCCGCAGCTGCCCACGACGAGCTTCCTGCCCGGGAGCGCGAGGATCCGCTCCTCGGTCCAGGCCCCGCCCTCGCGGTCGTACCAGAGCCTCTCGCCGCCTCGCTCCTCCGCGACGCCCGGCCCGATGACGAGGACGGCCTCCGCGTCGCTCGAGACGCCCTCGGCCTCGAGGAAGGCCAGTCCCGTCCTCGTCGTCGCCGCGCAGCCGCCCCAGCAGGCGCGCTCGAGCTCCCGCGCGAATCCGGGACCGGGCGGCGACGCGGGCCGACGCCGGTCCATGCCTACCAGGATAGCGAGCCCCGGGAAGCGCTCGCGCACGCGTTCCGAGAATAGGGACGCGTCGGCCGGCCGGAAGGGGACGGGGCTCGCGTCGCCGATCACCCGCGCGGGCCGGGGCGAGCCGAAGCCGAGCTCGTCCGCGACGCGCATGAGCTCGATGCCCGCGGGATCGAAGCCCATGAGCCGCGTCACGACGCGGTCGGTCTCCACGGCGTGGTCGCCCGCCGCGATGACGCGCGAGTCGACGGGATCGACGGGGGCCGGGCACTCGCCCTCCCCTCCCACCACGCCGTCGACGAGGACGAGGTCGGGCTTGAGGAGCCAGAGCATCTCCACGAGCTTCCGCTCGATCGCGTAGTGGTGGTGGCGCTGGCGCAGGTTGTACGGGAGGAGGCCCATCGCGTTCTTGAAGCCGAGGGTCACGCCCGTGTAGAGGTTGGTCTTCATCTTCGGGACCGAGACGAAGGCGGCCTCGCCCCGGACGACGGGCGAGAGGATCCTCGGCACGAGGATCTCCCGCTGGAAGCGGGCCTTCGGGAGGTAGTAGCGCTCCACGGGCTCCTCGTCGAGGGCGACGAGGCCGCAGCCCCGGCGCCGCGCGAGGCGGTCGATGCCCGAGATCGCGAAGGCCGCCCGGGTGGGGGAGCCGCGCCCCGAGGACTCGACGATGTCGATCGAGGAGGCGTGGCGGCCGAGCCAGAGCACCAGGGCGTCGAGCACGCGCGGATCGGTGCTCTCGGGGCTCACCGGGACGGCGGTCCCCATCCGGTCGTATACCATGACGAGGTTGGGCTTGACGAAAACCTTCCGCCCGCGGAGCCGCGCGGCGAAGCCGGTCTCGGCTTCGAGGCGGTCGAGGGCGGAGAACGCGGCCTCCCTGATGGCGGCGACCTCGGGCCGCGACTCCCAGGACGATCGGCCGTAGTCCCGGGGCAGGGATGCGCAATCCGGCAGGTAGTCCTGTTTTCCGAGGCGCTCGATGACGACCGTCGCCATCAGCGCGGCTCCGGCGGCGGCAGGCCGAGGCTCGCGAGGGTCTCGGGCAGGGGGACGCCGCTCTTCTCGTCCCAGCCGAAGCGGCGCCAGTGGGCCTCGACCATCGCCTCGATGGGCACCGTGACTCCCGCGAGGGGCCCGGATTCGAGGGGAGGCGAGCCGGCCATGCGCGGGTGCATGATGGAGTCGCGCGGCCTGAGTCCCTGCTTCACGTTGAAGAGTTGCCGCAGGGTCTGGATGCGGCGGCCGGCCTCCATGTAGTCGTCGGGGCTCCGGTTCCAGCCCGTGGCCGCGTCGAGGTACTCGAAGAGGGGCCAATGCCGCAGCCCCGTCGTGAGGGCGAAGAGGCAACCGCCGGCCGCGTCGAGGACCTGCTTGAGGCAGGCCCCCGCGACCGACTTGTCGGCTTCGCGGTCCGTCGCGAGGTACTCCTCGGACTTGGGGTAGGGCCTCGCGCACTTCGGCGCCCAGCTCACGCCCTCCCAGGCCCGCGCGACGTTGTAGTAGACCGAGGCCGAGACCGTGTGCCTGCCCGGCGTCGGGTCGGCGCTGAAGGCCACGCCCATCATCGGGTCGAGGCGGGAGTCGTGCATGCCCGGCTCCTGGCCGCCCGCATGTATCGCATAACGCCCGGAGCCGCGGCCGATGCGCTCCGCCGCGCGCTTGACGCCGTCGGCGAGGAGGTCGCCGATCCCCTCCCGCCTCGCCATGAGGCCGAGGAGGGCGAGGATCGAATCGGGGCGGCCCCAGCGGAGCTCGAGGCCGCCGGTGTCGGCCGCCGTCAGGATGCCGTTCTCGAAGCATTCGATGGCGAAGGCGATCGTCGCGCCGGCGGAGATCGTGTCGAGGCCCGAGCGGTTGCAGAGCTCGTTGCAGCGGTAGATCGCGTCGAGGTCGTCGTTGCCGCAGAGGGCTCCGAAGGAGCAGGCGGTCTCGTACTCGGGCTTGTGCGAATGGCGCGCGCCGGGCTCGAGGTCGGCTATGTCGACGATCCCGCCGCAGCCGATCACGCAGGAGTGGCAGTGGTACTTGCGGGTCTCGCGGGCCACGATGCGGTCGGGGTCGAGCCTGCGGTAGCGGCGCGGGCCGAAGTCGCGCACGGAGCCGCCCCAGTTCCGCACGGGCGAATCGCCGTTCACGATCCCCGCCAGGTTGTTGTAGATCGTGCCCCAGCGCTTCAGGATGGCCGCGCTCGTGATGCCGTCCATCGGGAAGACCGTCTTCGCGCCGAGGAGCCTTCCGAGGAGGGGGAGGAAGCGGCCCGTCACGAAGCCGGGGAGTTCCTGCTTCCGGACCTCCTCCGCGTAGGCCTTCGAGAGGGCCCTCACGCGCGCGGTGTCGGCGCAGGGGACCGGCTTCGAACCCTTGAGGACGATGGCCTTGAGCCGCTTGGAGCCCATGACCGCCCCGACGCCCGAGCGGGCCGCGTAGCGCCCGAGGTCGTTCGAGATCCCGGAGATGAGGGAGAGTCTTTCAGCCGCGGGGCCGATGACCGCCGCCGCGGGCTTCCGCCCCCCTTCGAAGCCCGCGAGGAGGCGCTCCTCGGCCTCCACCGCGTCGAGGCCCCAGAGTCCGGCCGCCGGCTCGAGCCTCGGCCCCTTCGCGTCGGCGACGAAGACCGAGGGCTCGCCCGCGACGCCGCGGAAGAGGATCGCGTCCCAGCCGCATTGCTTGATCGCGGGCGAGAGCGTGCCGCCGCAGTTCGCGTCGCCCCAGCCGCCGGTCAGCGGCGACTTGCAGGCGACCGACCAGCGGCCGGTCATCACCGCGCCCGTGCCCGTCAGGAGCCCGCTCGAGAAGCAGAGGACGTTGTCGGGCCCGAGGGGATCGGCCCCGGCCGGGATGTCGCGGTAGAGGAGGTACGCGGCGAGGCCGATCCCGCCGAGGTACATCTCGCGGACCTCCTCGGGCACCTCGACTTCCTCGAAGGTCCGCGCGCCGAGATCGACGCGGAGGACCTTGCCCATGCAACCCTTCATGCCGCCGCCCTCAGCCGCCCGCGACCGGCGAGAGGAAGCTGACCGTGTCGCCCTCGGCGAGGGTCCGCGAGAGCGGCGAGCGCTCGTAGTTCACCATGGTGAGGAGGACGGCGCCGCGGCGGAAGGGCACGCGGAGGAGGCGGAGCAGGTCGCCCAGGGTCGAGCCTTCGGGCACCTCGACGAAGCCGTCCTCGTCGACGCGGGCGCCGTCGCGGGCGAGGGGCATGAAGACGCGGATGCGCAGGGGCCTTCCTCCGTTATTCATGGACGGTGTCCGGAAAACCGAACTGGTTCGATTTTCCGATCCATGCTACAATCCGGCGGTAGCCCTGTCAATCGGAAACCGAACGCGTTCGGGAGGTATCGATGCCTGTGAGAGACACGCCTTCAAGGAGGTCGGGGGCCGCGGCGAGAACCGGGCCCGCGGCCCGCGCTACCCCGCGCGGCGCGCCCGCCGCGAGGCGTTCCCCGGCCCGTCCCCCGACGGCCAAGGGCAGGGCGACGCGGGACCGCGTATTCGCGGCGGCGATCAAGCTCATCAACGCCCGCGGCTACGAGGCCGCCACCATCCCCGGCATCTGCGCGGAGGCGGGGATCGCGGTCGGCAGCTTCTACCACCACTTCCGCTCGAAGAGCGACATCCTCCTCGCCTATGTCGAGGACGAGAGCGAGCGCCTCCTCGCCTACTACGGGACGCTGGAGTCCCTGTCGCGGAAGAAGGCCCTCCTGGCCTGCGTCGAGCGCTTCTTCGGCTTCTACGCCCGCAAGGGCCGGGGCTTCGTCTCGACCTTCCTCTCCCTCCTCCTCGTCGAGGGGGAAGCCTGGTTCAGGCCGGAGGGACTCTCCATCCAGGCGATCGCGCGGGACTGCCTGGAACGGGGCGCGGCCGCCGGCGAATTCGCGGCGGGCCCCGCGCTCGGCCGCTTCGTCGAGCTCGCGACGGCGACCGTGTGGGACCTCTCCTGCGGCTGGTGCGTCCATGGCGGCCCCGAGGGCCTCGCGGCCGAGGCGAAGCGCCGCTTCAGGCGGCTCCTGGACCTGGCCGCGCCGCCGTGAAGGCCTGAGCGGGCTCGCGCGGCGAGGGGCCCACCGGTCGCGGGAAGGCGCGCGGCCCGGGTTCGTGGTAGGATCCCGCCATGAAGGTCTCGATGCTCCTGGCCCTCGCCGCGGCGGCCCTCTTCGGCGCCGCGACCCCCCTCTCGAAACTCCTCCTGGGGCGGACGGACCCCTTCACCCTCGCGGGCCTCCTCTATCTCGGCGCCGCCCTGGCACTGGCGCCGCGCGTCCTCCGCGGGGGAACGCTCCGCAAGCTGCTCTCCCTCGACCGGAGGAACGCGCGCTTCGTGCTCGGCTCGGTCGCCTGCGGGGGCGTCGCGGGACCGGTCTTCCTCCTCTTCGGGCTCAGGATCGCGAAGTCGGCCTCGGTCTCCCTCTGGCTCAACCTGGAGCTCGTCGCGACGGCCCTCCTCGGCCACTTCGTCTTCAAGGACCGCATGACGCGGCGGAGCGCCGGAGCGGCCGCGGGCATCCTCGCGGCGGCCGCGATCCTCTCCTTCGAAGGCGGGACGACGAGCCTCGCGGGGGGCCTCCTCGTCGCGGCGGCCTGCCTGGCCTGGGGCTTCGACAACCACTTCGCGGCCCTGATCGACGGGCTGAAGCCCGAGGAGAGCACCTTCGTGAAGGGCCTCGCGGCGGGAACGACCAACCTCCTCGTCGGCGTCGCGGCCTCGCGCGCCCTCCCATCAGCCGCCTCGCTCGCCCCGGCCCTCGCCATCGGAGCCCTGTCCTACGGCCTCTCCATCGTGCTCTACGTCTCCGCCGCCCAGGGCCTCGGCGCCTCGCGCGCGCAACTCTTCTTCTCCTCCTCGCCCCTCTTCGGCATCGCGCTCGCGGCCCCGGCCCTCGGCGAGACCTTCTCGTGGGCCCAGGCCGCGGCCCTGGCCGTCATGATCCTCTCCTACGCCCTGCTCATGACGGAGCGGCACGGCCACGGGCACGCCCACCCCGCCCAGGACCACACCCACTGGCACCGCCACGACGAAGGGCATCACGGCCACGGCCACGAGGCCCTCGGCCTCCTCGCGAGGCTGTTCGGCCACAGCCACGAGCACGGCCACGAGGAAGTCGAGCACGACCACGACCACGTCTCGGACATCCACCACCGGCACGCGCACCCCGGGCCGGCTGACTAGTTCGCGCAACGTCTTGCACCGCACCCAAATCGCGCGACGCGTACATCGAACAACGATCGCGCGACGCGTCGTTACCGTCCCCCTCAGAGCAGGCCGACGGCGACGAGGCCGAGGAGGGCTGCGCAGGGCATGAGCGCGATGCCGATCCTGCCCCCGAGGCGGTGCAGGCCCTTGCGCGACGCGATCGCCTCCCTGCCCTCCTGCCTGGAGATCGACCTTCCGACGAGGAGGAAGGCGAAGGCCACGAGGACGGTCGCGAGGCCGGCCAGCCGATGGGCGAGGCCGAGCGCCGAAGCCTGCGAGAGCCCCACCGCGAGGAAGGCGGCGGCGAGGCCGGCGAGGAGCGCCGCGTTGGCCGTGTAATTGAGCGCTTTGTGGACCTTGAACCAGTCCTTGCGGCGCCGGAAGAACATGGCGGCCGAGACCGCCGCGGCCTTGGCGAGGATCGCCAGGGCCATGAGCCCGATATGCAGGTAGAGGTAGCTCATCTGCCGCCGCCGAACGCGACCTGCGCGACGCCGGCGCGGTTGTGCTTCGCCCCGAAGCCGGGACCGGGGCCCGTCGCCCAGATGACCTTCATCGGCTTGTCGAGGACGATGGCCTTGTCGAGCTTGTCCTTCGTGTCGAGGAGCCGCGAGAATTCGAAGACGACCTTGTCGCCCGCACGCTTGCCGGCGAAGGAGAGGAGGTCGCTCTTCCCGCCTTGGTCGGTATCCGCGGGATGGGGGCCGAAGGGCCCCGTGCTCCAGGCGTCGACCGCGGTCGTCTTCCCGTCTGCGCCCACGGCCCCGAAGATCATGTCGGACCTGGCCATCGCCTGGGCCGGGTCGAGGCCGATGGCGACCCATCCCGGGCTCGTCGCCTCGATGGCGAAGAAGATGCGGTCACCCTCGACCTTCCAGCTGATCGAGAAGAGATCCTTCGCGAGGACTTGGGTCGAGGGATATTCGCCAGAGTCGATCCGGCCGTCGACCTGAACGGCGCTGAGGGCGGCGACCGCGACGAAGGCCATGGCGAGACAGGCGATGAGGCGCGCCGAGACTGGGCGCGTTGAGGATACGGGTAATCGGATCATCGGTAGGCCCCTCCGTCAGGGCCCGCGACGGCGATGTCCCCACCGACAGGCAGCACAGGTCGGCGCCGTCAGTGTAAGTGTAGCGGCCGGCGCCTCGCTGTCAATCGCGCGGTCCGCCGCGCGGCCAGGAGACCCAGAATACGGGCCCCTTTTCCGCGTTGCGGACGCCGCAGCCCCCCCCGTGGGCCTCGGCGATCGCGCGCACCGTCGCGAGGCCGAGGCCGCTGCCCCCGCTCGCGCGGCTCCGCGCGGGGTCGACGCGGTAGAAGGGCTCGAAAAGGCGCCCGAGCACATCCTCGGGGATGGCCTCGCCCTCGTTCCCCACTTCCAGCCAGAGATCGTCGCCCGGCGCGGACACTCGCAGCTCCACGGCCCCGCCCTCCGGGACGTGGCGCAGCGCGTTCGCGAGCAGGTTGTCGACGACCTGGACGGCGCGATCAGGGTCGAAGCGCGCGGGCAGGGGGCCCGGCGACTCGAGGCTGAGCCGGGCTCCCTTCTCCCGGAGGGCGGGCTCGAAGCGCGACGCGGCCTCGGCCACCGTCTCCGCGAAGTCCGCGTCGACGGGCTCGAGGGCCCGGGGCGAGCCCTCGAGGGCCGCCAGCCGCGCGAGGTCGCGGACGAGCCGGTCCAGGTGGTCGGCTTCCTTGAGGATGACGTCGGCGAGCTCCTCGCGCTCGGCGTCGGAGGAGTACAGGCCGAGCTTGAGGGCCTCGGCGTAGCCCCGCGCGAGGCCGACGGGCGTCTTGAGCTCGTGGGAGGCGCCGGCGATGAAGTCCTTCTGCGCCCGCACTTCGCGCTCCAGGCCCCGGTTCGCCTCCGAGAGTCCCTCGATGTTGCGCGCGAGGGAGGCGGCCATCGCGTCGAGGCTCCGTCCGAGGAGTCCTAGCTCGTCGCCGCGCTCCTTGCCCCAGCGCGCGTCGAGGTCCCCCGAGGCGACGCGTTGCGCGATCCCGGATAGCTCGAGGATCGGCCTCGCGAGGCGTCCCGAGAGGACGAGGACGACGTCGAACACCAGGACGAGCACGAGGCTCCCGACGAGGAGGAAGAAGGGCGAGGCCTCGGCGATGCTCCTGCGCAGGCGGTCGAGGGCCTGGGTCACGACGAGGACCCTGCCCCCGGGGAGACCCGCGACGAGTTGCACGACGGACTGGCCCCGGGGATCCGCGTCGAGTATCCCGAACCAGGAGCCCCCGCGCAGGATCTCCTCCCGCCGCGCGAGGTAGAACTCGAGCTGGTCCTTCGGCAGCGGAAAGTCACGGCCCTCGGCGAACTCGGGGACCGAGGAGACCTTCACGAGGCCCTCGCGGTCGGCGAGGACGATGCGGTAACCGGTGCCCGCGGCGAGGCTCCTCGCGGCGGCGAGCTCCGAGGCGGGATCGCCGGCGACATCGGCCATCGCGGCCCTGACGCGCTCGAAGTCCCCCTTGAGCCTCGACGCGAAGTAGGGTTCCATGAAGAACGCGTTGGCCGCCACCAGGATGCCTATCCCGCAGGCGAGGAGGAGCCCGGCGCCGAGGGTGAGCTTGAGCCGGATCGAGGTCACGTCCCCTCCCCCGCGCCGAAGGAGTAGCCCACCCCGCGGCAGGTGGAGACGAGGGCCCCGGCCTGGCCGAGCTTGCGACGGAGCGACTTGACGTGCGTGTCGAGGGTGCGCGGATCGCCCTCGTAGCCGTAGCCCCAGACGAGGTCGAGGATGCGGTCCCGCGGAAGGACCGCGCCGGCGTTCGCCATGAGGCAGCGCAGGAGTTCGAACTCGCGGAAGCTCAGCTCGACGGGCTCTCCGTCCACGCTCGCCTTCCTCGCGCGCGGGTCGAGCAGGACGCCGCCGACTTCGAGGAGCTCGGGCTCCCCGGCCCTCGCGCGGCGGAGGAGGGCGCGGACGCGCGCGAGGAGGAGGTCGCGCGAGAAAGGCTTCGGGACGTAATCGTCGGCTCCGCCGTCGATCCCGCGGATCTCGTGCTCCTCGTCCCCGAGCGCCGTGAGCATCATGACGGGCACACGGGAGAATTCCCTGATCGCCCGGCAGGCCCCGTAGCCGTCCATGCCCGGCATCATGACGTCGAGGATCACGAGGGCCGCGTCGGGACGCTTGCCGAGGGCCGCGAGGGCCGCGCGGCCGTCGGAGGCCTCCAGGACCTCGTAGCCCTCGCGCTCGAGGAAGAGCCGCACGAGGCGGAGGTAGCGCGGCTCGTCGTCGGCGACGATGATGGTTTCGCCCATCGCGTCCATCTCCTGCATCAGGGGGAGATGTCGTAGGAGGCGGCGACCGCGCCGTCCTCGGACCTGAGATACTCGACCCGCGCCCTCGCGGGCGAGACCGACACCCGCAGGTAGCCCGGCGAGGGGAGGAAGTCGCCTTTCGTGTAGCCGTACTCGGCGAGCTCCTTCCGGTCGAGGCCGCGCGACGCCGCGGCCGAGGGCTGGGGCACGAGCTGGTAGACGACGCCGCCGGCCTCCTCCCGCGCGTAGAAGTGGTCGTGGCCCCGGAAGACGACGTCGACGCCGTTCCGCGCGAGGAGGGCCGCGACCGGCTCGGGCCAGTCGGGCCTCCTCGCCGCGAAGGAGTCCCTTCCCGTCGGGTCCTTCCCGCCCCACTCGTAGAGCCCCGCGCAGTCGGCGCCGCCGCGTGCGTCCCGGCCCTTCCCCCCGAGCATGTTGTGGATGAATACGAACTTGAAGGCGGCCTTCGAACGCGAGAGCTCGCCGGCGAGCCAGTCGTACTGCGCCTTGCCGAGGGTCCAAGCCCAGCCCTCGTCGGAGGGCTTCGAGGATTCGGCGGCGTAGGGGTCGAGGACGACGAGGAGGGCGTCGCCCCACTCGACCGCGTAGACGGTGTCGCCGAAGGCGGAGTACGCCTCCTTCGGCGCGTTGCGCGAATCGAGCAGCCATGTTTCGCGCATCGCGGCGGCTTCCTTGGCCTGCGGCTTCGAGCCGTTCGCCCTCCAGCCGTGCTCGCCGTCGTGGTTCCCGATGGCCATGAAGAAAGGCGCGCGTCCCCCGACCTCGTCCCAGTAGGAGCGCACGAGGCGGTTCCGCTCGAGGTACGAGGCCGGGTCGGAGGCCAGCTTCTCGACCATGGACGCGTCGCCGAGGTCGACGACGAAGTCGGGCCGGTCCGACGCAATGCGCGACATCGTCTTCGCGTAGGACGCGGCCCCGAAATTGCCGTCGAAGTGGGGATCGGCCTCGATCGCGAAGACGAAGTCCTGGCCCTTCTCCTTGCGGGTCGCGAAGCGCCCGGCCTCGCCCTCCGAGAGGGCCGCCGATCCGCGCCTGGACCAGTATAGCCGGTACGCGTAGGCCTTTCCGGCTGAAAGGCCGGCGATCAGGTCGCGGGCGACCGTGCCGGCGGAGGCCTGACGACGCGGCGTCTCGCGGTCGAGCGAGCCGCCCTCCTCGCCGTAACGGTAAAAGTACTCGACGTCTTCGAGGAAGGCGGTCGCGAGAGTCGCGCTCGAAGGACCGGGATACTCCACCAGGGTGCGGGCGTGGAGGGAACCCGAAGGCGCGGCGCCCGGGTCTGGCGCTTGCGGGGCCAGGCTTCCCCCGGTCTTGGATCCCTTGCCCTTGGCGGCCTGGGGCGCTTCGGCCGCGGGCTTCATCGCGGGCGCGGCGCCCGCCGCGGCCAAGGCCGCCTCGACGAGGCCCTTCCCGGGCTTGACGCCCGCCGGGATCTCGAGGCGGTAGGCCGGACGAGGTTTCCCCTCCGCGTCGCGGGCCGCGGCGGGCTCCTCGCCGGGCAGCCACTCCCTGTAGTACTCGACGAGGGTCCGGCCCGGCCCGACGGTGAAGCGGACGCGGCCCGAGCTCGGCAGGAGGTCGCCCGACTTGTAGGCTTCCGCGTTGTTGAGGGCGTAGTTGGGGTCGGCGGGTTCGGGCAGGGTGATGTACGCGACGCCGTCGAGTACCTGGCTGGCGAAGAGGTGGTCGTGGCCCTGCACGAAGGCGGTCACCTTGTTCCGCGCCATGAGCTCGTGGATCGGCGCCTCCCATCCCGGCCGCATGGACTTGAAGGCCTCGCGGCCGTCGGCCGACCTCCCGCCCCACTCGAAATAGGGCGCCCGCTCGATCCCTCCCCTGCCCGTGCCGGAGACGTGGTGCGAGAAGACGAACTTCCAGGTCGCCGCGCTGCCTTCCAGAGTCTCCGCGAGCCAGGCGTACTGAGCGTCGCCCAACGTCGTCTTCCATTGATCGCGGGTCTTGTCGCCGCCGCCGAAGACGTTGTCCACCGCCTCGGGCGAATGCCAGTAGGGGTCGATCACGACGAAGAGGGCGTCGCCCCAGGTCCAGGCGTAGTAGTCGCGCAGGAATCCGACGCCCTCGACCTTGTCGGCGTCGCCCGTATAGAAGCCGTCGGGGGCGGGCTGGGGGAAGAACGCGTTGCGCGAAACCTGCGCCCAGACGGCCACGTCGTTCGCGCTCCCGCCGAGGTTGGCGCGGGAGGCCTGCTCGTGGTTCCCGTTGACGAGGAAGATGGGCGCGACCTCCCCGACGAGAGAGAGGTAGAGCCGCTGGCGGCGGTAGACCTCGCGCACCGAATCCCTCGTGACGGAGGGCAAGGTGTCGACGCTGAAGTCGTCGCCTATCGTCATGAAGAAGTCGGGCGCGGCGGCGGCCGAGGAGGAGAGGGTCCTCGCGTAGAGCTCCGGGTCGTACTGCTGGGCCCGCTCGGGATGGGAGTCCCCGATGATCTCGAAGGAGAACGCCGAGCCCGGCGCGCGGGCCGTGCGGAAACGGCCCTCGGGGCCGGGAGCGAAGGCGGCCGCGCCGCGGGGCCGGAAGTCGACGCGGTAGAAATACTCGCGGTCCGGCGCGAGGCCAGCGAGCGAGAGCTCGGCGGGCGTCCCCGCCTCGAGCGGGACCGTCCCCGTCCTCGAGGTGTAGGCGCCGCGGGCCGTGCCGTACTCGACATAGGCGTCGCAGGCCTCGGCCGCGAGGAGGTTGAGCGACGCCGAATCGCGGCCGGGCCGGCCGAGGACGACGGAGAGCCCCGCGCGCGCCGAGACGGCCGCGGGGAAGGCCTGGACGCGCGCCGGCGCCGCGGCCGGGGCGGGCCCCGCCGCCTTGGCCCGGCCCGGGTCCTTGCGCGCGCCGCCGCCGGGCTTCGCGGCCTGCGCGCCCGATGCGTCGCACAACGCGAGGGCGACGAGGAGGACGGCCCCGATCCGCCCGGCGAGCCGCGGCCGGCGGCGGCCGCGCGGGGACGCGCGCTTCTCCGGCGCCGGCCCGGGAGCGCTTCCGCAAGGACCGCGGTCAATGGTTTCGCGCATCGCTTCCATCCCCTCGCCCTACTTCGCGGACAGCCCCGAGGCGTCGAGGGTTATCGGCTTCTCGACGGGGTCGGCGTAGAGGTAGTAGCCCTTCGGGAAGACGTCCTGGTTCCGGAGGCGCGTCATGGCGGCCTTCTGCGCGGGGCTCAAGCTTTTATACACCTCGGCGAAGCTCGAGGCCATGAGGTAGGAGATCCTGCCGTCGAGGCTCCCGTATTCCCGGGACAAGGCCATGACCGCGGCCTCGTCGGCCGCGCCGTCCGAAAGGTACCTGCGGAACTCGCGCGAGATGGAGGTCCTGACCTCGACTATCCTCGCGAGGATCGGCTCGAGGGGGACGGAGATGCCCTCGATCTTCCCTGCCTGGGAGGGCTCGAGGAGGTCGAGGAGGGCCCGGCCCGAGTCGCCGGTGAGGGCGGTGGGGATGAAGTAGTCGCGGTTCCCCATGGCGGGATAGTCCTTCATGTAGAAGCCCCCGAAGTAGGTGCCGTGCCGCTCGGGGCAGAAGTAGACGTCGGCCGTCTCGGAGCCCGCGTACCAGCTGAAGAACTCGCTCGCGTAGGTCATGAAGAGGACGTCCTGGCCGTGGGTCATGGAGCGCTTGTCGTACTGGTCCGGGAGCTCGGGCCAGGTCGAGGAGTCGCCGAACCTGAGCTTCGCGAGGGCGGCCTTCTGCGCGGCGGAGAGGCCCTTCGCGACATCGCCGTAGACCTCGCCCTGCGGAAGGCCAGGCGCCCGTCGATCGCGAAGATCCCCGCGACCCAGGACTCGACCGCGGCCTGGGACAGGGGGCCCGCGGCCCTGCCCTCCATGTTGTCCCGGAAGGCCTTGATGAGGACGAGGCGCTTGGCCGCGAGCTCGGCGTAGAGCGGCTCCTGCTCCTTCGCGAGCTCGAGGAGGGAGGCTTCCTGCCCTGCGTCCAGGACCGCGAGGACGTTGTTGCCGATGTTCGTGAGGAACATCATGTTGTGCCCGCCCTCGGCGGCGTCGACGTCGCGCATGTACTGGAAGCCGAAGTAGTCCGCGGCCTTGCCCGGCGGCAGGAAGGTGTCGGCTCCGAAGCTGCCGGTCATGAAGGCGAGGGCCGAGAAGGCGATCGTGCTCATCTGCGCCTGCTCGGAGACGGCCTGTTCGATGGTGTAGGCTTGGGCAGGGCCCTCGCCGCCCCGTGGCGGCGGCGCCCCGGGGCTTCCCGCGGGGAGACGGGGAGGGCCGCCTGCGGGCGGACGGGGCCGGGGATCCGGCCTCGGCTGGGCCATGGAGGGCCCGCAGGACGCGAGGAAGAGGCAAAGGACGGCGAGGAGAGCGGAAGCCTTCGGGTTCGGCATCGGTACCTTCATCGTTCGACTCCTTCATTCTGGAGGCAGGTCGATACGGAGTCTAGGGCCGCGATGTGAGGGGAAGGTGAAATCCGGGGAGGAATCGCCGCGGCCTCAGCCGGTGACGTCGCGGAGCCAGCGCCTCGACCTGAGGCGCCAGAGGCCGATGAAGGACTTGCCGACGTCGTCCGAGGCAGTCATGAGGAAGATGCCCCAGGCGGGGAGGCGCAGGACGAAGGCGCCCAGGGCCGCGAGGGGGAGGGCGAGGGCCCAGACGCCGAAGAGATCGTAGAACATGCCGAAGCGCGTGTCCCCGCCCGAGCGGCAGACGCCGATGATGAGGTGGAAGTTGAAGACCTTGAAGGGGTAGAGGCCGGCGAGCACGAGGAGCATGAGGGAGGCCTGGGAGAGCACCTCGGGCTCGAGGTGGAAGAGGAACGGCAGGAGGGCGCGGAAGGGCACGATGAGCGCCCCGACGAGGAGGCCGAAGGCCGGAGCGAGGAGGGCGAAGCGGTCGGCGTAGGCGTAGGCGGTCGCGCGGTCGCCCTCGCCTATCTTCTTCCCGATCATCACGGCCGCGGCGTTGCCCGTCCCGAAGAACAGGACCATCGCGAGCTGGCTCACCGTGTTGGTCACGTTGTAGGCGGCGACCGCGCCAGTGCCCGCCCTCGCGAAGATGACGCTGTAGAAGGTGATGCCGAGGCTCCAGGTGACCTCGTTGAGGACGACGGGCAGGGCCACGGCGGCGAAGCGCCGGATCCAGTCGCCTCCCCAGCTCGTCATCTCGCGCGGGGTGCCGACGCAGGGATAGCGCCGGCCCCAGGCGACCGAGGCCAGGAGCGCGCACTCGAGCGCGCGCGAGATGACGCTTGCCCAGGCGGCCCCCTCGATGCCCATGGCGGGCAGGCCGAATTTCCCGAAGATGAGGATCCACGAGAGGAGGATGTTCGCGCCGAGGGAGATGGCCGTGGCCGCGAGGGGCAGGCGCAGCCTCTCGACGCTCCTCATCGAGAGGCCCAGGACCGAGCTGGCCGCGAAGGGCAGGTAGCCGAAGGCGGAGATGCGCAGGAAGCGCGCCCCGGCCTCGATGACCGCCCCGTCGCGCGAGTAGAGGCCGATGAGGAAGGCCGGGGCGGCGAAGGCCGCGACCGCGAACGCGAGGCCTGCCGTGAGGCCGATCGCGAGCGAGAAGCCGACGGTGCGTCGCACTCCGGCGAGGTCCTGCTTGCCCCAGTACTGGGCCGTGAAGATGCCCCCTCCCGTCGACACGCCGAAGAGGAAGAGCATGAGGAGGAAGTACACCTGGTTCCCGAGCCCCACGGCCGCCAGGCTCGTCGCGCCGAGGCTCCCGACCATGACGGTCGAGAGGAGATTGACGCTCGAGGACACGAGGTTCTGGAGGGCGATGGGGAGGCCGATGCGAAGGAGGTCGGAGGCGAACCTTCCGCGGGGTATGAAGGCGAGGGTTCTCACGGCAGGGGCACGCTACCGGCTCGGCGCCCGCGGGTCAAGGGGGCTTCGCGCCTGGCGCCCCACGGGCCTGGCCTCGGCCGCGAGGAGGCGGCGCGACGCCGCCAGGCTGGCGCCGAGGACGAGGGCCCCGAGGAGGTAGGGCAGGCGGGGATCCAAGTCGAGGAGGGCTCCCGCCGCGAGCGGCCCGAGGGCCCCGCCGAGGCTCTGGGCCGAGCCGGCGAGGCCCAGCGAGGCTCCGCGGGCGCGGTCGCCGCGCTTCGAGGCGATGCTCTGGAGGCTCGGCCGGAGCAGGGTGTGGGCCAGCACGTAGAAAACCGCGGCCGCGACGTACCAGCCCCTCCTGCCCGCGGAGGCGAGGGCGAGGAAACCCGCCGCGCCTCCCGCCAGCGAGACCGCCGCGACCCCTCCGTCGCCCGCGAGGCGGCTCGCGGGCCCGGCGACGAGGCCCTGCGCGAGGGCGGCCGCCGCCGCGACGCCGGCGAGGAGGCCGCCGACCGCGCCCGGCCCCATCGCGAAGCGCCTCGTCGCGTCCATCGCGAACACGGCGGTGAAGCAGGCGGTGCCGAAGCTCGCGACGACCATGAGGGCGAGGAGGGGGCCGAGGCCTCGCGAGTCCCGGGACCGGCCGGTCGCGGGCTGTCCGCCCATCCCGGACGGCGCGGACGGAACGGTTTCAGGCAACGCTTCGGCAAGTCCGGGATCGATTGTTTCGCGCATCGCGTTGCGCGACTCACCATGACGGGCGGTCTCTGGCATGAAGGCTACGACGAGGAGGGAGAGGGAGGAGATGCCGGCCCCGATGAGGAGGGGCGCGCGATGGCCGATCTCGCCGAGGAGGCCGCCGATCCCGGGTCCCGCGATGGCCCCGAGGGCGAAGAGGGCCATGAGCCTTCCGATGACGCCGAGGCGCTCGCCCTCCCCGCTCGCGTCGGAGGCCGAGGCGAGGGCGGCGGGAAGCACGGCGGCCGAGAGGAGGCCCGTCACGGCGCGGGAGGCGACGAGGAGGGCGAGGGTATCGGCGTACGCGAAGGCCGCGAGGGAGGCCGCCAGCCCGCCGAGGCCGACGGCGAGCACGGGCTTGCGGCCGACGCGGTCGGCGAGGCCGCCCCAGAGGGGCGAGGCGAGGAGCTGGGCGAGGGCGGCGATCGAGGCCAGGAGGCCGTAAGCCGCCCCTCCCCCGCCGGCCCTCGACACGATGGCCGGCATCACCGGCATGGCGAGGCCGGCGCCCGCCGCCGCCGAGAAGAGGGCGAGGGCCAAGGCGGGCATCGGCCTCCTCACGCCTCCTCCCATTCGACCGTCCCGGCGTCGCCGTCCACGACCACGAAGTCGCCCGTCCTGATGCGCCTCGTGGCCGAGCCGGTGCCGAGGACGGCCGGTATGCCGTATTCCCGCGCCACGATGGAACCGTGGGAGAGGGGGCCTCCGATATCGGTGACGACGGCCGAGGCGAGGGCGAAGAGGGGCGTCCAGGCCGGTGTGGTGATCTCGGCCACGAGGACCTCGCCGGGCCGCATACCGGCGAAATCGGCCGCGCCCACCAGGACCCTGGCAGGGCCGCGGACCAGGCCTCCCGAGGCGCCGAGGCCCCGGAGCCGGCCGGGTCCCCCGTCCGCCTCCGCGGGCATGAAGGCCGCGGTCTTGATGCCCATGATCCGTTCGACCTTCGGGATCATGGCCGGCGGGCGGACCCGCTTGCGCGAGCGCCAGAGGGCCCGGCGCGAGCGGACCGCGGATAGGTACGCGTTGGGCGACGCGCCGGCGTCGAGGGCCGCGGCCGCCTCGCGCAGCTCTCCCTCCTCGAGCCAGTAGACGTCCTCCGGCCGCTCCAATGCGCCGGCCCGCGCGAGGCGCGCGCCGAGCTCGCCGAGGACGCGGCGCAGGGCGGGGTAGCCGAGGCCGATCCATGCGATGCCGTCCTCGCGCAGGGGGGCGCCGCGGAGGGCCCAGGCCAGGGCTTTTCCGAAGAGCCAGGCCTTCGGGCCGCGGAGCCGCGACTCGGCCAGGGCGCGGAGCCCCTCCGCGCGGCTCCGCGCCGCCTCGCGCCGGGCGCGGGGATCGGAGCCGGAGCGGTCGAGCCAGGCCCGCAGCGCGAGGAGGGGCGAGACGGGCTCCTCGGAGGCCGCCGGCTTCGAGAAGTCGAGGTCCAGGAGGGCCCGGCAGTGCCGGTCGACGTGCCCGCGGAAACCTTCGGCGAAGGCCGCCCAGGCCTCCGCCCCCACCCCGGCGGGCCGCCGGCCGGGCGAACCCGCTTCGCGCAACGCGTCGATGGCGCGGTCCGGCTGTTCGGAGCGGAGCCAGGAGGACAGCGCGGGGTCGGCGGCCGCCGCGCGGGAGAGCTCCCAGAGGGAGTCCTCGGCCCGCGTGGCCTCGCTCTCGAGCCCGAGGAGGAGGGTCGAGGCCGGGGGCTCCCCCTCCCTCCTCGCCCACCTGTCCCACAGGCGGGCGAGGATCGCCTCGTAGGCGCCCGCGCCCGCGGGACCCGTCTGGAAGCACTGGAGGAAGCGCGTCGCGGCGGTCCAGAGCTCCTCGGCCGCGGCGAGGAGCTCCGACGCGCCGAGGGGCCCGAGCGGTCGCGACTCCCAGGGCAGCGCGACTCCGCGGTAGCGCTCGCGCTCGGCCGCGAGGAATTCCGCGGTTCGCTTCATCCGCTCCCAGACGGGGCCGAGCATGGCCCCGATCACGGCGCGGAAGTAGCGGGGAGGGAACTTCATGTGGACGTAGAGGTAGCCGTTGACCGTCGCCGTGTAGCTGTAGCCCTCGAGCACGCCCCTGCGCCGCGTGAGCTCGTCGATGAAGAGCTTGAACTCCCGCTCGTATATCCGCAGGCCGAAGGTCTCGAAGAGGGGCGAGAGGGGCTCCGGGGCGAAGTCGACGATGCTCGCCCGCGCGAGCATGGCCTTGGGCGAGGGCCGGGGCCATTCGCGGGGCGGCTCGGGCTCCTCCTCCGGCAAGGCCGTGATCGGCCTCGCTTGGAGGAGCCAGAAGCGGCCGGCCGAGCGCGCCCACTCGATGTCCATGGGCGCGCCGTAGAGGGCCTCGACCCGCGCGCCGAGGGAGGCGAGCTCGAGGGCCTCCTCGTCCGGGAGCACGGGCTCGCGGCGGAGCCCCCCGGGGCAGGGCTCCTCGCCCGTGCCCCCGCCCGGGAGCCTGACCGTGCGGAGGGCCTTGTCGGCGGTCGTCCGCTCGATGACGCGATGCGCGACCTTGTCCACGGTCACGACGTCGGGGCTCACCCTGCCCCCCACCACGGCCTCGCCCAGGCCGAAGGCGGCGTCGATCAGGGCGACGCCGCGGCGGCCGCTCGAGGGGTCGGCCGTGAAGAGGATCCCCGCGGCGTCGGCGTCGACGAGGAGCTGGACCACGACCGCCAAGGCGAGGTCCCCGCCGGACCAGCGGCGCGCGAGGCGGTAGGCGACGGCGCGGCCGTTCCAGAGCGAGGCCCAGCAGCGGCGGACGGCGTCGAGCAGGGCCTCGGGCCCGCGGACATCGAGGAAGCTCTCCTGTTGCCCCGCGAAGGAGAGGCCGGGCAGGTCCTCGGCCGTGGCCGAGGAGCGGACCGCCACCGCGGGCCACTCGCCCGGGACGAGGCCTGCTCGATCGCGCAACGCGCCATAGGCCGCGAGGACCTCGTCCCCGACCTCGTCCGGGAAGGGGGCGGCGAGGAAGGCCGCGCGGACCCGGGCCGCCGCGCGCTCGAGCTCCTCGGGCCGGTCGGGATCGACCCCGCCGAGCTCCGCGTCGGCGACCTCCTCGAGCCCCGAGCGCTCGACGAAGCGGCGGTAGGCCGCGACGCCGACGTGGAATCCGGTCGGCACGGGGAAGCCCGCCGCGGCGAGGCGCGAGAGGGAGGCGCCCTTGCCGCCGACGGTCGAGACCTCGACCCGTCCGTCGGAGAAATCCATCGCGAAAAAGCGCTCGTCCAGGCGGTCCATATCGTCCTCCTGCCCGGAATGATACCGCGGCCGGCCCGACCGGCGGCTCACCCGGCCGGGTGAATCGGCAGGTGAATCGCGCGCTCAGCGCCTGCCGGGGGGGAGGAGGCCGAGTTCCGCGGCGCGGGCCCAGGCCGCGGCGCGGGTATGCGCGCCCAGCTTGGCGTAGAGGGTCTTGAGGTGGCTCTTCACCGTGTTCTCGGAGAGGTAGAGCCTCTCGCCGATCTCGGCGGCCGAGAGTTCGGAGGCGAGCAAGGCCAGGACGTCGCGCTCGCGGGAGCTCAGGGCGGGCATTCCCTCCCGGTCGGCGGGGAGGACCCCCTCAGACGCGGGCGCGCCTACGCCCAGGGACGCGAGGGCCGAGAGGGCATGGCGCGAGAGCGCGGGCGGCAGCTCCCCAAGGCGGCGCGAGAGGAGATCCGCCCCGGGCTCCCCGCCCTCGAGGAAGGGCAGGAGGATGCCCTCGGGAGCGGCCCGGCCGAGCGCCGACTCCACGGCGGCGCCGGCCTCGGCGCCGCGGCCGAGCGCCTCCAGGGCGAGGCCGCGGAGGAAGTCCAGGTCGACGAGGAGGATCCTCCTGCCGACCTCCATGGCGATCTCGCGCAGGGGATCGAGGAGGGCCAGCGCGGCGGAGGGCCTCCGCTCGAGGATGAGGAGCCGGGCCTTCTCGAGGCGCTCGTACTTGGCCGGATGGCGCTCGAGGAAGGCCAGCGCGGCCGGGTCCGCGGGAGGCGGGGGAAGCGAATCGAGGACGCGGCGCGCGAGCGTGAGGTCGCCCCTCGACATCGCGATCCTGGCCTCGCAGAGGAGGACGCTACGGTCGTCGAGCTCGCTTAAGTCGAAGTCGCGCGCGAGGCGCCGCGCCCTCTCGACGAGGTCGACAGCCTCCTCCCCCCGGAGCGAGCGGAGGCGGGCGAGGAGGAGGAGGGCGGCCATCGAGCTCGCGGCGCCGAGCCGCTCGAGCCTCGCGATGCCCGCGACGAGGTCGGCCTCGGCCTCCTCCATGCGGCCGCGGCAGAGGAGGATCTCCCCGCGGAGCATGAGGTGCCTCCCGATCGCGGGACAGGTCGAGCGGCGCCCCGCCTCGGCGAGGTCGGCCTCGACCAGGGCAAGAGCACTGGAGAGCTCGCCCCCGCGGTAGAGGGCCGTGGCGAGGAAGAAGACCGCGCCGAGCCTGAGCATCGGGCTCGGATCCGCGCGGAGCCCCTCCAGGATCGCGGCGGCCTCCTGTGTCCTCCCCGTCTCGAAGAGGGCGAGGACGGACGCGAAGCTCGCCATGTACCTGCCCGCCCAGCTCGGGGCGAGGCTTCCCCGCCGCGCGAGCAGCTCGGCCATGCCCTCCGCCACGCCCTCGGCTTCGCCCCGGTACAGTCGAGCGAGCCCGGCGAGGACGGCAGCGTCCGCGCCGTCGAGGCCTCCGAGGAATTCGGCGACCGGCCTGCCCCGGAAGAAGAGGCACCAGGCCCGCGCCCCGCGCAGCGCGGGACGGGATTCGAGGACCTCGGCCGGCAACGAATCGATGCGGCCGAGGAGGGCGTCGAGCTCGCCTCGGGCCATCATGCCCTCGGAGGCAGCCTCGAGGAGCTCCGCCGCCCGCCCGGGCTCGCCGGCCGCGAGGAACTGGGCCGCGGCGGCCTCGGTCGATCCGGCCGCCTCGAGCCATGCGGCGGCCTTGAGCCTCAGCCCCGGTTCGAGGCCGGGCCGCGTCTCGCGGAGCCGGTGGAGGAGGAGCTCCGCGAAGAGGGGATGGTAGCGCCACCACGTGCCGGCCTCGTCGGCCGGGGCGAGGAAGAGGGCCTCGCGTGCCAGGGCGCGGAGGGAGCCGCCCGGCGGCGGGCCGCCGGCGATGGCCTGGGCGAGCTCCGCCGAGAAGCCGTCGAGGACCGAGGTGCGGGCGAGGAAGTCCTCGACCTCGGGACTCACGCGCTCGACCACCTCCTCGAGGAGGTAGTCGAGGGCCCAGCGGTCGGCGGCGCGGGCATCCCGAAGGAGGGCCGAGGCGGCTACCCGCCCTCCGGCCGAGGCCCGCGCCGCGAGGAAGCGCGCGGCCAGCGCCAGCCCCGCGGCCCAGCCCTCGGTCCTCGCCTGGAGGAGGGCCGATTCCTCGGGCCCGAGCTCGGGCGCCCCGAGGGAGGCCGCGAGGGCCGCTCCCTCGGCCGGAGAGAGGCGCAACTCCTCGATCCCGAGCTCCGCGAGGCGGCCCGCGGCCCGCAGCCTGGCGAGGGGCAAAGCCGGGTCCGAGCGGGCGGCCATGGCCAGGCGCGTCCCCTCGGGCAGGCGCTCGGCGAGGCAGGAGAGGAGGCCGAGCGCGGCCTTCGACTTGATAAGGTGGACGTCGTCGAGGACGAGGACGAGCCCGGGTCGGGCGAGCATCAGGTCGACTATGCGCGCGATGGACTCGGCGGCCCTGGGGCCGTCTCCCGACGGGGCAGTCCCCTTCCCGCAGGCCTCGATCGCCGCCTCGATCCCCGCGGCGAGCCGCGCGGGATCGTCGTCCTCGGCGTCCAGGGCCAGCCAGGCGGTCGGTCCCGGCCTCGAACGCGCCCATTCCGCGAGGAGGCTCGTCTTCCCGTAGCCAGCCGGCGCCGAGACGAGGACGAGGGGGCTGCCGGTCGCATCCATCCTCCCGAGAAGGCGGCCGCGGCTGAGATGCCAGACGGCGAGCGGAGGGGGGCCGAGCTTGGTCCGGGCCAGTGCCATCGCCCCAGTATAGCTCCGGGGATCGCACCTGGCGCCAGTCAAAAAAGGGGACATTCGGATGAAGTCCGGCCGATTGCGATTGCGGCCGTCGGATAAATAGATATCATTTGTACAGAAACGTCGTACGAGACAATGGAGTCAGTCATGAACCGCCGTGCCCTGCAGTTCCGCGCGATAGTCGCCTCGGTCTCCCTCGTCTTCTCGACCCTCCTCGTCCTGACCCTGGTCGCGACAAGGACGCCGGACAGCCCTTCCGCGCCGCCCCTGGTCGCCGGCCTCGTCGCCTCGGCCTGCCTGGCCGCGGCGGCCTCCCTGCTCGTGGGAGGCAAGGCGCGGCTCCTGGCCGCGGACTACAAGGCGCTCGAGACCGACCCCGCGCGGGCCAAGGCCGGACTCGCGGCGGTCGGCGGCCTCCCCCTCTCCTCCCTCATCCTCTTCCTGGCCCTGGTCCTCGTCGAGCTCGGCGGCCTCTTCGCGCTGGGCTCCCTGATCGGGCTCAGGCAGGAGGGCAGGTTCTTCCTCTTCATCTTCACGCTCGCCATCGGCATGCTCGGGGGTTCCATCCTCTTCGTGACCAGCGACAAGCTCGTGACCACGTCCCTCCTCGAGAAGGACATCGTCCGCTATCCCGCCGACCTTCGCGAGCGGAGGCAGCAACGCAAGAACTTCATCATCCCGACCTTCATGTTCGTCATGTCGATGCTCTTCACCTTCGCGACGACGGAGCTCTTCGGATCGAAAGCCGGGGGTACGGGGATCTCGCTCGCGGTCTCGGTATTCTGCGTCCTGTATTTCCTCGTCGCCCTCTCCCTCGTCGTCATCTGGACCTCGACGACCGCCCTCGTCTACCGCTCCGTGATCGCCCAGCTCGAGCAGCTCTCCTCGGCCGAGAAGGACCTGACGCGCCGCATCTCGATCTGCTCGATCGACGAGCTGGGCTCCATGTCGGGCATGGTCAACTCCTTCTGCGAAGGCCTCGCGCAGAGCCTCGCCGAGATCAAGACCGCGCAACGCATGTTGATGCGGCTCGGCGAGGAGCTCCGGCGCAGCGCCGAGGACTCGGCGGGGGCCGTGGCCCAGATCACGGCCAACGTGGAGCGCGTCCGCGGGCAGGCCAAGGCCCAGTCGCAGAGCGTCGTCGGCTCCTCGAGCGCCGTCGAGCAGATCACCAAGAACATCAAGTCCCTCGAGTCCCTCATCGAGGAGCAGGCGGCGAGCGTCACCGAGGCCTCGGCCTCGATCGAGGAGATGATCGGCAACATCGGGGCCGTGACCTCCTCGATCGACCGGATGGCCTCGCAGTTCGGCGCCCTCATCGCCGCGGCCACCGAGGGCAAGGCGACCCAGGCCGAGGCGCGCTCGCGCATCGAGCAGATCGCCGAGCGCTCCAAGGCCCTCCTCGAGGCCAACAAGGTCATCTCGACCATCGCCTCGCAGACCAACCTCCTCGCGATGAACGCCGCCATCGAGGCGGCCCACGCCGGCGAGGTCGGCAGGGGCTTCTCCGTCGTCGCCGACGAGATCCGCCGCCTCGCCGAGACCTCCGCGGGCCAGTCCAAGACCATACGGACCGAGCTCGGCCAGGTGCAGAAGGCCATCCAGGAGGTCGTGGTCTCCTCCAAGGGCTCGGAGGAGTCCTTCAAGCGGGTGGCCGAGCGCATCGGCGAGACCGATTCCCTGGTCCGCGAGCTCCAGCAGGCCATGGCCGAGCAGAAAGAGGGATCGGCCCAGGTCCTCGAGGCCCTGCGCTCGATGAACGACATCACCACCCAGGTCAGGACCGGCTCGCGCGAGATGGGCGCGGGCAACAAGACCGTCCTCGAGGAGATCGAGCGCCTCCGCTCGACGACCGCGGAGATCGGCGCGAGCATGGAGGAGATGTCGCGGGGCGCGCGGGGCATGGACGGCTCGGCGCGGCTCGTCTCGGCCTCGGCCAAGGGCACCATGGAGACCATCGCCGCGATGGACAAGGCCGTGGGCTTCTTCAAGACCGACAGGGCGTAGTAGACTCCCGGTCGGGAGACTCCTCGACATGGAAGACAAGCGCAAATCGGCCTACGCCTTCATCGTGCTCCTCGGCGTCGTCAGCCTCTTTTCGGACCTGACCTACGAGGGCATGCGGAGCATCGTCGGCCCCTACCTCCTCCTCCTCGGCGCCTCCGCGACCTCGGTCGGCTTCGTCTCCGGCCTCGGCGAGTTCATCGGCTACGCCCTCCGCCTCGCCACCGGCTACCTGAGCGACAAGACCAAGCGCTACTGGCTCCTCACCATCATCGGCTACGCGATCAACCTCGTGGCGATCCCCGCCCTCGCCCTCGCGCCCGGCCTCGGCTGGGTCTACGCCTGCGGCCTCATCCTCGTGGAGCGCTTCGGCAAGGCCATCCGCAATCCCGCCAAGACGACCCTCGTCTCCTTCGCGGCCTCCGAGGTCGGCGCCGGCAAGGGCTTCGCCCTGCAGGAGGCCCTGGACCAGATCGGCGCCTTCCTCGGCCCGACCATGCTCTTCCTCGTCCTCACCGTCAAGGGCAAGGAGGAGAAGCTCCCGGCCTACGCCCTCTGCTTCCTCCTCCTCGCGATCCCCGCGGCCGTCGCCCTCGGCACCCTCCTCCTCGCGCGCCGCAGGTACCCGCGGCCCCACGAGTTCGAGCGCGCCTCCGCGGGCCCGGCCAAGGAGGGGCTGCGCTCCGCCTACTGGCTCTACCTCGCGGGCATCGGCTGCCTCGCCGCGGGCTTCGCGGACTTCCCCCTCATGGCCTACCACTTCGCGAAGACGAGGCTCCTCGCCGACAACCTCGTGCCCGTGCTCTACGCGGTCGCGATGGGCGTCGACGCTGCGGCCGCCCTCCTCTTCGGCCGCATGTTCGACCGCAGGGGCATGCGCGCGATCATCCTCTCCTCGGCGATCTCCTCGCTCTTCGCGCCCTTCGTCTTCCTCGCGGGCTCTCCCGCCCTCGCGGTGTTCGGCGTCGTCCTCTGGGGCGTCGGCATGGGCGCGCAGGAGTCCATCCTCAAGGCGGCGGTCACCTCGATCGTGCCCAAGGAGCGTCGGGGCACTGCCTTCGGCTTCTTCAACGCGGGCTTCGGCGCGGCCTGGTTCGCGGGCAGCTGGGCCATGGGCGCCCTCTACGACCGCTCGCTCCCCGCCCTCGCGGTCTTCTCGGTCCTCGCCCAGCTCGCCTCCCTGCCCTTCTTCTGGAAGTCCATGCGGACCCTCGAGCGGAAGCCCGCGGCCGCGTCATGAAGTCGACCCTCGGCGCGCGTTATGCGAAACTAAAACGGCGCGCGCGGCGCCTGAAGCGCCAGGTCTGGACGGTCTACCTCGCGTTGCGCGATCCCGCCACGCCCTGGGCGGCGCGCGCCATCATCGTCGCCACGCTCGCCTACGCCGCGAGTCCGATCGACCTCATCCCCGACTTCATACCGGTCCTCGGCCAGCTCGACGACCTCGTCATCGTGCCGGCCATGATCGCCCTGGCCCTCCGCCTCATCCCGCCCGAGGCGGCCGCGCGCTGCAGGCGCGAGGCCTGGAAGCGCCTCGCGTCGGGCGAGCGCGTCAGGACCAGGGGCTCCGTCGCGGCCGCGATCCTCTTCGCCGCGCTCTGGCTCGCCCTCGCCGCCTGGCTCGTGTCGCTGTTCATCTAGGGAATATGCGGGGGAGAGACCTTTGATAAAGGTCTCTCCCCCGCGCCCCCTCGTCCAAACTCCCCGCGCACCGGCGGCTCGTCCGCTCCTCGGACCGCCCCATTGAACAAGAAAGCCCCTGCCTGCTAGTTTCTATGCATGAATACGCTCGAGCGGGCCGAGGCGGGAGCCGCCGCGGCCCGCGCCTTCCTCTCCCTCGATCCCTCGGCCAAGGACGCGGCCCTCGCCCTTGTCGCGGCGCGGCTGCGCGAGGGCTCGGCCGAGGTCTTCGCGGCCAACGAGGCCGACCTCGACGCGGCCCGCGCCGCCGGCCTCGCGCCGCCACTGCTGAAGCGCCTGGCCTACGGCGAGGCCCGTCTCGCCGAGTCCCTCGCCATGCTCGCCTCCCTCGCCAGCCTGCCCGACCCGGCCGGCCGCATACTCGAGGCGCGCCGCCTCGACGCGGGCCTCACGCTCAGGCGCGTCTCCTGCCCCATCGGCCTCGTGGCCCTGGTCTTCGAGTCGCGGCCCGACGCCCTCCTGCAGATGGCCGCCCTCGCGGCCAAGAGCGGCAACGCCATCATCGCCAAGGGCGGCCGCGAGGCCGAGCGCACGAACCGCGCGTTGGCTGACATCATTTACGCCGCGGGCGTCGAGGCGGGCCTCCCCGCGTCCTGGCTCGGCATCCTCGAGTCGAGGCGGGAGGTCGCCGAGCTCCTCGAGCTCGACGCGTTGGTCGATCTCGTCATCCCCCGCGGCTCGAACGAATTCGTCAGGAGCGTGATGGATTCGACGCGGATCCCCGTCCTCGGCCACGCGGAGGGGGTCTGCCACCTCTACGTCCACGAGGACGCCGACCCCGCGATGGCCGCCGCCCTCGCCGTCGATTCGAAAGCCCAGTACCCCGCCGCCTGCAACGCGGCCGAGGTCCTCCTCGTGCATGACGGCATCGCGCAACGCGCCTTGCCCGCCGTCGCGGCGGCCCTCGAGGCCGCCTCCGTGCGCCTCGACCTCTGCCCGCGGGCGTCGGCCATCCTCGGCCCCGGCCCGGGCCGCGCGCCCAAGGACGACGGCGACTGGTCGGTCGAGTACCTCGACCTGCGCATGGCCGTCAAGGTCGTGGACTCCCTCGACGGGGCGATCGCCCACATCAACCGCTTCGGCTCCGGCCACACGGACGCGATAGTCGCCGCCTCGGCCGCGGCCGCGCGGCGCTTCTCCGCGGGAGTCGACTCGGCCTCGGTCTTCTGGAACGCGAGCACGCGCTTCGCCGACGGCTACCGCTACGGCCTCGGCGCCGAG
>CAYNPQ010000037.1:11887-33554 GCA_964399065.1 uncultured Treponemataceae bacterium | reverse complement strand
CCGCGAGCGCAGCTTCGGCGCGATGGTCGAAATAGGGCTCGCGGCGGCGCTCGCGGAGTGAGGATCTTCCTCGTCCGCCACGGCGACAAGGAGCCGGGCGCCTGGCTCGATCCCGTCATCGGCCACCACGACAATCCCCTGAGCGCCGCGGGGCGCGAGGAGGCCGCCCGCGCGGCCGCCTGGCTCGCCCCGCGGAGGCCCGGAGCCATCCGTGCCAGCCGCTACGGCAGGACCTCGGAGACCGCCCGCCCCCTCGCCGAGGCTCTGGGCCTCCCCGTCCTCGTGGATCCCCGGCTCGACGAGATCGACGTGGGCGAGAAGGACAAGCTCGCGCCCGAGGAGCTCGCCGCCCGCTACCCGGGGTTCTGGAAATCGTACAACACCTTCGACGAGGACTTCCGCTACCCCGGCGGCGAGCGCGGGGCCGATGTCGCCGAGCGCGCGGCCTCCTTCCTCGACGAGGTCCGGCGCGGCGGGCTCGACACCGCGGCCTTCACCCACGACGGCTTCATACGCATCACCGCCTGCCTCGTCCTCGGCCTGCCCTTCCACCTCCGCTGCCGCCTCCGCTCCGACACCGCGGGCATCACCGAGCTGGCCTGGGACGAGGGGCGGGGCGAATGGTCGCTCGAGAGGCTCAATCTCAAGGCCTAGCCCGCCCGACGCGGCGCCATGGCGTCATGGCCAGTCAATCCGGAGCGCGAGCGCGCCTCGGCATCCCTCCGCGCCGCGCGATCCATCCAGTCGCGCGTTATGCGATCCCGATAGCTCCCGCGGGGGCGCCTCCCTCCACTCGACGATGCGCAGGGCGGCCGCGACGCGGGGCATGGCGGCGGCGAGGTCCGCGGCGACCCGCTCGCCGAAGCCCCCGGGCAGCCCGGAGCGGTCGAGGGACCAGGCGAGCGCGGCGACCGGGGCGGCCATCGAGAGGCGGGCCTCGGTCTTGGCCCTGCGCAGGGCCTCGAGGAGGGAGGAGAGGCACTCGCCGAAGACGAGGGCCTCCTCGTACTCCCCGTCGGCCCCCGGCTCGGGCCAGGGCGCGACGTGGACGGAGCGATGCCCCTCGCCGGCCCTGAACAGGCGCTGGTATATCTCCTCCGCGATGTGCGGCAGGAAGGGTGCGAAGAGTCGGACGGCGCCGTAGAGGACCTCGCCCATGGCCGCGGCGCCGCGGGGCGAGCCGGGCCCGCCTGGACGGGCGAGGGGCTTGCAGAGCTCGAGGTAGTCGTCGCAGAAGTCGCGGCGGAAGAAGGTCTCGGCGGCCGCGAGGGCCGCGTCGTAGTCGCGCGCGTCGAGGGCCGCGGTCGCGGTCCGGGCCGCTCGGCGGTAGGCCGCCGCGATCCATCGCTCCACGGGGTCGACTGTGTCGCGCGACGCGCCATTGCCCGGCGCCGCGCCGCCGGCGATGAAGGGCTCGGCCAGGAGGGAGGCGTTCCACAATTTGAGGACGAGCTTCCGCCCCTCGGCCACGGTCTTCTCGGAGAAGGCCGAGTCCGTGCCGAGCCCGGCACTCGCGGCCCAGTAGCGCAGGGGATCGGCCCCGTGGCGCTCGAGCAGTTCGAAGGGCGAGGCTCCCGCGTTGCCCTTCGACTTCGAGATCTTGTTCCCCGCGGGATCGCGGCTGTGCCCGGAGATCATGATCTCCCTCCAGGGGGCCTCGCCGTGGTGGAAGGCGGACTTGGCGATCGTGTAGAAGGCCCAGGTCCTGATGATGTCGTGGGCCTGGGGCCGGAGGGAGAAGGGGAAGATCCTGTCCATGAGGTCCCCCTCCTCGCCCCAGCGGGCGTTGATCTGGGGGCTCACCGAGGAGGTGGCCCAGGTGTCCATCACGTCGGGCTCGGGCGCGAAATCGCTCGAGCCGCAGGCGCAGGGGCTCGAGGGCGGGGAGGCGGCGGGATCGACCGGTAGCTCGGACTCCTCCGCGATCTTGACCGCGCCGCAGGACGAGCAGTACCAGAGGGGGAAGGGCACGCCGAAGGAGCGCTGCCGCGACACGCACCAGTCCCAGCGCAGGTTCCGCACCCAGTCGAGATAGCGCTCGCGCATGTGCGGGGGCCGCCATTCGATGTCGAAGGCGAGGCGCTCGAGCTCCTCCTTGCGGTCGAGGATCCTGATGAACCACTCCTCGGCCAAGACGAGCTCGAGCTCGGTGCCGCAGCGCTCGTGGACGTTGACGGAGTGCTCGAGGGCCGGCCCCTCCTCGGCGAGGCCCCGCGCGAGGAGGTCGGCCGAGACGCGGCTCCGCGCCTCGCGCACGCCGAGCCCCGCGTAGCTTCCCGCGGAGCCTCCCATGAGGCCGTCGGGCCCGATCGCGAGGCGCGGCCGGAGGTCGTGCTTCCTGAACCAGTCGACGTCGGCCGCGTCGCCGAAGGCGCAGCACATGACGGCGCCGCTGCCCTTCGCGGGATCGGCGCCCTCGTCCCCGATGATCGGCGCCTCGATCCCGAACAGGGGGTCGCGGGCCGCGGTCCCGATCAAGTTCGCATAACGCGCATCGCCTGGGTGCACGAATATGGCCGCGAGGGCCGGCAGGAGCTCGGGCCTCGTGGTCGCCACGGGCAGGATCCCTCCCCCGGGCAGCCCGAAGCGGATGGTCAGGAAGCGGGAGGCGAGGACACGGTCCTCCGCCTCGGCCTGGGCCACGGTCGTGCGGCAGCCCGGGCAGAAGAGGGTGGGTTCGGAGCGGCGATAGGCGAGGCCGCGCCGGTACAGGTCGAGGAAGGAGCGCTGGGAGGCGCGGCGGGAGCGGGGATCGATGGTCGAGTAGAGCCGGTCCCACTCCGCTGAGAAGCCGAGTCCCCGCCAGAGCTCGCGGAAGCTCTTCTCGTGCCTGGCGGAGACCTCGAGGCATTTCCCGATGAACTCGGCCCTCGGCATCGCGGAGCCGCGGATGCCGAGCTCCCGCTCCACCAGCCGCTCGGTCGGCAGGCCGTTGTCGTCGAAGCCGAAGGGGTAGAACACGTTGCGGCCGCGCATCCTCATGTAGCGGGCGATGATCTCGGCCTGGGTGTATGAGTAGACGTGGCCGACGTGGAGCTGCCCCGAGACGGTCGGCGGGGGCGTGTCGATCGAGAAGACGGGAGCCGCGCCCCCCGGATCGAAGTGGTACAGCTTCTCTTCCTCCCAGAAGCGCTGCCACTTGGCCTCGGCCTCGCGGAGCGGGTATTCGCGGGACTCCCCGCGGGCTTTCGTGTCGGTATCAGACGGTTCCATGATGGTCTCCTCCCGTTCTCGATCGAAATCGCGCATCGTGTTTATATTTGCCGACTCCCGCCTCGGGCGCGGGGGAGTCGTCGCCGCCCGGCGCTGAGATGGCGCGGCGGGCGATTCGGGCGATGCGTGCTGTCGCTGTCTGGTGGTATTGCCGGGGCGTCCGGCCCATGCCTACGGGTTTAGGGCCGGAGACGGGCTACGGATACGACGACGGGGAGGGAGGGGCGGAAAGGCCTGGTGGCGCTACGCATGATCTCTGTCGGGATTATACGGCGCCGGAAAGCGGATTGCAAGCCGCGGCGGTCCAGCCCGGGGAATCGCCGCCTCGGCCCGCGGCGCTCAGCCGGGCAGTCCCGCCAGCGCCGCCGTCTCGTCCCAGAGCCGGGCGCGTCCGGGCCAGTCGGCGATGCGCGCGGGGAGCCGGCGCGGGCTGGCCTTCGAGAAGTAGGCGCCCGTGACGCCCTCGACCTCGGCCGACGAGGCGAGGCGGACCGCGGGCGCGGCGCCCTCGTCCTCGGTCGCGATGAAGGGGCGGTAGACCAGGTCGGTCAGCGGGTCGTACCATTTCCCCATCCGGATCATGCCCGTGCTCACGATGCCCGGGTGGACCGCGTTGGCCGACACGCCGCGCGCCTCCAGCCTCGCGGCGAGCTCCGTCGTGAAGAGGAGGATGCCGAGCTTCGAGCGGGCGTAGGCCTTGAAGCCGTGGTATCGCCCATCGCGTCCGATGCCGTCGGTCGCCGCGCCGGGAAGGTCGCCGGGCGAGACGCCGCGGTAAAGGGCGGCGACGGAGGTCGTGTTGACGATCCTGCCGCCCCGCGGGACGAGGGGCTCGAGGAGCCGCGTCAGGCAGTAGGTGCCGAGGTAGTTCACCCCGACCGTGCGCTCGAAGCCGTCCTCGGTGCGCGAGATCTCGTGGCAGAAGACGCCGGCGTTGTTGACAAGGACGTCGACGCGGTCATGGGCCGCGGCGATCCTCGAGGCGCAGTCGCGGATCGAGGCGATCGACGCGAGGTCCACCCTCGCGAGTTCGATGTCGAAGTCCCCGCTCGCGAGCTCGATCCGCTCGAGCACGAGGCGTGCGGCGGCGGGGTCGCGGCAGGCCATGACGATCCGGTGCCCCTGCCGCGCGAGGGCAGCGACGATGCCTCGCCCGATGCCCCGGTTCGCGCCGGTGACCACGATCGTCTTCCTCTCCGCCAAGCCGCCCTCCGCGTCCCGAACGATACCCCGGGGATCCCCGCGCGATCAAGCGCCGGGATAGGCGCGCCTGGATGCGGCGATGATCGCGTCCAGCTTCGCGTCGAGGTCGGGCTTGTACCTCTTGCGCCCGGGCTCGCGCCCGAGCCATTCGAGCGAGCGGCGCAGGCCGACGGAGAAGGGCGTGGGGCAGGCGAAGCCGGGCACGAAGCGCCTGATCTTCGAGTTGTCGAAGACGGCGCTGCAGGACTTGTCCCCGAGGAGATTGCCCTCGAACTCGGGGTAGAGCGCCGCGATCAGGTCCGAAGGCACATGCGCGATGCGCGGAACGGCTCCCAGGGCGGCGCCGATCTCGAGGTGGATGGCGTCCCAGCTGAGGGCCTCGTCGCTCGTGATGTGGAAGGCCTCACCCACCGCCGCGCCGTTGCCGAGGAGGCCCGCAAGGCCCCGCGCGAAGTCCGGGGCGTAGGTGAGGGTCCAGAGCGACTGCCCGTCCCCCGGCACCACGACCTCCCGTCCGTCGATGATGCGTTGCGCGACATTGAAGTCCGAGGAGCCGAAGGGGGTCGGCACCCAGCCGTCCCCGTAGGTGTGGCTCGGACGGACCACGGTGGAGGGGAAGTCCTCGCGCGCGCGGGCCTCCTCGAGGAGGCGCTCGCAGGCGATCTTGTCGCGCGAGTACTGCCAGAAGGGGTTCTCGAGGGGGGTGGACTCGGTGATCGGGAAGTAGCGAGGGGGCTTGCGGTAGGCCGAGGCCGAGCTGATGAAGACGTACTGCGCCGTCCGGTCGCGGAAGAGGCCGATGTCGCGCTCGACGTCGGCGGGCTTGTAGCCGATCCACTCGACCACCGCGTCGAATCGCGAGCGTCCGAGCGCGGCCTCCACGCCCCCGAGGTCGGCGATGTCGGCCCTGATCGAGGAGAGGCCCTCGCGCGCGGGCGCGGGCGAGCTGCCGCGGTTCAGGTGGACGACCTCGATGCCGCGCTCGAGGGCGGCGTCGGTGCAGGCCGAGGAGAGGTTGCCCGTCCCCCCGATGAACAATACCTTCATCGATTGCCCTCCGGACTGTCGGCGAAGCGGCGCCTCGTCGCCGCGAAGGCGCGGAGCGCCTTCGCGCTAACCCTTCGCGCCGAGCTCGAGGATGAGCTCGACCTCGCCGCGGCTCAGCTTGACGGCGCGGGCGATCTCCTCGACGCCCCAGCCCTGCCGCGCGAGCTTGCGCACGGAGTCCTGCACGCTCGCGGGAGGGGCGCCGCGCTCGCGCGAGGCCTTGGAGCCGCCCTCCTCCTTGAGGAGGGTCGAGAGGAGCTTGAGCTGCTCCTCGGCGCGGCGGTCGATCTCCTCGAGCCTCGTCTCGGCGCGGGCGAGCCACTCGCGGGCCTTCTGCACCTCGGCGATGCGGCGCTCCGCGTCGGCGACGATGCCGTCGAGCTCGGCGAGCTTGCGCGCCGCGTCCTCGGTCCTCTCGCGGCCGGCCTCGAGCTCGGCCACGCCCCGCTTGAGCTCGGCGATGCGCTCGGGCAGCTTGCGGACCTCGCCGGACAGCACGATGACGGCCTTCTCCGCGGCCTGGATGGACTGGAAGTTCTTGTCCACGGCCTCGGCGGTGGCGTCGAGCACGCCGGCCTTCTTCTCGAGCCGCTCGTACTTGTCCCCGGCCTCCTTGGCGAGCTCGAGGACCTTGCGGATCTCGGCCTGGGCCTGGGTCAGGGCGTCGGCCTGGCCGGTGACCTCCTCGAGGCGCTTGTCCACGTTGGCCGACACCGACGCGAGCCGCGAGAAGTCCTCCTCGAGCGCGTCGACGCGGCGCTTCTCGGCGAGGAAGCGAGTGACTTTCTGGTTGACCTCGTCCTCGAGGCGCTTGACCTTGGCGAGCTGGGCCTCGAGCTCCGCGACCTCGGCGCGCCTGCCGTCGAGCCGCGCGAGGTCGGCCTTCATGGCCTCGATGCCGGCGCCGAGGGCCTCCTTGAGCTCGTCGGCCCGCTCGAAGATCCTGGTCTGCGCGACGAAGGCCTTCTGCTCCTTGTCGATCTGGGCGAGGACGGCGGAGAGGCGGGCGGCCTCGGCCTCCGCCCTCGTCGAGGCCTGGGCGGCCGTGGCCTCGAGCTTGGCGCCGAGGTCCTGGGCCGCGTCGCGATACTCGCGCAGGCCCTTGTCGGCCTCGGCCTGGGCCTCGCGGCGCCTCTTCTCGAGATCGGCGAGGAGGGACTCGTAGCCCCGCGAGAAGGACTCGAGGGCCTGGGAGATGCGCGAGGAGAGGTCGGTCCTGAGCTCCGCCGTGCGGTCCGCGAGGCCGGCGAGCTCGGCGGATATCCGGTCGCGCTCGGCCTGGGATGCCTGGGTGAAGGAGGCGGATTGGGCCTCGTAGTCGGCCTTGGCCCTCTCGACGAGGGCAGCGGTCGAGGCGGTGAAGGAGTCGAGCTCGGAGCGGACGCGGCCCTCGGCCTCGGCCAGGGCCTCGCCGAAGCGGGCCTTGAAGGACTCGGCCTCGGCGGCCAGGGACTCGCGGGCCGACGCGACGCGCTCCTCCTCGTCGCCCACCGTCCTGCCCAGGGCCTCGAGGAGGGAGCCGAGCTCGCGCTCGGAGGTCTTGATCCGGGACTCGGCCTCGTGGGAGAAGCGGGCGAGCTCGCCCTCGACGTAGGCGCGCGCGTTGCCGCGGGCGGCCTCGGCGTCCTTGAGGACCGACTCCTTGAGGGCCGCGAGGGCCCCGTCGGCCATGCCCGCCTGGGCGCGGATGCCGTCGTGGAGGGCCTCGACGCGTTCGCGCATCGTGCCGAGCTGCTCCTGCAGCCGGGCCTGCGTCTCGGCGAGCCGCGCGCGGTTCTCCTCGGCGGCGGCCTTCTCCGCCGTCGCGCGGTCGGCCGCGGCGGCGGCCGCGAGCTCGGAGAGGCTCCGGTCGAGGTCGGCGCGCCAGGCCTCGAGCCTGGCCTCGACGGCCTCGCTCCTCGACTTGAGGTCGGCGAAGAACTCGTCCTCGAAGACCTTGAGCTTCTCGGAGACGTTGTCGTAGGCCCGCGCCTTGAGGGCGTCGAGCTCCTCCTCGAGGCTCTTCATGCCGCCGCGCAGCTTGGCGGCCTCCGCGGCGAAGGCCTCCTCGAAGCGGGCGCGCCGGTCCTCGAGGGCCTTGCCGAAGGCCGCGAAGTCGTTCTCGGCGCGGCGCGAGGCCTGCTCCATCGAGGCGCGGAAGGCGGCGTCGAGGTCGCCGAGCTCGGCCCCGGCCGCCTCGAGCCGCTCGAAGCGGGCCTCGACCTCGGAGCCGTACTCGGCGAGGCGCCGGCCGAATTCCTCGAAGGCGCGGGAGGCGAGGGCGGCGCCCTCGGAGGAGAGCTGCGCGTCGACCGCGGCGAGCTCGCCGGCGACCTTGGCCTCGAGGGCCTCGCGCTCGGCCTGCAGCTTCGAGGCGAGGGCCGCCTGCGCGACCTGGAGCTTGTCCGCGAGGGCGGCCTGGGAGAGCTGGAGCTGGCCTCCGAAGGCCTCGCGCTCGGAGCGGACCCTGTCCGCGAGGGCGGCCTGCTCGGCCGCGGCCTGGGCGCCGAAGGAGGCGAGGGCCTCGCGCAAGCCCTTCTCGAGGGCCTCGCGCTCGCTCTTCGCGTTGGCCGAAACCTCCTCGCGGGCGGAGCGCAGCTCGGCCACGGCCTGGGCCGCCTCGCGGGTCGCGCGGGAGGCCGTGCCCTCGATGGCCGCCTGGGCCTCCTCGACCGCGATGACCCTGGCCTGGACCCGCTCCTCGGCCTCCGAGATCCTGTTGGCGAGGCCGGCCGCGGCCTCCTCCGCCTCGGCCCTGCCCCTGGCGAGGAGGTCCTCGGCCTCGGACTTCCACTCGGCCTTGAAGCTCTTGATGACGCCTTGGGTCTCGGTCGCCTTCTCCTTGGCGAGGGCGCCGAGCTGGGCGAATTTCTCGTCGACGAGCTCCTTGAGCCGGGCCGCCTTGGCCTCGGTGCCTTCGCGGAGCTTGGCGAAGGCCGCGTCCTCGAGCTTGACCGACTCGTCCCTGGCGCGCTCGAAGGCCCGGCCGAGCTCCCGCTCGAGCTCGGCGCGGCCGAGGTCCGCGCGCTGCAGGCCGGCCTCGGCCTCGGCCCTGGCCTTCTCGAGGACGGAGCCGACCTCGGCGAGGCGGCGGCCGACGTCGGAGAGGAGCTCGCCCTTGAAGGACTCGAGGGCCGCGGCGGAATCCTTCGCGAAGCCGGCCCGGAGGCCCGGCAGGTCGCGCTCGATGGCGGCCATCGTCTTCTCGGCGGCCTCGAGCTTGCGGGCCACGGAATCGGTGAACTCGGCCTCCTCGTGGAGGCGGGAGAGGTTCTCGTCGACGCGGGCCGTCATCTCCATGAGGCGGGCGAGGGCGGCGTCGTACTCCCCGAGCCGCTTCTCGATGCCCCCGATGGCCTCGGCCCGCTCCTGGAGCCCCGCCTGGACGGCCTGCACCCGCTCGAGGGCGACCTTGGCCGCCTTCTGCTGCACGTCGAGCTCGATGCCGTAGCGCTTCAAGTCCTCGGCCCGCTTGTCGACGTAGGCCGAGAGCTCGTCCTTGAGGCGTTCCGCGTACTTCTTCACCTTCTCGAGCGAGCGGTTGTCGCGGTCGAGCTGTCGGTAGACGAGGAGGACGACGAGCACGATGCCGAGGGTGATGAGGTTTCCCGTCGTGAAGAGCATTCGGAACTCCATGGTTTCGGATGGGCCTTTCGGGGAGTATAGACTATTTGCGTGGGGCGCGGAAGCGCCGACGGGTGCGACCGAGATTGTCGGCGGCTCCGCGGGGGACTTCCCGGGACGGCGGCCGCCCGCTATCTTGGCGAAATGCCGAATCCCCGCGGAAGGGCCCTGCTCCTTCCCTGTCTCTGCTTCCTCGTCGCGGCCCCGGGCGCGGAGGCGCTCTCCGCCCAGGTTCCCGCCCCCGCGCCGGGGCGCCCGGCGCGCGCCGCCCTCATGCTGCCCGAGCGCCTCCGGCAGGGCGATCCCCTCGTCGGCTGGGCCCTTTCGGAACCGGATCTCGTCGGGGCCGAGGCGAGGCTCCTGCCCGCGGCCGACGGCGCCGCGGGCAATGGGGCCGCGGCCGTCCCGGTCGCGGCGGCCTCGCTTTTCGCCGGCCCGGCCCTCTCGCCCCTGCCCCTGGTCGGCGTGTCGCCCGTCTTCCGAGCCTTCGGCTTCGTCATGGCCGTCCCCGCCGAACTCGCCCCCGGCGCCTACCGCCTCGTGGTCGACTCGGCGGGGCCCGTCTCGCTCTCGGCACCCGTCTCGATCGAGGCCCGCTCTTTTCCGACCGAGGTCATCCCCCTCGACGCGGCCAACTCGAAGCTCCGCACCGAACCCGATCCCCGAAAGGAGGCCGAGGCGAAGCGGCTCTACGAGATCCTCGGCCGCGCCGACGCGGACGCCGTCTACCTCGACGGCTCGCCCTTCATGATGCCCCTCGTGCCCCGCCGCAGGAGCGCGGGCTTCGGGGACCGGCGGCGTTACCTCTACGAGGGCGGGGGCAGCGACGCGAGCGTCCACGCGGGCGTGGACCTGGCCGTCGCCACGGGGACCGAGGTCTGGGCCTGCGGCCCCGGCCGCGTGGTCCTCGCCGCGGACCGCGCGGTCACGGGCCTCACGGTCGTCCTCGAGCACCTGCCGGGCCTCTACTCGCTGTACATGCACCTGTCCTCGATCGCGGTCCGCGAGGGACAGGCCCTCGAGCGCGGCGCCGTCCTCGGACGCTCGGGCTCGACCGGCCTCTCCACGGGACCCCACCTCCATTGGGAGCTCCGCGCGGGCGGGCAGGCGGTCGACCCGGAGTTCTGGCTCTCGCGCCCTCCCCTAGACAAGAATCGCGCCGCCGCTATAATGGCGGGGCTGATCGAAGGGAGGTGATTCCTATCAAGCAGATTATCGTGGACGAGAGCGAGCCCCTCGAGAAGGCCATCAAGCGCTTCAAGCGCATGGTCGAGAAAGAGGGCATCATCCGCGAGTGGAAGAAGCGCGAGTACTTCGAGAAGCCTTCCACCATCAAGAACCGCAAGCAGAAGGCTCTCGCGAGGAAGCTCCTCAAGAAGTCCCGCAAGCCGCGCGATTCCAAGGGCGGGTACTGATCTCTTCGATCGGAATTCGTCGATTTCCCGCAGGAACCCCCACGGGTTCCTGCTTTTTTTTGATCCGAACCTGCGAGGAACCACGATGAGACACGCCGCGAAGGCCGCCCTGGCCGCCCTGTTCGCGTTTTGCCTGCTCTCCTGCGCCGCCAAGTCCTCCCCCGAGGAGGGCCCGACCTCGGCGAACCCCCGGCTCCGGACGGTCGAGCTCCGCGTCGGGGGCTCGGCGCTCAAGGCCGAGGTCGCCAGGACCCCATCCGAGCGCGAGAAGGGCCTCATGTTCCGCACCTCGCTCAAGGACGGCGAGGGCATGCTCTTCGTCTTCGAGGCGGACCAGCGCCTCGCCTTCTGGATGAAGAACACCTCGATCCCCCTCTCGGTGGCCTACCTCTCCTCGGACGGGACCATCCGCGAGATCATGGACCTCGAGCCCTTCTCGCTCGACGCCCGGGGCTCGGAGCGTTCCCTCCGCTACGCCCTCGAGGTCCCCCGCGGCTGGTTCGGGCGGATCGGGGTCAAGCCCGGCGACTCCGTCGACCTGTCGGCCCTCGGCAAGGCCCGCTGACGCCCCCGCGGCGGCCCCTCGACGAGAGGGGCCGCGACTGGGTATCTTCTTAGCGATGCTCGACATCGTCACCTACGGAAACGAGACCCTCGCGCGGAAGTCCTCCCCCGTGCAGGAATTCGGCCCCGAGCTCACCGCCTTCGCCGCGGACATGTTCGAGGCGCTCAAGAGGGGCAAGGGCATCGGCCTCGCCGCGCCCCAGGTCGACCGCCCGATCCGCCTCTTCGTCACCGACGTCGAGGGCGACAAGCCCCGTGTCTTCGCGAACCCGGAGATCGTCCTCACCTCGCAGGAGACCATCGACTACGAGGAGGGCTGCCTCTCCCTGCCCGGCCTCTATCAGCGGGTGGTCCGGCCCGAGTCGCTGCGGATGCAGGCCTGGAACGAGAAGGGCCGGCCCTTCTCGATCGAGGCGACCGGCCTCCTCGCCCGGGTCCTCCTCCACGAGTTCGACCACCTCGAAGGGATCCTCTTCATAGACAGGTTGAGCGCGCTCAAGCGCCAACGGGCCCTCGCGCAGTACCAGCGCCTCCTCAGGAAATAGGGCCGGCCGAGCGCCGAGGCTTGAGATGCGCGTCCTGTTCGCCGGAAGCCCCGACATCGCCGTGCCCTCCCTCGTGCGGCTCTCCTTCGAGCACGAGATCGTCGGCGTCCTCACCAACCCCGAGGCCCAGAAGGGCAGGGGGCTCGAGGCGGCCGCGACCCCCGTGGCCCAGGCCGCCGCGGCCATCTTCGGCAGGTTCGGGGCCGTGCCGAGCCCCGTCCCGGTGCTCGCGCCCGAGCGCCTCGGGGCCGAGGCCCGCGAGGCGGTTTCCGCGCTCCGGCCCGACATCCTCGTCTCCTTCGCCTACGGCCGGATCTTCGGCCCGCGCTTTCTCGCCCTCTTCCCCAAGGGCGGGGTGAACGTCCACCCGAGCCTCCTCCCCAAGTACCGCGGGCCGGCCCCGATCCAGAGCGCCATACTCGCCGGCGACCGCGAGACGGGGGTGAGCGTCCAGCGCCTCGCCCTCGAAATGGACTCGGGCGACATCCTCGGGGTCGAGCCCATCCGCCTGACCGGCCGCGAGAACGCCGAGGACCTCTCCGAGACCGCGGCCCTCCTCGGAGCCGACCTCCTTTCGCGCGTCCTCGAGGAGGTCGAGGAGGGGATCGAGGTCGCGAGGCCCCAGGAGGGCGAGCCGAGCTACTGCCGACTCATCGCCAAGGACGACGGCCTCCTCGACTGGAGCGCGCCGGTCCTCGAGATCGACGCCAAGGTCCGGGCCTTCACGCCCTGGCCGGGGGCCTTCACCTGCCTCAGGGGCCAGCGTCTCGCGGTCCTCGAATCCTTTCCCTATCCCGGCGTGACCTTCGCCCCGGGGGCCGGCGGCCTCGACTTCGAGGGCTCCGAGCCCGGGACGGTGCTCGGCCTAGACAAGAGCCGCGGCATAATGGTACAAACGAAGGACGGCCTCGTCGCCCTCAGGCGCCTCCAGATCCAGCACAAGAAGGCCCTCCCGTACCGGGAGTTCGCCAACGGGATCAGGGGACTCGCAGGCACCGTCCTGGGGCGCTAGCCCGAAGGAAACGGACCGCCACATGAAGCTCGACTTCAAGCTCCCGAAGCTCCCCAAGTTCTCCAAGCTCTCGTCCATCAAGCTGCCGAGCCTTCCCCTCGACCTCCGCAAGATCGAGGCGATCGACCGCGAGCACTACCGCGTCGTCGCCTACGGCCTCGGGGCGGTCATCGTCCTCATGGTCGTGGCGGGCCTCGCCGCCTTCCTCCTCTCGATCCGGGGCGCCGAGCAGACCATGGTGCCCGAGGTCCGCGGCATGGAGCTCGCCCAGGCCCTCGTCAAGCTGCAGGAGAAGGAGCTCTACCCGAGGATCTCCCTCCGCTTCACCGACAGCCCGGCGGACAAGGGCCTCATCGTGGACCAGCGGCCGCGCTCGGGCTCGATCGTCAAGGCGGGACGCCGCATCCAGCTCAGCGTGAGCAAGGGCGCGGTCGCCGACAAGGTCGAGAACTTCGTCGGCCAGGACGTCAACGAGGTCAAGATCCACCTCCAGAACCTCTTCGCCTCGACCAAGCCCCTCCTGTCGATCAGGGAGCCCCCGGTCTACATCTTCGACAAGTCGCCGGCCGGCACCGTCCTCCAGCAGAAGCCCCTTCCCGGCACGGAGATAGGCGGGCCGACCAAGCTCGAGCTCGTCGTGAGCCGGGGCCCCGAGAAGCCCCAGCTCCTCGTGCCCGACCTCAAGGGCCTGGGCTTCGCCGAGGTCCTCGCCCAGGTGCAGAAGGCCGATCTCGTCGTGACCTTCACCATGCGCAAGGCCGCCGGCAAGGAGAAGGAGGGCCTCGTCGTGGCCCAGACCCCGGCCGCGGGCTCCCTGGTCCCGGCCAGCACGAGGCTCTCGGTGACGGTGACGACGCCGGCCGCCGAGAAGGGCCTCGTCGCGGGAGTCTACTCGCGCGAGCTCCAGGAGTACCCCTATCCGCTCAAGGTATGCCTCGAGGCCATGGGGCCCGCGGGCGACCGCACCCCCCTCGTGACCGTCAACCATCCGGGCGGCCTCTTCACCGCCCCCTACCAGCTGCCGACCGGCTTCTCCCTCATCCTCTCCGTGCTCGACCGCGAGGCTCCCCCGAGGACCGAGGTGAAGGCGGAGGCCGGAACGCCATGAGCGGGAAGGCCGTCCCCCGCGGCCGCCCCTCCCTGCCGGCCGATCCGCGGCCGGCGGAACTATTCGGGATGGCCGGCCCCGGCCCGCGGCCGCCTACCCGCCGGAAGCCGTCGCCGACGTCGGCGAGGCGCGTCCCCGCCAAGCCGCCCGCGCCCCAGAAAGTCGGGAGGAAGCGCCGGGAGCCGACGAGCGACTCGGCCGAGATCCACCTTGTCGAGACGGTCCGCTTCCACATCTACGACGTCGGCCGCGCCGTCAACCTGAAGAAGGTCGCGGCCCTCATCCCCGCGCACGACGACCTCGGCATCGTCAAGCGCCGCGACACTCCCGCCTCCATCACCCTGCCCAAGCCCCTCGTCCTGAGCCTCGGCGAGGCGGGTTGCGTCGACCGCGGCTCCTTCGAGTGCTTCACGGCCCAGGCGAAGATCTACGAGGAGGGCGTCGTCACCGTCATCGTGCGCGTGAAGGCGCGGCTCTCCTTCGAGGAGCTCCATCTCCTCAAGGCGAGGACCATCCTCGACTCGGGCCGGGCCCTGACCCTCGAATCCTTCGCCAAGGAGAGCTTCGAGCGGGTCCTCGAGGCGATCAAGCCCGCCGTCGACGCGCCCCACGAACGCTGCGACGTGGAGACCTACACGGCCTTCTGCCTCCTCGACTGCGCCGAGGATCCCGCGAGCTTCCTGGCGAGGAACCGCGACTACGCCGCCGCGCTGCTCATCGGGGAGGACTCGGACTCGCAGCTCCACGAGTCCCAGATCGAGGCGACGCTCGGCGAGCCCTACTCCTACCACAAGGGCGACCTGGCCGTCTTCGACATGGACCGCTGCCTGATCATCGACAGCGCCGCGGACTACGAGGACCTCCTCCTCATGGTGGAGCACGCCAACTATCAGCTCCTCGAGCTCCGCGTCCTCGACCGCCTCCTCGACGACTGGCTCGACCAGGCCGAGGCCGACATCCGCGTCATCTACTCAGAGGCCCCGCGCCGCAGGCTGCCCCGGGGCTCGGCCAAGATGAAGTTCGCGCACATCCAGGCCCTGCGCTTCGACGCGCTCTTCATCCTGGAGAACCTCGAGAACTCCTCGAAGATCATCGGCGACTACTTCCTCGGGCAGGTCTACGACAAGCTCTGCTCCATCTTCAACACCGAGGGCTGGAAGTGGTCGATCGAGCGCCGGCTGGACACGCTCCAGAGCGTCTACGACATGGTGAAGACCGACACGGCCGAGCGCCGCATGATGGCCCTCGAGATCACCTTCATCATCGTCTGCATCATCTTCCCGATCCTGCAGATCGTGCAGGTGATGGTGCTGAGTCAGTAGGAGATCTTGAGGACGAGGGCCGGCTCGAAGCCCGCCGCCGAGGGGCGGAGGCCTGGCGCCAGCCCGATCGAGGCGAAGCCCCGCTCCTCGTTCCAGTCCTTCGCGTAGACGATGGGCCTCGCGATCTCGAAGACCTTGGTCCCGGTCCAGAGGACCGCGCCCCCGACCGCGAGGTACATCCCCGTCTGGAAATTCCCGGCCGACATCGTCGTGTCCGCCCCCAGCATCCCGGCGAAGATCGCGCCGAGGAGGTTGGCGTAGCCGTAGGCCCCGCCGAACACGAGGAGGCCGACGCCGGCGACCTCGCCGCCGAGGCCGACGAAGCCGCCGAGGGGATCGCCCTGGACGAAGGAACCGAGGCCGAGGCCCGGCAGGATGTTGAGCACCACGGGCAGGACCGCGCGCTTGGGCTCCTCCGGCTCCTGGGTCGAGCCCTGCGCGAAGGCCGCGCAGGCGAATAACGCGAAGGCCGTGACGGCGGCTATCCTCTTCATGGCTGCCTCCCTGCGACAAAAGTATATCGCGTCCCCGCGAGCAAGTCCCGCGGCCGCGGCGCGCGGCGGGCGTCGCCCTCAGTCCCGCGCGGCGCGCCCGAGGGCGATCCCCTCGAAGAAGAGCTCCAACGCGGCCATCGCGGCGCCCCTCGCCGGCGCGGCCTTGCCCAGGACGGAGAGCCGCAGCTCGCATCCGCCCGAGCGGGCCATGGTCCTGTCGGCCACGGCGGAGCGCAGGGCCTCGAAGAGGGGCGGCGAGGCCGCGAGGACGGCGCTGTTCACGACAAGGATCGAGGGGGCCATGGCGTTGACGAGGCTCGCGATGCCCGTCGCGAGGTAGGCCGCGAAGTCGGCGAAGGCCCTCCGGCTCCAGGCCGGTCGGTCCGCGGCGAGCTCGAGGAGCTCCGCGGGCGTCGGCGGCGGGCCCTTCCTCGCCGCGCCCAGGGCGAGCCTCAGGGCGAGCTCGGAGCCGTAGAGGTCCCAGCAGCCCAGGTTGCCGCAGGGGCAGCGGGGCCCGCCGTGGACGATGGTCATGTGGCCGACCTCGCCGAAGAGGCCGTTGCGGCCGCGATGCGCGACGCCATCGAGGTAGGCGCCCGAGCCGATGCCCTCGTCGACAAGGAGGCAGACGAAGTCCTCGGTCCCGGGCGCGTAGAGCTCGCGCTCCGCGACGGCCGCGAGCGCTGCGTCGTTCCCGACGAAGAGGGCCCCGCCGCGGCGCCGCCCCAGCATCTCCCGGAAGGGGACCTCGGTCCAGTCGAGCTTCGCCGAGCGGAGCACCCTGCCCGAGTCCCGGTCCACGGCGCCGGGCAGCGCGACGCCGACCCCGAGGAGGCCGTGCCGCGTGCGGGCGCAGCGCCGCCGGGCCTTCCCGATCTCGCGCGACACCGCCTCCGCGACCGTCGCCGGCGAGCGGCTAGCGAGGGGCAGGGTCTCGTCGCGCGCGACCGCCCCGGCCGCGTCGATCTCGAGGACGCGGATCGACTCCGTCGAGACGGCGAGGCCGAGGGCGCGGCCCGCGGCGCCGTCAATCTCGAGCATGAGGGGCTTGCGCCCGAGCTCCGAGGCCCCCGCCCCGGCCTCCCTCACGACGCCGAGCCCGATGAGCTCGGCGACCTGCGAAGAGACCGTCACCTTGGTGAGGCCCGACTCCTTGGCGAGACCGGCCCGCGCCGCCGCAGGAGTCCGAGGAGGAGGCCGCGGTTCGCCGCCTTCCCGGGCGCCTTGTCGCTCTTCCTTCCGTCCGCGCGCGGCGGCGTCTCGCGTTGCCTCATCACGGCGCTGATCCTCCGGTTCCGAGTATAGCATATTAGTTAGTAAAGTAAACTTACGAATGTGGACAGCGGGCCTTGACTCCGGACGGCTCGGGAGCCAGAATGCCGCGACGAAGGGACGGATGGGGACGCGCCACGGGCCAGGCCGAGGCGGGTCCGCCGGCGGCGCCGGCCGGGAACCCCGCCGCCCGCCATCCTTGGAAACCGCGAAACCCGAGAGGAGCCAACCCCATGCGAATAGTCGTCGGCGGGATGAACCACGAGTCGAACACGCTCAACCCGATCATCACCGGCGAGGAGGACTTCGTCGTATTCCGCGGGGCGGAGATGCTCGAGCGCGGCATGCTCCCCTACTACTCCTCCACGGGCATCATCGAGGCCCTCCGGGGGGAGGGTTGCGAGATCGTCCCGACCCTGCTCGCCCGCGCCGTGCCGAACGGCGTGGTCTCGGCGCGGCTCTACGGCGAGCTCAAGGCCGAGATGCTCCGCCGGATCGAGGAGGCCCTCGCGGCCGGTCCCGTCGACGGCGCCTGCCTCGCCCTCCACGGCTCGATGAAGGTCGAGGGCCTCGGCTGCGCCGAGGGCGACCTCCTGGCCGCGATCAGGCGGCTCCTGCCGCGCGTCCCCCTGACCGCGGCCCTCGACATGCACGCCACTATCACCGACGAGATGCTCGAATGCGCCGACGGCCTCGTCGGGTACAAGACGGCGCCCCACGTGGACTGCCGCGAGACCGGCGCCCACGCGGCCCGCATGCTCCTCGCCTCCCTGCGGAGCGGCCGCCCCCTCGTCACCGCGCGGCGCTCGATCCCGGTCCTCATCGCCGGCGAGAAGTCCGAGTCCGGGGCGGAGCCGATGCTGTCGCTCATCGCGTCATGCAGGGAGGCGGAGCGCGAGGAGGGCGTGCTCGCGGCCTCCTTCCTCCTCGGCTTCCCCTGGGCCGACGACGGGCACGACGCGGTCACCGCCCTCGTCACCGCCCTCGGCGACGGGGCGCGGGCGAAGGCCGAGGCCGCGGCCCTCCGCCTCGCCCGGGCCTTCTGGGAGCGGCGCGCCGACTTCGTCTTCCGCAGCGAGCACCACGACAGCCGCCGCGCGATGGAGGCCGCCTACGACGCCGTCCTCCGCGAGGGACTGCGGCCGGTCTTCGTCTCCGACTCCGGCGACAACCCGACCGCGGGCTCGACCGGCGATTCCACCGACCTCCTCGAGCGCATCCTCGAGACCATGCCGAGCGTCGAGCGCCTCCCCACGCCCCTCCTCTACTCGGGCTTCTACGACGCGCGCGCGACGGCCGCCTGCGTCGCGGCGGGGGAGGGCGCGCGGCTTCGCGTCGAGGTCGGCGGGACCTGGGACAAGGTCGACGGCAGGCCCCAGCGCCTCGAGGTCGAGGTCCTGCGCATCGCCCGCGGCTACGGCCCCTACGGCTCGGACCTCGCCCTCGTCGCCCACCGGAACCTCCGCCTCGCGCTCACCTCGAAGCACATCGGCTTCGGCGACGAGGGGCTCCTTCCGGCCCTCGGCGTCGACGCGCGCGAGCACTGCCTCGTCGTCGTCAAGCTCGGCTACCTCGAGGCCTGCTTCCGCGACATCGCGGCCCGCGCCATCCTCGCCACCTCGAGGGGCTGCTCGAACGAGGTCCTCGAGACCATCGCCTTCAAGAAGGTGCCGAGGCCGATCTATCCCCTCGACCCGGACATGGAGTTCGAGATCGGCTAACGTTCCCGGCGCGGAGCAGCCCGCCCGGCCGCCGCGGGGCGCTTCCTCCCCGGAGGGCGGGCTCCGCCGCCGGGCCGCCTTGCGCCGCCGCCCGGCGCCCGTGTACACTCGATCCGCGATGATGACCGACAGGGACAACCTCAAGACCGGCGAGCGGCGCGTCGCCACCATCCTCTTCTCGGACATGAAGGGCTTCACCAGCCTCTCCGAGCGCATGGACCCCGAGGAGATGGACGCCCTCATGACGAGGATCTTCGGCCTCTTCGAGTCGATCATACGCGCCCACGGCGGCATCGTCGAGAAGTACATCGGCGACGCCCTCGTCGCGGTCTTCGGCGTGCCCGAGCTCCACGAGGACGACCCCTCGCGCGCCGTGCACGCGGCCCTGGAATTCCTCGCGCGCGCGGGCGAGGCCGACGCGCGCCTCGGCGCCTCCGCGGAGCGCGGCTTCGCCTTCCGCACCGGCATCCACACCGGTCTCGTCACGACGGGCCGCCGGGGCGAGTTCGACGTGGTGACCGGCCACGCCATGAGCGTCGCGCAACGCCTCGAGGCCGCCGCGGAGCCCGGCGAGATCCTCGTCTCCGACGCCGCGAAGGAGAAGTGCGAGGCCGACTTCGAGTTCTCGGAGCCGCGGCGCGTCGAGGCCAAGGGCAAGACCGAGCCCATCACGGCCTTCTCGGTCAAGGGCGGGCACTCGGGGACCCTCCGCGACGCGGGGCCCTTCGTGGGGCGCAGGGAGCTCCTCGACGAGATGCTCAAGGCCTACATCCGCAACCGCTACGACGAGGTCTCGGGCTTCTACCTCCTCGGGGAGGCGGGCGCGGGCAAGACCCGGCTCGTGCAGGCCCTCGTCGAGAAGATCAGGCTCTTCCCCGACTTCGCCACGCCGATCCTCTCGGCCCGGGCGCAGAAGTACCGGCCCGGCGGCCTCGCGGTCATCGTCGACATCATCCTCGGCTACCTCGGCCTCGGGATCGACGCGAGCTCGGCCGAGGCCCGGGCGGCGCTCGACTCCCTGCCGGAGGTCTCCGAGTCCGCGGCCTCGCGCTTCGTCGACCTCGTCTGCCAGTGCCGGGACGACGACGAAGGGGAGGGGGAGGGGCGGCGCCCGAAGGCCGGGGCCCCCGACCCCGCGGCCATCTCCATCGCGGCCCTCTACGACGTCTTCGACGCGATCCTCGAGCGGCACTCGCAGGACCTCTTCCCGATCCTCGTCTGCGTCGACAACGCGCCTTTCATGGACCGCCTCTCCCGCGAGTTCTTCCAGTACCTCTTCAAGCACGGCCGGATCAAGCCCTTCTTCGTCCTCGCGGGACGCGAGTTCCCGCCCGAGCTCCGCAAGGCCTTCCAGGGCCTCAAGGCCCTGAAGCTCCCGCCCCTCCCGGAGGCCGAGGCCGAGGCCCTGGTGCGCGCGCACTGGCCCGAGGCCGCGCCCGAGGCCCTCGCCCGCGTGCTCGAGGCGAGCATGGGCAACCCCCTCTTCCTCCGCGAGTACGCGGCCTACGCGCGGAAGCACGGCGACGCCTCCTCGCTCCCGGCCACCGTGCAGAACATCTTCCTCTCGAGCCTCGAGCGCTACCCGGCGGAGTGGCGCGACCTCGCGAAGCGGCTCTCGGTCTTCGCGCACTCCTTCACGGCCGAGGACGCGCGCTACCTGCAGAGGGCCACGGGCAGCGACCCCGGCTGCGTCGAGCCCGCCATCGAACGCTTCCTCAAGGACGGCCTCGTCGTCGGGGAGGCCGGCTCCTACTGGTACCGCATCGACGTGTACAAGAAGGCCCTCTACGCGAGCCTCCTCAACCACAACAAGCGCGTCATCCACGGGCACATCGCCGACATCCTCCTCGGGCGGGAGCGGCCCGACCGGCTCAGGCTCATCTACCACCTCGTCCGATCGGAGCGCTACGCCGAGGCCACGCGCGCCCTCCTCGACGACCCGAACCGCACCTACAATTACGACGCCCTGCCCTACATCGACGTCCTCATCCGGAGGCTCAAGGGCGACGAGAAGGCCTCGCTCCGCCTTCTCATCACGAAGGCCGCGATACTCTTCAACAGGGGCAAGACCGAGGAGTCGGAGAAGGCCCTGCGCCGCATCGTGCGCATCGCCCTCGTCCGCAAGGACGCGACCCTCATGGGCTACGCCTACCACCAGATCTGCGCGCACGCGGCCGAGACCCACTCCTTCCAGAAGGCCCTCTTCGCGGGCCGCAAGGCGCTTTACTACTACCGCCGCTCCGACATCGGCGTGCGTAGCGTGCAGAACCTCCTCGCCACCATGTCGACGGTCGCGATGATGCGCAACGAGTTCGACGAGGCGCGGCGCCTCGTCGCGCAGTGCGAGGCCATCCCCGGCGGCGACGCGCGAGAGGTCGAGGCGGCGCGCGCGGGCTTCCACCTGTACTCGGGCGACTACGGCCGCGCCCTCGCCGGCGTCGACCGCCTCCTCGAGCTGATGCCCGAGGGCTACCGCGGCCAGATCTACTTCGCCCTCGACTTCAAGGTCAAGACGCTCTGGCAGCTCTGCGACTTCGCGGGCATCGTCGATGTCGCGCAACGCCTCCTCTCGCTCGGCCCCCTCTCGGAGTCGGCCCTCTCGCAGGCGAACGCGATGCTCGCGGTCTCGTACCTCTTCGCCGGCCAGCGGGAGGCCTCGCGGGACCGCTTCGTGCAGGCCGAGTTCTACGCGGGCCAGGTCAAGAACGACTTCGACCGGGTCGAGGCCCTCCGCAGCCTCGCGCTCTGCCGCTTCATGGCGGGCGACTCGCGCAAGGCCGAGGAGGTCGCCCTCGAGGCCCTGACCCTCGGCCTCAGGCACTCCTGCTTCTGGCCCACCTTCACCCTCCTCGTCCTCATGGCCGAGTCCTCCGCCGACCGCGGCAAGACGGAGAGGGCCCGCTTCTATCTCAACGAGGCCTCGTACTTCTTCACGACGGGCCTCCTCCTCCCCCCCAAGGACCTCGTCCTGTACTACTACCTCGCGTCGCGGCTCCTCGATCCCGCCACCTCGCGGCGCAACATGGCCGTGGCCTGCCGGCTCCTCGAGGAGGAGAAGGCGAGGATCGGGCGCGAGGACCTCGTCGCGGCCTTCCTCTCGATCCGCTCCTACGGGAAGATCCAGCGCGCGCTGGAGGGCATCGGCGAG
>CAYNPQ010000037.1:0-11787 GCA_964399065.1 uncultured Treponemataceae bacterium | reverse complement strand
GATACGCCGAACGGCGAGGATACGCCGAACGGCGAGGATACGCCGAACGGCGAGGATACGCCGAACGGCGAGGGAGGGACGCGATGAGCGATCGAGATACCGCTCCTGGGCCGGCGGCGCCCGCCTCCCTCGACACGGCGCGCCTCGACGCGGAGACGCGGCGCGGGCTCTGGACGGAGCTGGTCACGCTCGAGGACTGGCTCGCCGGCGGGGCGCGGCGACCGCGGCAGGAGCCCGACTTCCAGGCGGCGGCCGAGGCCGCCGAGTCCGGCGGCGAGGCCTCCGCGGGAGGCGCCGACGCGCGCGACCGGGGCGGCGAGGCCGCGCGGGGCGCGGAGCGGCTTCCCACCCTCTGCGAGGAGGTCGCGCGCTGCGCGGCCTGCCGCCTCGCCTCGGGGAGGTCGAGGGCCGTCTTCGGCGAGGGCTCTCCGCGGCCCCTCGTCCTCGTGGTGGGGGAGGGACCCGGCGAGGAGGAGGACGCGACGGGTAGGCCCTTCGTCGGGCCCGCGGGCCAGCTCCTCGACAAGATGCTCTCCTCCATCGGGCTCTCGCGCCGGACGAACTGCTACATCGCCAACGTGGTCAAGTGCAGGCCGCCGATGAACCGCGACCCCGCCCCCGACGAGCAGGCCGCCTGCCTCGGCTACCTGCGCCGCCAGGTCGAGGCGCTCCGTCCCTCCTACGTCCTCTGCCTCGGGAGGGTGGCCGCCCAGGCCCTCGCCGGGTCGAAGGAGGGCATCGGCGCCCTGCGCAACCGCTGGCTCGAGTACGAAGGCCTGCCCCTGCTCGCGACCTACCATCCGAGCGCCCTCCTCAGGGACGGGACCTTGAAGCGGCCCGCCTGGGAGGACCTCAAGCTCCTGCGCTCGCGGATGGAGGCCGATGGGGCGGTCCCACCGGCCGCCGCGTCCGGGGGCGCGCCCGGCGCGGACTAGGCGATGGCCGAATTCCTCAAGGTCCTCTTCGACGTGCCCCGCCTCGGGGAGCTCACCTACCGCAACTCGCCCGAGTCGCCGGCCTCGCCGGGGACCCGCGTATCCGCGCCCTTCGGCCGCCGCGAGGCCGTCGGCTTCGTGACCGCGGAGCTCCAGGAGCCGGACATCCCCGAGGCGGATCTGCGTCGCATAACGCGCACGATAGACGCCGAGCCCCTCTTCGACTCCCGGAGCGTCGAGCTCGCGCGCTGGATGGCGGGCATGTACTTCTGCTCGCCCGGCGAGGCCCTGGCCGCGATGCTCCCCTCCGGCCGGCGGGAATCGGCCGCGCCCGGGGACGAGGGCCGGGCCGCCGCCGACTTCGAGGACGTCGAGATCGGCCGCTCGGCCCTCTCCCTCTCGGGAGAGCAGCGCTCGGCCCTCGATCGCATGACCTCGAGGCCCGGCGGCACCTGGTACCTCTACGGCCGGACGGGGACCGGCAAGACCGAGGTCTTCCTCCAGGCCGCCGAGGAGACCCTCGCGCGCGGGCGCGGCGTCATCTACCTCGTGCCCGAGATCGCGCTGACCGGCCAGGTCGCCGAGGCCGCGGTCGAGCGCTTCGGCGGGCGCTGCGCCGTCCTCCACTCGCGGCTGACGCCCTCGCGGCGGCTCGCGGAGTGGCGGCGGCTCCTGCGCGGGGAGGCCCGCGTGGCCATCGGCGCGCGGAGCGCCGTCTTCGCGCCGATCCGGGACCTCGGCCTCGTCGTCATCGACGAGGAGCACGACTCGAGCTACAAGGCCGGCTCGGCGCCGCGCTACCACGCGCGCCAGGTCGCGATGAAGCGTTGCGCGATCGAGGGCGCCCGCCTCGTCATGGGCAGCGCCACGCCTTCGGTCGAGGCCTGGCGGCTCATGGACGAGGGCTCCATGGAGCGGCTGCCGCTGACGAGGCGCCTCGCGGGCGGGGCGGAGCCCGCGGTCGAGGTCGTCGACATGCGGGGCGAGCGCGGGCCCATCTCGCGCCGCCTGGCCGAGGCGGTCCGCGACGCGCGCCGCGACGGCAAGCAGTCCATCCTCTTCCTGAACCGCCGCGGCTTCTCCTACTTCTTCCGCTGCAACACCTGCGGCCGCGAGATCCGCTGCCGCAACTGCTCGGTCTCCCTCACCTACCACAAGGACCGCGACGCCCTCGTCTGCCACTATTGCGGCTATCGCGCCGCCCCGCCCTCCGCCTGCCCGGAATGCGGCTCACTCGACGTGGGCTGGTCGGGCTTCGGCACGGAGCGGATCGAGGAGGAGGCCGCGCGGCTCTTCCCGGAGCTCAGCATACGCCGCGTCGACGCGGACTCGACCTCGCGCAAGGGCGAGCTCGAGTCCGCCCTCGAGGATTTCCGCGAGGGGAAGGTCGACGTCCTCCTCGGCACGCAGATGGTCGCGAAGGGGCTCAACTTCCCGCGCGTGCGCACCGTCGGCGTCATCCTCGCGGACACGACCCTCAACCTGCCGGACTTCCGCTCCGCCGAGCGTGCCTTCTCCCTCGTGGTGCAGGTGGCCGGCCGCGCGGGACGCTTCACGCCGGACGGCCGCGTGATCCTGCAGACCTACCGCCCCGACAGCCCGGTGATCAGGCAGGCCGCCGCCCTCGACTCCGAGTCCTTCTACCGAGGGGAGCTCGCCGCGAGGCGCGAGCTCGGCTTCCCGCCCTACGCGCGGCTGGTCAGGGTCGTCCTCAGGTCGAAGGAGAAGGCCCGGGCCGTCGAGGCGGCGAGGGCCTTCGCCGAGCTCGTCGCCTCGGGCGCCCTCCCGCCCGAGGCCGAGATCCTCGGCCCCGCCGAGTGCCCCCTCGGCCTCGTGGCGGGCACCTACCGCTGGCAGCTCCTCTTCCGCGCCGCGGAGCTCGGCCCCATGCACCGGGCCCTGGCCGCCGCCCTGGCCGCCTGGCGGCCGCCCGCGGGCGTCCGCGTCGAGGCGGACGTCGATCCCGTGAGCCTGATGTGAGGCTTCCCGCGGCGCGATGGGCGATACCGCCCGCGGCCGGCGGCCCCGCCCGGCGGGCCGCGCCTCCGCGACGGTGTTGCTTTTTCCGGCCGGCGGCATAGACTAATAGGTGCCTGCGCGAAGTACGCGCGAAAAAAGACCGGATCAACGGGAGCGGACGCGGCGATGCGCTCGAACCACCGTATCAGGACCTTCCTCGCCTCCTGGCTCGCCTCGCTCGCGGCCCTCGCGCTCGCGGCCCTCGTCCTGCGCTACGTCCCGTTGGGCGACGACGCCCTCTCCCTCTCCCTGCCCTGGGCGCTGCCGGGTATCCTCGCGGCCCTGGGCGCCTGGCTGGCCTCGAGGATCGCGGGCAAGCCCCTGGCCGCGGCCTCGCGCGCCGCCGCCAAGCTCGCCGAAGGCGACGAATCGGCCTTCCGCGAGCTCGCCGGGGTCAGCGAGCTCGCCGGCATCGCCAAGGCCATGTCCGAGCGCGCCGCGGCCAGGTCGGGCCTCATCGACGAGGCCGGCCGCGCCTCGGAGGAACGGGCGGCGGCGCTATCCGGCGCCATGGAGGAGCTCAGGACCCGCGACGAGGCGCGGGCACGCGAATCGCGGATGGCCGCCCGCATGCAGCGCCGCATCGTGCCGAGGGAAGAGGCCCTGCCCGCCCGCAGGGAGGTCGCCTTCGGCGCGGCCTACTATCCCGCGGAGAACACCGGCGGCGACCTCTACGACGCGATCCGGGCCGGCAAGAACGGAGTGGGCCTCCTCGCGGCCGATGTCTCCGGCAGGGGCGTGACGGCCGCGCTCATCGCGGCCCTCGTGAAGAACGCCTTCCGCTCGCGCGCCGGATGGGACGCCGATCCCTCGGTCGTCATGGCCGCCGTCGACGAGGAGCTCCGGCCCGTCATCGAGGACACCGACCACTTCGTCACGGCCTTCTTCGCCCTCCTCGACCTGGAGACCGGGCTCCTCCGCTACGCCAACGCCGGGCACCCGCCCGCCCTCGTCCTCTCCAGGCGCAGGATGGCCGTCGAGGAGCTCGACGCCTCGGGCCCGCCCCTCGGCGTGCAGCCCGAGGCCTCCTTCAGGGCGGGCGAGCGCAGGCTCGAGGAGGGCGACCGCATCCTCCTCTTCACCGACGGGCTCACGGGCTCGCGCGACTATCGCGGCGAGGCCTTCGGCCGCGACCGGCTCTCCGCGGCCTTTCGCGACTCGGCGCACCAAGGCGCGGCGGAGTCGGCGGAGGCGATCGCGAAGACCCTGGAGTCCTTCCGCATCGGCGCGCCGAGGACCGACGACCTGGTCGCGCTGGTCTGCGAATTCCGCGCCTTCGCCCGTCCCGAGGACCAGTCGAGGCGCCGCCCCCCCGAGCGCGAGGACTGGCGCATCCTCGCGAAGAGGGGCAGCGAGCTCGCGATGCGCGGCAGGATCGAGGAGGCGGTCGGCGCCTACGAGCGCCTCCTCTCCCTCGAGCCCTCGGACGCGACCGCGCTCAACAACCTCGGCACCCTCTATTGGCGCCTCGGGCGGCGCGACGAGGCCGCGCTCCGCTTCCGCGAGGCCGCTGCCATCGATCCCGCCGATCCGCGCATCCAGCGCAACCTCCTCCTGGCGGACAAGTACTTCCCTCCCGCCGCCCCGGCTCCCGAACCTCCCGCGGCCCCCGTGCCCGAAGCCCGGCCAGCCGCCGAACGGCCCCGGGATGCGCCGCCCCGGCCCGTGGCCTCGTTGCTCCGCGAGGCCGCGGCGGTGGTGGAAGCCGAGGCCGCCGAGGAGGCGGAGCCCGTCGAGGAAGCCGAGGCAGTCGAGGAGGCTGAGGAGGTCGAGGAGGTCGAGGAGGCCGAGCCCGTCGAGGAGTACGAGCTTTAGGCGGGGCTTCCCGGCCGCGATCGGGCGTTAGGCGAAAGAGGACGACCGCGAGGCTTCACCAGCGGTTGATCACCTTCTCGCACCAACCTCGCAGGCCGGAGAATTCCACGGTTTTCCCGTCGTCGAGCGTGGCCCTGCCCGACCAGTCGCCGAAGACCTGGTGCTGGATCGAGGCGAGGATGCCGAGGTCCGTCTTCGACTGCCGGTCGAGGAGGGGCTCGAGGGTCAGGTCGAGGCGGCCGTCCCCGGAGCGCGCCCGCCAGGGCTTCATGAAGTCGCGATGGTCGAGCTCGATCTCGAGCCTGCCGATCTTGTGCGCGACCCCCTCGTGGAAGACCATGTTCTCGCTCGCGGCGCCCGTGTCGCCGAAGCCGTGCCCGATGTTGAAGCCGAAGCTGCTCCCGCCGGCGAGGCCCGAGGCGGATCCCCAGTACCAGGTGTTGGACCAGGTCCACACGCCCCGGCCCCAGTCGAGGCATCCGAAGGCCCTGCCCCGCTCCACGGGAAAGACGCGTTGCCCGAACTTGAACGAGCCCTCGGCGTCCTGGCAGTTGATCTTCTGGTTGTAGTAGAAGGCGCGCGGCGCGCCCGCGAAGGGCGTCGCGATCACCATCGAGTCGCCGCGCGGCCGCTCCGAGAGGAGGATCTCCGCCTCGAGGCCCGCGGGGGGGCTTCCCTTCCCGGCGCGGAAGCCCGGCCACGAGATCGATATCCGCCGCTTACCCCCCCCGGCCTCGAAGCGTATCGACGCGCCCTTGGCCTCGATGGAGCTCGTCCCCTCCGCGGAGCTCCTCGGCAGGCCGACGCGGCCCATGGGGAAGGCCGTCATGACCTCGTCCGTGGCGTTCGAGCCCGCGGCGAAGTCGAGGACCGAGGCCGAGAAGAAGCCCATGTAGCCGTTGTCGGCGATGGTGCAGGCGAGCGCGTAGTCGCCGCAGACGACGCAGTAGTAGTCCCACTCCTTGATGCGCCAGGCCGGGGCCCTGATCGCCGCCCTGTCGTAGTCGAGGAGGAGGCTCCGGGCCCAGCCGGGCTCGCGGAGCGAGCCGGATGCGTCGAGGAGGGCCCCGCGCGCCGTTATCTCGTGTTCCATGTCCTACTCCTCGATCACCGGGTTGCCGAGGGCGCCGATGCCCTCGATCTCGACCTCGACGAAGTCGCCGGCCTTGAGGGCGCCCACGCCGCTCGGCGTGCCCGTGGCGATCAGGTCGCCGGGCTCCAGGGTGAAGTTGCGCGAAATATAGGAGATCAGCTCCCGCACGCCGAAGATCATGGCGGAGGTCCTCGCGCGCTGCACCGTCTTCCCGTTCAGGCGGCATTCGATCGCGAGGTCCTCCGGGTCGTGGAGGAGCTCGCGGGGGACGATGACAGGGCCGACGGGCCCGAATCCGTCGAAGCTCTTGCCGCGGAACCAGCCGGAGCGGTCGGAGTTCTGGATGTTCCGCTGGCTCACGTCGTTGAAGCAGGTGTAGCCGAGGACGTAGTCGAGGGCCTCTGCCGGCCCGACCCGCCTGCAGCGCCTGCCGATGACCACGGCGAGCTCGGCCTCGTAGTCGGTGCGCGGCTCGGCGAAGCCGTAGCCCGCGATGAGCGAACTCGGTATCGGTATCGGCTCCCCGGGCCCGATGAGGACGTTGGGCGTCTTCGGGAAGAGGATCGGCTCCGGCGGCGCGACCGCCCGGTCCGTCGGGCGCGTGAGGATCGTCGGGCTCTCGTCCACGTGCTCCCGGTAGTTGAGCCCCACGGCGACGATCTTCGAGGGGCGGAGCTCGTAGCTGCGGTCCGAGCCTTTGAGGGGAAGGACTACCATCGCGGCCTCCATGGTGTGATACTATATACGAGGAGGGTGGGGGGCGCCATCGCCGCCGGAAGGCCTCCCTCCCTCGCCGAGAATGGAGGTCCACGATGATCCATGGCACCTGGCGCCCCGCCGCCGTCGCGCTCGCCCTCGTCCTCGCCCTTCCCCTCGCGGGGCAGGGGGCCCAGAAGACCTACAGCGTCTCCGACGCGAAGAGCCTCCTCAAGGCCGTCGGCCCCGACCGGACCATCGTCCTCAAGAAGGGCGACTACAAACTCTCCTCGGCCTACGGCGTCGACGGCGACTACGTCGAGTGGCAGGACGCGGAGGAGGGCAAGGAGCTCTACCTCAAGGACCTCAAGAACCTCACGATACGCGGCGCCGACGGGGCCCGCATCGTCGGCGACTCGGCCTCGGCCTATCTCCTCTGCCTCTCCAACTCGAGCAACGTGGCGCTCGACAACCTGCGCTTCGCGCGGAACGTCGACGGCGAGGCCGAGGCCGCGGCGGGCAGCCTCTACGCCGAGTCGGTGCAGGGCCTCGTGGTGGACCGCTGCTTCTTCGAGGGCCCCACGGGAACGGCCATCGAGCTCTGGGAGAGCCCCGGCGCGCGGATCAGGAGGACGACCGTCAAGGGCGCGGTGAGAGGAGCCTTCTCGATCATGTACTCGGGCGATTTCGAGGCGACGGGCGCGAAGGTCCTCGACTGCGAGGGCTATCCCCTCGTCTACATCGAGGAGAGCGACCAGGTCCTCGTCTCGACGACCCGCTTCGAGGGCTGCCAGGGCGGGAACTTCATCGAGATCTACGCCGAGTCGGGGAGCGTCGAGGCCGTGGGCTTCTCCGAGTGCGCCTTCGTCGGCAACACGGTCGACTACTTCTCCGGCACCTCCATCATCCCCTACACCGAGGGCTGCAGCTTCGAGGACAACAGCTTCGGCGAGGACTGGGCCGAGAATTCCGTGGCCTATTACGAGGACGAGTCCTACTATTACGGCGAAGAGGAGGGCGGCCCCGCGTACTACGCGCACTACGCCTCGGGCCTCGGCTTCTCCTATCCCGAGTACTGGGAGCTCCGCGAATCGGGCGACCAGGGCCGCGTCGGGCTCTTCGCGCCCGGCGGCGAGGCCCTTGTCATCTTCGCGACGGTCTACCAACTCCCGGCGAAGGCCGACCCCGCCCGGCAGGCGAAGAAGATCTTCGCCGACTCCGCCGCCGCATTGATCAAGCTCCTGGACGAGGAGGCCGACATCGCCCTCTCCATCGGCCCCGAGGGCGAGCCGAGCGACGAGACCGGCATCATGTCGGCCTACTACACGGGCTCCGCGACGAAGGGCGAGGGGGAGCATGCCGAGGCGCGGGTCCGGCTCATGCTGTCCGAGGGATCGATCCATGCGTTCGTCGCCCTGGCCAAGGATCCCTCCGGCCTCGAGTCCGGCTCCGAGGCCGACATGATCCTCCTCTCCGCCGATTACGCGCCGAGGGGGGACTGAAACAGTCCAATAGGGAGGTCGCTCGGCTTGGCCAACACCTGACAGCCGAAGCTACCTCCTATGCAAATCTCATGGATTTGTATTATGCATAGTTGCTGAGTCCTCATAATAACAGTAATTAGCAATAGTTTGCCATTTTGGTATCCACAGTGCATACCCGCGGTCGAGCGCACACTTCGACGAGTAGACCCAAACACATATGATAAAGCCACCATTTCGCCATGCGCTAGATTAAATATAGTCAAATATCTATATTCATCATGGTGTGGCCCGAAGTTTGCATCTCCTTAGGTAGAAAACAAGGTCGAGGCATTGGGCCCCGACCGCGATGACTGCCGAGGAGGACTTCCATGAATCAAATTACGCGGCGCGGACTCTGGCGCTTCTCGCTCAGTGTACTGATCGTAGCCATGGTTCTCGCACTGGGGGCCTGCAGTGAGGCCTTGTCCGTCATGCCCGAGGGGGCCGGCGCGAGAGGGACGGCCAAATCCATCATTCCGCCGACCCTGATCTCCGACAACAATGCCACCATCAGCGAGCTCTTGCCGGCCGGCTCCAATGTGAAGAGCCTCAAGCTCGAGCCCGGCGCCCTCGTCATCGGAACCAGCTATGGTCCTTTGACGATCACCGGTTTCTGGTACCAGGACGGGCACCACGACACGACGGTCGGGACGGCCTTCTCGAGCGGCGATTCCGCCCAGACCGTGGTGGGCGTCGATTTCGTCTCCGAGATGCCCGTCGTCGGCCTCTATGTGAAGGGCGGGGCCGTGGGGACGGTGACCCTGGACAACCCCGATTACGATCCCACCAAGCCCATCAAGGGCAACAATACCCCGACCATCACCAAGAACGTGAGCGGCGGATACCTCTACTCCTATGATCCCGGCGTCAAGGCCGACACCGAGCTGACCACCGCGCCCCTGCCCAACAACCCGAACGGCTTCAAGAGCGGCATCAGCCACCTCGACTTCGCCTGGGTACCCACCCTCCTGGTTTCGCTCAACGCCTCGACGAGCTACGACAGGGACTGGAACTGGGGCATCGCCAAGGGCAACAGCCTCGTGGCCGCCGATCCGACGATTTCCCAGGCCACCCCGGTCATGCTCGATCCGGGCCGGCTCCTGCCGGTCACCTACACCGTCACCGCGAGCGCGGCCTATACCGACCTCAACTTCAAGGTCTTCGGCGCGATCCGCGTGATCAACCGCGCCTACAACCTCGACGCGGCCGACATCGGCGGCATCGTCGCCCAGTCCTCCGTCGGCGCGACCGTCTCCGTAGAGGGGACCTTCCCCTCCGTCCTGCCCGCCGGAAGTGAGGCTTCCTTCGCCTTCGAGTCGAGCCCCGCGGGCAAGTCCGCCGGCACCATCACGGCCCTCGTCTCCACCTCCGGCAAGGTCCTCGGCGACGGCGCGGGCGTCGGCTTCGCCTTCGGAGACCCCGCCCGCGTCCTCGACCAGAGCATCGCCATCGCGGACAGCCTGGTGCCCGCCGCGAACCGGACCATGAGCCTGCCCGGCGGCGCCTTCTCCTACGACGCCGAGATCAGCTCCTTCGCCGTGGCCGCCGTCGCGACCGACGTCGTAAACACCGCGACCTTCACCGAGTCCGACAGCGGCAGGCAGGGCTCCGCCTCCTCCGATGTCTGGATCAGGCTCCGCCCCGCCTCCGGGTACCTGCGCAGCATGGGCTACTGGAAGACCCACGCCAAGTCCTCGTACAACGACCGCCCCGCCTACGACTCGATCTGGGACAAGTACAAGACCGGCGGCGTCTTCGCCCCCTTCTACAAGGCCGCCCCGGCCAGCTACATCGATGTGATGTGGACCGCGCCCAAGGGCAACGCCTACTACAACCTGGCCACCCAGTACGTGGGCGCCAAGCTGAACGTCGCCACCGGCTTCGCGCCGCCCGCCCCCGTCGCCGCCGCGATCGCCAGGGCCGAGTACTACTACGGGCTCTACAGCCCGGCCCAGATGGCCGCCTGGAAGAGTACCGACGCCAAGAACGTCGAGGTGAAGAACCTCGCCGGCATCCTCGAGGCCTTCAACACCTCGCAGGAGTGATCGAGCCAGCCGCGGGGGCCGCCGCGCAGCGGCCCCGCGGCATTATTTACTTTGACAAAACGCCGCCATTCGTCTGCCGAGTCTGCCGTTAATTGCCCAATCCTTCGGTAAATGCTACAATCCCGCCCGCACCGAACCTTGATGAAAACCTGAAGGAGAGACTATGGTCATACTCACCCTCAATTGCGGATCGAGCTCCGTCAAATACCAGGTCTACGACTGGGACAAGAAGGATGTCCTCGCCACCGGCATCGTGGAGCGCGTCACGCTCGGCGGCTCCTCCATCACCCAGAAGTCCCGGGGCAAGGAAGACTACATCGTCGAGCACGAGTGCCCCACCCACACGGTCGCCATCGAGCTCATCCTCCAGAGCCTCGTCCACCCCGAGTTCGGGGTCATGAAGGACCTCTCCGCCATCAAGGCCGTCGGCCACCGCATGGTCCACGGCGGCTCCAAGTTCGCCCGCTCCTCCCTCATCACCGACGAGTTCCTCGCCACCTTCCGCGAGCTCAACGACCTCGCCCCCCTCCACAACCCCGCGAACCTCACGGGCGTCGAGGCGGCGAAGGCCGTCCTCCCCCACGTCCCGCACTGCGCCATCATGGACACGGCCTGGCACCAGACCATGCCCGCCTGCGCCTACACCTACGCCGTCCCCCGCGACTGGGAGGAGAAGTACATGGTCCGCCGCTACGGCTTCCACGGGACGAGCTTCCTGTACAACGCCAAGCGCGCCGCCGTCCTCCTCGGCAAAGACCCCTTCAAGACCAACCTCATCATCGCCCACATCGGCAACGGCTCCTCGATCAACGCCGTCAAGGACGGCTGCTCCTTCGACACCTCGATGGGCCTCACCCCCCTCGAGGGCCTCGTCATGGGCACCCGCTCCGGCGATCTCGACCCCGGCATCATCTTCCACATGATGCGCAAGGGCGGGCTCCACGCCGCCGACGTCGAGAAGAAGCTCAACAAGGAGTCCGGCGTCCTGGGCATCACCGGCAAGTGGGCCGACCGCCGCGACATCGAGCAGGCCGCGGAGAAGGGCGACGAGATCGCCATCCTCGCGCAGCAGATCGAGTCCTACCGGATCAAGAAGTACATCGGCTCCTACTACGCCGCCCTCGGCCGCGTGGACGCCATCGTCTTCACCGCCGGCGTCGGCGAGATGGGCCCGGTCACCCGCAGGCTCGCGACCGCCGGCCTCGAGAACCTCGGCATCGTCATCGACGAGGAGAAGAACGCCAAGGCCAAGTGCCGCAACGCCGAGCTCGACATCACGGGCCCCGGCTCCAAGGTCAAGATCTTCGTCATCCCCACGGACGAGGAGCTCGTCATGACCGAGGACGCCTACGCCCTCGTGACCGGCAACTACGACGTGCACACGAAGTACAAGTACAGCTTCCAGACCAAGGACTACGTCAACAAGGCCCGGGCCGAAGGTCTCGTGCGCGACTTGGAGAAGAAGCCCTACCTGAAGGACATCATCGCGAAGCTTCCCTGATCAGCCGCGCGCCGCGATCGTTCGAAGGGCCCCCCGAGCCTGGCTCGGGGGGCCCTTCGCCGTATCCTGCGATCTGTCGGGCCGCGGTATGGGGAGCTTGCGCGTCCCGGCGGCGAGTATATAGTAGGGGAAATGATCTCGCTTTCGCTCTACGCGGCCG
>CAYNPQ010000036.1:22383-33660 GCA_964399065.1 uncultured Treponemataceae bacterium | reverse complement strand
CATGCTCCTCCTCGCGGCCTGCGCGCGGGCCGGAAGCGCGAGAGTCTCGGCGGGGACCCCGGCGGGAACCGCCCGTGGATAGGCGCCTCGTCGCCCGCCGCGCCCTAGCCTCGGCCTGCCTCGTGGCGGTGGCCTTCTCGGGCGGCTCGGCCGGCGTCGCGCCCGGGCCGGCCTCCCCGGACTCGCGCGGGCTAAGCTCGGCGCGCGCCGGCGCCCTCGTGCTCGCCGGCCTCTTCTCGCCGAGGGAGCTCGCCTCGATGACGGCGGCGGAGATCGACCAGGCCGCGCGCGACCTCGCCGAATCGGCGCGCGGCACGGGCCGCGAGCGCGAGGCCCTCGTCCGGGCCTTCCCTCCGCCGCAGGCCGTGCTCGCCTCCCTCGCGCTCGACCGCGACGTCGACGACTTCGTGGAGGCCTCCGCGGCCGAGGGCCCCGCGGGCGCCCACTACCGGCGCTCCGCCGCGCTCTCCATGGAGCTGCGACCCCTCCGCGGCGCCTACGAGCGCCTCTACGCGGCGGCCTGCGAGACCCTCGCGCCCCGCGCCCGCGAGGCGAGGGCCTCGAGGGCGGCCGCTCCTCTCTCGGGACGCGGCGACCTGCTCAAGCCCGACCGCAGGCTGTTTCGCCTATCGCATCCCTTCGCCCTGGACTTCTTCTTCCGCGAGTCGGCGGTCGCGCGCCGCGGCGCGGCCGAGTCCGGCCCCGTCATCCTCTCCCTCTCCCCCGGCATCGTCATAGCCGCGGCCGGGGACTGGAGGGGCGGGGCCGGCATCGGCGCCTGGAAGGGGGGCGGGCTCTCGCCGGCGGCCGGCAACGGGGTCGTGGTCTACGATCCCGCCGGCAGGAAGTACTACTCCTACTTCCACCTGAGCGAGGTCGGCGTCCTGCCGGGACAGGTCCTCGAGCGGGGCCGGGCGCTCGGGCGAGGCGGCAACACGGGGATGAACGCCCGCAAGGAAGGCCACGGCGGCCACATACACGTCGAGATCTTCGACGCGGCCGAGGGGCGGGCCCTCGGAGCCGAGGAGATCATGGCCGCAGTCTCGCTGTAGCCCGTCCCCTCGCCCTTTTCCAAAACCGCGGTTCTCCCCGCTGACGCGCGATCCCGCATGGATATCCTTACGCCTGTACGATATCTTCTCTCTGGTTGCCATCACGCAGGAGGATACAGCATGAAGAAGATCGCGTTGACCGCGCTGGCCCTTGCCCTCGCGGCCTCGTTCGCGCCGGCCCAGTCCCTTTCGGATTTCAAATCGGCCTTCGAGTCCTTCGCGGGCGACATGGCGAGCTCCCTCGCCCTCGACGCCTCCATCGGTTCGAACTGGTCGGACGCCTACGTCGGCGGCTTCCCGCGTTTCGGGGTCGGCTTCGCCACGGGCGCGGCGGCCACCGGCAAGGGAAGCGCGGGGCCGATCTTCGCGGCCTTGGGGCAGGCCGTCCCCTCGGGCCTGGACGGCATCGGCGTCCCGATCCCGGCCGCCGCCCTCACCTTCAAGATCGGCCTGCCCTTCCTGCCGGCGGACATCGGCCTCACCGGCGGCTACATCCCGCCCTCGGTCGGCTCGAAGCTCGAGGGCCTGACCGGCGTCGCCATCGATTACATGAACATCGGCGCCCAGCTCAGGTTCGCCCTCCTCAAGGAGAACCTCGTCCTGCCCGACCTCAGCGTCGGGATCGGCGCGAGCTACCAGCAGGGCGGCGTCGAGGCGCCCATGGGCGTCGGGGCCCAGACCCTCGCGGATCAAACGATCGCCGGCCATGCCTGGCGCGTCACCGCCTCCGACCCCCGCATCGCCCTCGGCTGGGAGTCCACCATCGTGGACGCGACCCTGCAGGTTTCCAAGAACCTCCTCTTCGTGAGGCCCTACCTCGGCGCGGGCTGCAGCTTCGGCAAGTCCGGCGTGACCGGGGGCGTCTCCAGCCAGCTCGGCTTCAGCAGGGACGGATCGGCCTCGACCTCCGCGCAGCTCGCCGCCGACCTCGCCTCCGCGGGCCTCGAGGCCCCCGAGTTCGACGCCGAGGGCTACAGCTACTCCGTCGCGGCCACCGATCCCGTGCTCAGGGTCTACGGCGGAGTCTCGCTGAGCATCCTCCTCCTGGTCCTCGACGCGCAGGCCGTCTACGTGCCGAAGACCGAGGCCCTGGGCGCTTCCCTCACCACGCGCATCCAGCTCTAATCCGCGGGCGCCTAACGCGCCTTTTGGGCCCGGCCGCCCACCCAGGGCAGCTCGGCGAGGCGGATGCGGGCGCAGGCGTAGGGCAGGAGCCTTCCCTCCTCCTCGGGCCCGAGGAGGGGGGAGGCGGGATCGAGGGGGCTCGCCGGCGGGTCGGCGGCCTGCGCCCCGCGGAGCCTCCACGACTCGAGCCGCCTGACCCGCGCGATGAGCGAAACAGGAGGCGCCGCCCTCCGGAAGAGGAGGTCGGGCGCCGGCTCGACGCGGGGCTCGAGCGACGAGGCCCGGTCCGCCGGGTCGAGGACGAGGGCCCGGTTCCAGGGCCCCCGCGGCCTCGCTTCGCGGTAGTCGAAGGGCGGCCTCCCCCTGAGGCTCGACCAGGACTCCTCCGGCGCGAGGGCGAAAAGGAGGGGGCCGCGGTGGACCGACACCGCCCCCCGGGCCCGCCCCTCGATCCGGACCGCGAGGGGGATCGAGATCGACACGCGGTCCCCCGCGCGCCATCCGCCCTCGCACGGCAGGCGGGCGAAGGTGCCGGGAGGGCCCAGGGGCCGCGGCTCCGACGCGTTGACCGAAACAGTCATGCCCTCGGCCCAGGCGGGAACCCGCAGGTAGAGGGGGAAGTCCGCGCATTCCCCCGGCCCGCCCTCGACGAGGATCTCCGCCTCGCCCGAGGCCGGGTACGAGGTCCTGAGCGCGAGGGCGAGGCGCCCGCCGGCCGCGCGCGGCCTGGCCCTCGAGTCGGCGTAGACGGCCAAGGCGAGCCCCCCTCCCTCGGCGGCGAGCCAGAGGCTCCGCGCCAGCTTCGGGTAGGCCTGGTGGAAATTCGCGGCGCAACAGCCGTACTCGGGCTCGAGGCCGAAGAGGCTGGACTCGGGGCCGTTGTCGTACCAAGGCCTGCGGGCCCTGGTGACGAGGACCTGGTTCGCCTGCTGTAGGTACTGGTGGCCCGCCATGTCCTCGGTGAAGGCCGCGGGCAGGGCGTTGAAGGCGAGGAGCTCGAGGCGATCGGCATACTTCGCCTCGCCCGTCTCGCGGAGGAGGACCTCGAGGCTGCGCATCAGCTCGACGATCCCGCAGAGCTCGATGCCCGCGGTCGGGGCGGATCCCGAGAAGTGCTCGTCGCCCGACCAGATCCCCGTCGGCAGGCCGTGGTGCCTCAGTGCCGCCTCGATGCCCGCGTCCGCGAGGGCGACGGCCGCGCGCCGCGCCGCTTCGTCCTCCGCCGGGGCGAGGGGCGCGCCCCGGGCCTCGGCCTCGGCGCGGGCGAGCGCGTACTCGACGGCCGGCCGCTTCACGGCCATCGCGTAGTCGACGTTGTGGGTGAAGTGGTAGGTCCTGAAGAAGCGGCTCCCCTTCTCACGCGCGGCCGCGGCGGCCGAGGACCTCGGGAGCGGCTCCTTCGCGGGAGCGAGGCGGGCCAGGGCGAGGAAGAGCGCCTTGGCCGCGCGGAAGGGAAGGCGGGGCAGGTAGGCGCCCGTGGGCTTCCGGTACGGGAAGGAGCGGAAGATCTCCGGCCAGGGGAGCTCCTGCCCGAGACACTTCCGCGCCAGCCCGAGGAGGCCCGCGTCGCGCGTTATGCGCCATAGCTCGAGGACCGCCAGGGCGTTCTCCGAGCCGCGCGCCGCCGCCCAGCCCGAGAGGGGCTCGGCGTCGAGGCGGCGGTCTTGATAGGCGCAGTAGCGGTTCATGAGGTCGAGGACGCGCCCGTCGCCCGTCGCCTCGTGCCAGGACAGCAGGGCCTTGAGGGCGACCGTCCGCGGCCACCAGTCGAGGTTCGTGGGGGGGCCGAAGAACCCCTCGGGGGAGGCTGATGCGAGCATGGCCTCGACCCACCTGCGCGCCCTCGCGACGACGGCCTCGTCCCCGAGCGTGAAGGCGAGCGGCACGAGGCCGTCGAGGTAATAGGGCCCCCTCTCCCAGGCCTCGCCCTTCCCGCCGAGCCAGGCGGAGTCCGGCCCGAGGTCGGCCCAGAGCTCCTCGATATGCCCGCCGAGGCCGGACTCCTGCAGCCTGAGGCGGGCGCGGACCCAGCCTCCGGCCTCCAGCTCCGCGAAGCCGAGCGCTTCCAGCCTCGGCGCCCTACCCTTGATGTCCATGCGGGCAGTGTAGGGCCATGAGCCCGCGGCCGCAAGCTCCTCCTCTTTTCACCGGCGCGGGCCGCCGGTATCATGGGGCCATGACCTCCTCGCGGACCTCCTACGACCTCGTCGTGCTCGCCGGCGACATCGGCGGCACGAACACGAACCTCGCCCTCATCGGCAAGAAGGGCGGCACCTTCACGATCGTCTTCGAGCGCCACTACGGCACGAAGGAGGAGCCTTCGCTGCTCGAGCCACTCGGCCGCTTCCTCGCGGAGGCGCGGCGCGAGCGGCCCGGCCTCGCGCCCGAGCTCTGCTGCGTGTCGGGCGCCGGCCCGGTCGTCGACCAGCGGATCAAGCTCACCAACGCGCCATGGGGCATCGACGCGCGGGAGATCGAGTCGGCCTTCTCGATCCCCTCGAAGCTCATCAACGATTTCACCGCGGTCTCCTACGGCGTCCTCCTCCTCGACCCCCTCAACCCCGAGCAGATCACCCGCCTCCCCCACCTCGACGGCTCCCTCCCCTCCCCCGGCCCGGGCGTCAAGGCCATCCTCGGCGCGGGGACCGGGCTCGGCGTGGGCTTCGTCGCCCGCGTGCGCGACCGCGTGGAGGCCTTCCCCTCGGAGGGCGGCCACATCACCCTGCCCGTCTACGACGAGGAGACCCGGGAGCTCCAGCGCTGGCTCGAGGCGCGCTGCGGCTTCGTGCCGGGGGCCGAGGCCGCGGTCTCGGGCCAGGGCATCTCCAACATCGCCTCCTTCCTCGCCGGGCGCGAGCTGGCCGCCGGGCGAAGGTTGAGCGACACCGCCCTCGCCGCGACGGACGCCCCCGAAGCCGCGCGCCCCGCGCTGGTGGCCGCGGGCGCGGCGACGGATCCTCTCTGCGCCCGCGCGATGGACATCTTCGTCCGCCTCTACGCCCGCGTGGCCTCCGACCTCGCCGCCACCTTCCTGCCCTCGGGGGGCCTCTACCTCGCGGGGGGCATCGCGTCGAAGAACGAGGAGCTCTTCCTCGCGGGGGACCGCTTCATGTCGAGCTTCGAGCGCAGCTACGCGCGCCACATCAGGGAGCTCCTGCGCGGCGTCCCGGTCATGATCGTCAAGGACTACTCGATCTCGCTCTACGGCGCGGCCAACGCCGCCGCCCTGCTCTTCTAGGAGGACGCGATGGGCGAAACATCGGCTCGCCGCGATGACCTTCCGGACGCCCTCCTCCGCGACATGGAGGCCAAGGGCGTCGACGCCGCGCTCACCCTGTCGATCCTCGGCGACTTCAACGCCGGCCTCTACGACGGGGTGCGGCCCGTCCGCGCGAGGGGCGTCCCCGCGATCGACGGGGAGTCCGTCGTCGACCTCGCCTCGGGCGCGCCCTATCACGTCGCCGAGGGAGCGGCCCGGGAGCGCCTCGGCGCGCTCGGGCTCCGCGTCCCGGAGGGACTGGCGCGCGAGGGCGGCCGCCTCGTCTTCCCGCGGCGGGAACTCGCCGCGCTCGGGCTCGACCTCCTGCCCCGCGCCGCCTACGGCATCCTCAACGGCGGCTCGGCCACGAGCTACGCCGACTCGAAGAAGAACCTGGCCTTCGGGGAGGGGACCTTCGAGGCCCTGAAGCCGGCCTTCGAGTCCCTGGCTCCCCTCTGCAAGGACAGGCCCAAGGGGATCAGCCCGGCCTTCGTGAACCCGGACGGCAGCCCCGGGCCGAGCTTCCTCGCGCTCAAGATGCGGGCCAGGCTCCTCGCCTGCGCCGCCTATCGCGCCCGCCGCGGCGACCCGGGCTGCCCCATCCTGCCGCTCTACCAGATGTCGAGCGTCGGCACCGACGCCCAGCTCGCCGCCGCCTACGCGGGATACGCGGCCGACCCCTTCCTGGCCCTCCCGGCCGCCTCCGCGGGCGTGGCGCCCTGCGAGGTCGCCACCGGCGTCCAGCCGATGATCGCCGCCTACAGCCACTCGTCGGAGGGGCGCCCCAAGCGGGTCTTCGACCGGGCCTACGGCGCGCCCGACAGCGTCGTGGCCCTGCCGGGCGGCCACGGCCAGTGCTTCAGGATACTGGCGCCCGTCCTGCGCGCGTTGCGCGATTCCGGAGTCCGCTTCGCCTGGCTCGGCAACGTGGACAACATCGGCTTCCTGCCCGACCCCGTCGAGCTCGCCCTCCTCGCCCTCTCGGGCCGGCCGGCCGGCTTCGACTTCTCGCTCCGCACCCCGATGGACGTCAAGGGCGGCATCCTCGTCGAGGCGGAGGAGGGCCGCACGATAGCCGACATAGGCCCCGCGATCTCCTTCGACGAGGTCTCCCGGCTCGAGGCCGCGGGCTCCCGCATCCTCTTCAACTGCGCCACGGGACTCTTCGACCTCGACTGGCTCGTGCCCCGGATCGAGGAGATCGGCCGGCGGCTGCCGGTCCGCTTCACGGACCAGGACAAGGACGCGGGCCGCTACTCGCAGGCCGAGCAGGTCACCTGGGAGGTGGCATCGCTCCTGCCCGAGTTCCTCGCCTTCGCGGTCGAGAAGAGCGAGCGCTTCATCGCGGCCAAGCTCCTCGCCGAGACCCTGCTGACGAGCGGAGTCGGAGCGGGCGATCCGCGGATCCCGCCGGAGCTCGCGACCACCTCGGCCTCGCTCCGCGCCGGGCTCGAACGGAAGCTCGCGGGCCCCTGCGGCCTGGCCTTGCGAGGGGGGCGCTGGATGCCGGCGGAGGCCCCGCCGGCCTGATCAACCCTCGCCGAGGGCCTCGGCCTTCGCCATCGTCTCCGACAGGGCGGTCGCGCGGCGGGAGCTCTCCTGGGCGACCTCGGCCACGGCCGCGGCCGCCTCGAGGAGCCCCCGGTTGCGCTCCGCCACCGCGCCGGCGTCGAGGGCCACGGCCTGCACCGAGTCCTTGGATCGCCGTTGCGTCGCGAGGAGACGCTCCTGAGCGGCGAGGATGGCCGAACCGCCCTCGCTCAGGCCGGCGGAGCTGTCGTTGAGGGCCTTGATCGATTCGAGGATCTGGCGGCCTCCCTCGGACAGCTCTCCGGTGGCAGCCGAGATCTCGTCGAAGGAGGCGATGGCCGCGTCGATCTCCCGCCTCATGTCGGCGAAGGAGGAGCGGGTCCGCTCGCCCTCCCCGGCCGCGCCGGTGATCGTCGAGACCACCTCCTTGAGCTTCAGGCCGATCTCCTTCGCGTTGCGCGACGAGCCTTCGGCGAGGGCGCGGATCTCGTCGGCGACGACCGCGAATCCCTTGCCGGCCTCCCCCGCGTGCGCCGCCTCGATGGAAGCGTTCATCGCGAGGAGGTTCGTGGAGCTCGCGATCTTGTTGATGACCCCGATCATGTCGCGGATCGCCCCGACGCTGCCCTCGACCTTCCCGATCGAGACCAGGAGCTCCCCGAGGCGCTCCTCGCCCTGTCCCGCGGTGCCGAGGAGTCCGCGCAGGCCCTCGCGCCGCTTCCTGGCGGACTCCGCCACGGATCCGATGGAGGCGACCATCTCGTTGACCGCGGCCGCCGACTCGGTCTGGGCGGCCGACTCGGCCTCGATGTGGCGGGAAAGGTCGCGGACCCGCTCCCCGATCGAGCCGGCGTCCGCGGTCGCGTCGTCGGCGGCGCCGTCGAGCTCGGAGAGGCGGGTCTCGATGCGGCCGACGGACTCCATGGCGGCGTCGGCCGCCGCCCTGATCTGCGCGACTCGCTCCTCGAGCATGGCCAGGGCTCCCAGGTTTCCCTGGCTACCCTCGGCCGCGAGGGTGAGGAGGGCGGCTCGCTCCTGGCCACGCTCGCGCTCGGCCTCGAGGTCGCGAGAGATCCGGCGCCCGAGCCGCGTGGGCTGGATGACGAGGAAGGCGGCCACACCTCCGAAGAGGAGGGAGACCAGCAGGTTATTGAGGAGTTCGCCGCCCGAGACGCGGCCGCGCAGTCGGACGAGGATGAAACCGCCGACCAAGGCGGCATTCGCGAAGGCGAGCACGAGGGGCAGGACGTCGTCGAGGAGGAAGATGCTCGCGTAGGCCAGGGCCGCGATCATGTACATGACCACGCGGTAGCTCGCGGCAGCCGAGTCCGCGGGCCCCGAGACCGAGATGAAGGCCACGGCGAGGTAGATGACCGCCGACGAGACGCGGGAGACGGCCAGGTACCTCCCGGCCCGGAGGAGGAACCAGCAGCCGACGAACACAAGGGCGAGGGCCAGCTCGATGATTCCGTTCAGCGTATCCTTGGTGAGGAGATCGCTCAGTGAGACGATCGGCACCAGGATGGCCAGGACGAGGATGATCACGCGCAGGAGCGGCGCCTTGCGCTTGATCTCGAGCTCGCGGACGCTTCCCTCCACTGCCTTGCTAATAGCCAATGCCATGCCTACCTCGCTTCGGTCCAATGGTACACGGAACCGGATCCCCTAGTAAACAACCCCTCACTCGCCGAGGGCAATGGCCATGACCTCCTCCATGGTCTCGACGGGATGGAAGGAGATGCCCTTCTTCACATGCTCGGGGATCTCGTCGAGGTCGCGCTCGTTGTCCTTGGGGATGATGATGTCGCGTATCTTGTTGCGCCTGGCCGCGACGGTCTTTTCGCGCAGTCCCCCGATGGGCAGGACCTGGCCCGTGAGGGATAGCTCGCCGGTCATCGCGAGGCGGTCCTTGATCCGCTTGTCGAGGACGAGGGAGAGGAGGGCCGTCGCCATCGTGATGCCCGCGGAGGGACCGTCCTTCGGGGTCGCGCCCTCGGGGATGTGGAGGTGGATCTGCCGTCCCTCGAAGTAATCGGCCCCGATGGAATAGCGCTCGGCCGCCATGTGCCTGACGTAGGTGTAGGCGATGCCCGCGGACTCCTGCATCACGTTGCCCATCTGCCCCGTGAGCTTGAAGCCCTCCTTGCCGGGGTTCGCGACGGCCTCGATGATGAGGGTGTCGCCGCCCATGCTCGTCCAGGCGAGCCCGACGGACATGCCCGGCTTGGTGGCGCGCTTGATCTCGTCCTCGCGGAAGATAGGCTTCCCGAGGTACTTGAGCACGGCGGCCTTGTCGATGGGGAAGCGCTCGCCCTCCTTCTTCTCGAGGACCATGGTCCGCGCGACCTTGCGGTGGATCTTGTCGAGGGCCTTCTCGAAATTGCGCACGCCGGCCTCGCGGGCGTAGGACTCGGCGATGAGGGCGAGGGCGTCGCGGGTGTAGCGGACCCCGCCCCTGCGGATGCCGTTCTTCTCCATCGACTTGGGGATGAGGTAGCGCTTGGCGATCTCGAGCTTCTCCGAGTCGACGTAGCCCGGCAGCTGGATCACCTCCATGCGGTCGACGAGGGGCCCGGGGATCGTGTCGAGCGTGTTCGCGGTGCAGATGAAGAAGACGTTGGAGAGGTCGAAGGGCAGGTCGAGGTAGTGGTCGCGGAAGGAGAAATTCTGCTCGGGGTCGAGGGTCTCGAGGAGGGCGCTCGAGGGGTCGCCCTGGAAGGAGGCGCCCATCTTGTCGATCTCGTCGATCATGAAGACCGGGTCGCGGCTCTTGGTGATCTTGAGCCCCTGCATGATCTTGCCGGGCAGGGCGCCGACGTAGGTGCGGCGGTGGCCCTTGATCTCGGCCTCGTCGCGCATGCCGCCGACCGAGAAGCGGAAGAACTGCTTGTTGAGGGCGCGGGCGATGGAGCGGCCGACGCTCGTCTTGCCGACGCCGGGGGGGCCGACCAGGCAGAGGATCGAGCCCTTCGCGTCCTTCTTGAGCTTGCGCACCGCGAGGTACTCGATGATGCGGTCCTTCACGTCCTTGAGGCCGTAGTGGTCGTTCTCGAGGATATCCTGCGCGCGGGCGAGGTCGAAGTCGCCGGAGACCTGGGCCTTCCAGGGAAGGGAGCAGACCAGGTCGAGCCAGTTGCGGGTGACGATGAACTCGCTCGAGTTCGGGTCCATGAGGTTGAACTTCTCGAGCTCCTGCTCGACCTGCTCCTTCACCTCGCCCTCGAAGCCGAAGCCCTCGATCTTCTCCTTGAACTTCTGGTAGTCCGTGCCCTTGGCGTCGGTGGGCATGCCCAGCTCGCCCTTGATGGCCTTGAGCTCCTCCTTGAGGAAGTACTCGCGCTGGCTCTTCTCGATCTTCTCGTTGATCTCCTGCTGGACCCGCTTCTGGATCTTGAGGAGCTCCTGCTCCTTCTTGATGAAGATGAGGACCTTCTCCATCCGCTCGCGGACGTCCGTCATCTCGAGGATCCTCTGCTGGTCGTTCTTGTCGATGTTGAGGATCGAGGCGATGAAGTCGGCGATCTTCCCCGGATGGTCGATGTTGATCATGTTGAGGCGCATCTCCTCGGAGAAGAGGGGATTGTTCTCCGAGATCTGCTTCATCTCCGAGAGAAGGGCGCGGGTCAGGGCCTTGATCTCGTCGGTGTCGTCGTGCTCGTCGTCGAGGTAGCCGACCGCGGCGACGATCGGCGTCTCCTTCGAGAGGAATTTCTTGATCTTGAAGCGCTTCATCGTGGAGATGAAGATGTTGGCCCCGCCGTCGGGCAGGTTGATCTTCTTCACGATCTTGGCGGCCGTGCCCACGGGGTGGAGATCGTCGGCCTTGGGCCGCTCGAAGTCGTTCTTGATCATGACGAGGCCGACCATGCCGTCGGCGACGATAGCCTCCTCGACGACTTTCACATCCTCGGGATTGCCGATCATGATCGGCGTGAAGATGCCAGGGAATATGGGCCTGCCGCTCAGGGGTATTATCGGGAGCTTGTTGGGGAGGATCTGCTCAATGGGTACGATCTCGTTCTCGGGCATCTTGCTCTCCATTTGAAGGTTTTCAAACTAAAAAATAGAGTTTTCCACCATGATTGGCAAGGTTTAGGCCTGAGTTTTGGCATTCTTGGGGGACATTCTTTGTGGGACAGACCCCGATTTTTGGGTGTCTGTCCCTGAACCTAGGGGGTCTGTCCCCTTTTCCGATGGGTCTGTCCTTGAACCTGGGGGGTCTGTCCCCTTTTCCGATGGGTCTGTCCCTGAACCTAGGGGGTCTGTCCCCTTTTCCGATGGGTCTGTCCCTGAACCTAGGGGGTCTGTCCC
>CAYNPQ010000036.1:0-22283 GCA_964399065.1 uncultured Treponemataceae bacterium | reverse complement strand
CTTTTCCGATGGGTCTGTCCCTGTTCTCTGGGGTCAGTCCCTTCAGAGCGGGGGTCTGTCCCCCATCCCAGGGTGTCTGTCCCCGTACGAGGGCTGCCCCTTACTAGACCGCGACCATCTCCGCGGCCCGCCTGAGCCGCTCCGGGTCGACGCCGAGGCCCGGCACGCCAAGGACCTCCTCGGCGATCCGGTTGCCGAGGCGGAGACAGCGCTCCGGCGGCAAGCCCCGGTCCCTCGCCATGAGGAAGCCGGCCGCGAAGGCGTCGCCCGCGCCCGTCTCGTCGACGGGGCGGAGCTCGCGGACCGGGCTGTCGATGACCTCGTCGCCCAGGGCCCAGAGGGCTCCGCGCTCCGCCCGCTTCACGACGAGCTCGATCCCGAAGCCTCCGAAGAGCTCGAGCGCCTCCCTGAGGGGCAGGTCGAGGAGGGCGGCGAACTCGTCCTCGTTGGCGAAGAGGAGGTCGCAGTTGTCCGGCAGGAACTCAAGGAGGAATTCGCGGTTCGCGGCCGCCATGGACCTGCCGCCGAGGTCGATGGCGACCTCCATGCCCGCGTCCCGAGCGCGCCGCACGCACTCGCAGAAATACGCGCGGTCGCGGAGGATGAAGCCGTCGATGAAGAGGAGGGCGCCGGCGCGGAAAAGAGAGGCCGGCGGAGGGGCGAGCTCGAGGTCGAGGGCCGCGCCGGGCGAGACCAGGAGGGTCCTTCCGCCGTCCGGCCGTATCAAGGCGCAGTAGACGCCCGTCTCGCCGCCGGCGGTGGCGAGGAGGGACTCGACCCCGCAATTCTCGAGATCGCAGGCGTAGCGCTCGCCGAGCTCGTCCGCGCCGACGCTGCCCGCGAAGGCGGTCTTGGCGCCGAGGAGGGAAGCCGCCCGCGCCGCGTTCGCCGCGCCGCCGCCGGCCGAAGCGCTGCAGTCGGGAAGGAGGGGGAGGATCGGGTCGAGTTTCTCGCGGGGGAGGTGGACGACCGCGTTGTTGTGGAAGCCGAGGGAGGGGGCGAAGTCCTCGTCGACGAAGGAAATGAGGTCCATGAGGGCGTTTCCGACGCCGACCAGCTCCATAGAATACCGTCCCTCCGGCCAAGGCCGCCTATATAGTAACATCGGCATAAAAGAGCGACAAGGCGAGGGAGGCGAGCGCGCCAGTCGCGGCGCTTGACCCCTTCGGAGGCCCCATGCTAGCGTCGCCTGACCGGGGTGCTTAGCTCAGTTGGTTAGAGCGCCTGCTTTACACGCAGGATGTCGGGGGTTCGAATCCCTCAGCGCCCATAAGAGTGCGAGCCGCCGGAAGGCGGCTCGACTTTTGGGGCGCTGAGGGATTCGAAGCAGAACGCCGACCCGGAGCGCGCGATCATCTGAGCGCGCGCAGGGGAATCGCGCCATGGAAGGCGCGATTAGGCGCGGCGCCGGCCCGGAGCGAGCGAACAGGCAGCACGACGAGATTCGCGATCCAGTGAGCGAATCGAGACGTGCTGTCGCGAGCGGAGGGCGAATCCCTCAGCGCCCAACAGGCCGCAACGCATGTTGTCGCCGTACTTTTTGCCCCATCCATCGCTTCGCGCGCGCTATACTCCCGCCATGCCTCGTTCGCGCTTCGGCTCCTCGATAGGCCGCCAGCTCTTCCTCTCGCTCTGCCTCGTCTCGATAGTCCCCCTGAGCTCGGTCGTCGCGCTCGTCTCGCACGAGTACGCGGGGGAGCTCCGCAAGCGGACCGAGGAGTACGCGCGCATGGCCCTCGGGAAGGCAGCGGGCGAGATCTCGGCCTACGCCTCCAACCTCGACCGGCTCCTCTACCAGTTCCAGCTCTCCGACGAGCTGCAGGCGGCCATGCGGAATCCCGGGGCCAAGAGCTTCAAGCGGAGGCTCGACGACCGCGACGCGGTCAGGCGCGCCGTCCTCGCGATGAAATCCCTCGACGCGGACATCGACGGGGTCTACGTGCGCTCCTCGGACGGCGCGCTCTTCTCCGCGAACGACGCCGACGGGAGCGACCCGCGGCTCTTCACCTACAGGCTCGAGGCCGAGCCCTGGTTCGCCGCGGTGGCCTCGGGCGCCGAGCGCCGCCTCGTGCTTCCGATCGCGGCCAACGCGCGCGGCGCGGGTTTCGTGGCGAACGAGTACGTCTTCGGCTACGCGCGCACGATCATCGACCTGGACACGGGCTCGCCCCTCGGGATCGTGGTGATGGACGTCAAGCGCCGCGCGGTCGACCGCTTCGTCACGGGCCTCGCCCCCGAGGCGAGGGGCCGCTTCTCGCTCCGCTCCGGGGAGGGGGCCGAGTTCTACTCCGCGGGTTCGATCGCCGGGGAGGTGAAGGCCCGCGACATCCTGGTCCTCGACTCGGCCCTGCCCGGGCTCGGCTGGACCGCCTCGCTCGCACTGGCGGTGCCCCAGCTCACGGCGGGCGCGCGCGAGCTGGCCCTGCGCGCCTTCGCGGCCGTGGTCGTCACGGCCGCGACCTTCATGCTCCTGTCCTCCTTCGTGTCGAGGCGCGTGGGCGCGCGCTTCGCCCGCCTCGCCGATACGATGTCGCGCATCGCGTCGGGCGACTTCCGGGCCTCCGCGGGGATAGAGGGCGGCGACGAGATCGCCTGTCTCGCGCGCGACCTCGAGGACATGGGCCGGACCCTGGCCGAGCTCTGGGCCGACCTCGACGCCTCCCACCGCCGCGAGAAGGAGCTCGAATTCAAGGCCCTCCAGGCGCAGATCAACCCCCACTTCGTCTTCAACACGCTCGAGACCGCGAACATGAGAGCGGTCATGGCGGGGGACTACGGGACCTCGGACCTCCTCTCGGCCTTCGGCAGGATCCTGCGTTTCGCCTTCGACTTCCGCTCCGCCTTAGTCCCCCTCAAGAGCGAACTCGCCTATCTCCGCGACTATCTGGATATCGAGGCGATGCGGCGCTCCGGCTCCTTCTCGGTCCTCTACGAGGTCGAGGACGCGGCCCTGTGCCTCGCCGTGCCGCGGCTCATCCTCCAGCCCCTCGCGGAGAACGCGCTCCAGCACGGACTCGCTCCGTCGGGCTACCGCGGCACGATACGGGTCCGGGCCCGCGCGGTAGACGGAGTCCTTCACCTCGAGATCTCGGACGACGGCGCGGGCATGGACGATGTCAGGCTCGAAGGGCTCCGGCGAGGCCTCTCCGAGAGGCGATCCCTCGAGAGCGGGTCGGGCATCGGGGTGTCCAACGTGCACGACCGGATCGTCTCGCTCTGGGGCGAAGGCTGGGGCCTCTCGGTCGACTCGTCGCCGGGCGGGGGCTGCGCCTGGAGGATCGCCCTGCCCGCCTCCGCGCACTCCGGGGAGGCGGCGAGATGATCCGCGTGGCCATCGTCGACGACGAGGAGACGATCCGCGAGGGACTCTCGCGGATGATCCGCGACCTGGGCGGGGATTTCGAGATAGCTGGCACGGCCCGCGACGGCCTCGAGGGCCTGGACCTGATCACCCGCGCGAGGCCCGACGTCGCCATCGTGGATGTCAAGATGCCGGGCTTCTCGGGCCTCGACCTCGTGGAGCGCGCGCGCAAGTCCTGTCCCTCGACGCGCTTCGTGGTGCTGAGCGCCCACGCCGATTTCGACTACGCGATCCGGGCCATGCGCGCCGGCGTCGTCGACTACCTCGAGAAGCCCTGCAACCGCTTCGAGCTCCTGCGCGCCCTCGGGGGGACCGAGCCGGCCGAGGGCGCGGACGCGCCGGAAGGCGGGGATCCCGCCCTGCGGGGCCGCGGCCCCGCAGGCGCGGGGCGTCCGGCGCCCGGCGCGTTGGCCGACGCCATCCGCTCCTTCCTCGACGCGAATTTCTACCGGGAGATAGGATTGGCCGAGCTCGCGGAGCGCTTCCGCCTGAGCCCCGCCTACGTCTCGACCCTCTTCAAGGGCGCCTTCGGCAAGGGCGTCGTCGAGTACCTGCACGAGATCAGGGTCGCGCGGGCCGTCGAGCTCCTCGAGGATCCGACCCTGCGGGTCTCCGAGGTCGCCCGCATGGTCGGCTTCGGCGATCCGCGGCACTTCGCCCGCGTCTTCAAGCGCATCACCGGATCCAACCCGAACGAAAAATCGCGCACCTGATCCGAAAAAGGCGCACGACCGCGATCCGGGGAGCGCCTCCATACTGGACGGGTACGCAAGGAGGCGTCATTCATGAAACGGACAGGAATCATCGCCCTCGCCCTCGCCATCGCCCTCATCCCGTCGATCTTCGCCCAGGCCAAGCCGGCCAAGGTGAAGATCACGATGAGCGGCTGGCTCGAGACCGAGGCCGCCACCGAGAAGATCTTCAAGGAGATGATCGCGGACTTCGAGGCGAAGAACCCCGACATCGACGTCGAGACCGTCGGCATACCCTTCAACCAGTACAAGGACCAGGTCCTCATCGCCTCGACGGCGGGAAACGCGCCCGACGTCATCATGGGCAACTCGCAGATGATGATCGCCTTCCACGGAGCCGGCCTCCTCGCCGAGGTCAAGGGCGCGGTCCAGGACTCCGTCATCGCGGACGTGTACCCAGCCAACCTCGCCGGCTGCACCTTCGAGGGCACGTTGCGCGCCATCTCCTGGGTGCCGCACCCCATCGCGATGTACTACAACAAGGAACTCTTCGCCAAGGCCGGCCTCGACCCGGATAAGGCCCCGAAGACGTGGGATGAGATGGTCGCCGCCGCGTACAAGGTGGCCGCGCTCAAGAAGGACAAGGATGGCAACGACATCTTCGGCCTCGCCATCCCGAACGCCAAGGTCGCCCACACCGGCGGCCAGACCATCGGCGTGATCTACGCCTTCGGCGGCGAGTACCTCGACAAGGACGGCAGGATCGCCTTCGACAACAAGGGCACCCGCGAGGTCTTCTCCCTCTACAAGAAGCTCGTGCAGGACAAGGTCATGGTGCCCGGCGTCGAGATCAAGGACATCCGCGGCCTCTTCGCCATGGGCCGCGTCGGCATCGCCTTCGACGGCGACTTCGGCCGCGACTTCTTCCGCACGATCAGCGGCAAGGGAACGGCCTTCGACGCGACCATGGGCGAGGCCCTCATCCCCGTCGGCAGGACCGGCCGCAGCGAGACCGTCTACACGGAGCACCAGCTCGGCATCTCCTCGGGCTCGAAGCAGAAGGCCGCCGCGGCCAGGCTCGTGGAGTACCTCCTCGGCAAGGACGCCATGCTGATGTACCACAAGTCCAACGGCTACCTCTCCGCGCGAAAGTCCATCGCGGCCCTCCCGGGCATGAACGAGGACTCCCACATGAAGCTCTTCAACAGGCAGTCGGAGACCGCGCGCCCCCTGCCCGCGACGAAGCCCGTCTACGACAAGGCGATGAACGAGATCACCAAGTCCCTCGAGCGAGTGCTCGTCGGCGGCGAGGACATGAACGTCGTCATCCCCGAGACGCAGAAGATCATCGCGGACCTGTACTCCAAGTAGGACCCGCCCGAACGCGGGGCCGCCCGCCTCGACGCGGGCGGCCCCATCCCAGGAGAGCGCCGTGCGCAGATCCTCAGTCGACAAGGCCTTCGGGGCCTCTCTCGTCGCGCCGGCAGTCCTCGTGCTCTGCGCGACCATCGTCTATCCCCTCGCGAGGATCGTGGGCATGAGCTTCCAGGACTACTCCCTCCTCGCCCCGGCCGAGCGGGCGTGGAACGACTTCGCCAACTACCGGGCGACCCTCGGCGACCGGGAGTTCCCGCGCTCCTTCATCCGGACCATCGTCTACGTCGCGGCGACCGTCTCGGTCCAGTTCGCGCTCGGCCTCGCCATGGCCCTTCTCTTCAACCGGAACGGCTCCTCGCGGGCGGGCAAGGCCCTGCGCGGCGCCGTGTTCCTCCCCTGGACCGTCCCGACCCTCGTCTCCGCCCTCCTGTGGATGTGGCTCCTCCAGCAGCAGTACGGCCTCGTCAACTACCTCCTCAAATCGCTCGGCATCATCTCCGAGTCGGTGAACTGGCTCGGCGGCAAGGGGCGGGCGATGGGCTCGGTCGTGGCGGCCTCGGTCTGGCGGCAGACGCCCCTCATGATGGTGATGCTCTTCGCGGGGCTGCAGACCGTGCCGCGCGAGCTCGAGGAGGCGGCCATCGTCGACGGCGTGGGCCCCCTCGGCCGCTTCCTCCACGTGACCCTGCCCTGCATCATGAGCGTGGTCAAGACTGTCGTCCTCACCGCGGTGATCGTCAACTTCCAGATGTTCGTGCTCTTCTACACGATGACGGTGGGCGGGCCCGGCCGCGACACCACGACCCTATCCGTCTACACCTACGAGACCGCCTTCCTCCAGTTCGACTTCGGCAAGGGCGCGGCCATCGGCGTGTTCTGGCTCTCTTTCCTCGTGCTCTTCTCGGTGCTCTACAATCGTTCCCTGCGCGGCCGCGAGGCTTTCGCGGAGTAGTCATGGCAAGCATGAAACGAACCCGGACCGCGCGCTCGATCCCCGCGACGATCGCGCTCTTCTCCATGGCGGCCCTCTTCGTCGCCCCGATGCTCTGGATGACCTCGACGGCCTTCAAGACCAACGCCGCGGCGATGCGCCTGCCGCCGGAGTGGTGGCCGAGGAACCCGACCCTGGACAATTTCGCGCGCGTCCTCAAGGACCTGCGCTTCCTCCGCTTCTACCGCAACTCGCTCATCGTCGCCGGCGGCACGACCGTTTCCGGCATCGGCCTCGCCGTCCTGGCCGGCTACTCCTTCTCGCGCTACAAGTTCAGGGGCAGCGGCCTTTTGCAGATGCTCGTGCTCTCGACGCAGATGTTCCCCGCGATGGTCCTCCTCCTCGCCCTCTACGCGATGTACCTGAAGGCGGGCCTCATCAACAGCTACGCCGCCCTCGTGCTGGCCTGCACGACGAACGCCCTCCCCCTCTGCGTGTGGATGCTGCGCGGCTACTACGACACGGTGCCGCGTAGCCTCGAGGAGGCCGCCTACATAGACGGCGCGGGCCGTCTGCAGACCCTCTTCCGCGTCGTCCTGCCCCTCGTGCAGCCGGGCATCGCGGCGGTCGCGATCTACAACTTCATGGTCTCCTGGGACGATTTCCTCTGGGGCCTCACCCTCGTCAACAAGATGGAGATGCGCACGCTCGCGCCGGGCATCGCCCTCGCCTACATGGGCGAGTTCTCCTACGACTGGGCCAACGTGATGACGGCCTCGGTCGCGGCCTCGCTGCCGATGCTCCTCGCGTTCATATTCCTGCAACGCTACATGATAGCCGGCATGACCGCCGGAGCGGTCAAGGGCTAGGAGGTCCGGCCATGGCTCGAAGGCCCAACATCGTCTTCTTCCTCACCGACCAGCAGCGCTGGGATACCTGCGGCTGCTACGGACAGCGCCTCCCGACCACGCCGAACCTCGACGCGATGGCCCGCGACGGCCTCCTCTTCGAGAACGCCTACACCTGCCAGCCCGTCTGCGGACCCGCCCGAGCCTGCCTCCAAACGGGACGTTACGCGACCGAGCTCGGCTGCCACCGCAACGACCTCGGCCTGCCCCGGGACGCGAGGACCATCGCCCGCATCTTCTCCGAAGGCGGCTACCGCACGGGCTACATCGGCAAGTGGCACCTCGCCTCGAGCTGGACCGAGAGCTCGGGCGAGGCTCCGCCGCCCGGCGCGGAGCGCGTCGACTTCAGGACCGCTCCGGTACCCCCCGAATACCGCGGCGGATGGAAGGACGAGTGGATCGCCTCGGACGTCCTCGAGTTCACCTCGCACTCCTACGACGGCCACATGTTCGATCGCGAGGGGCGGGTGAAGCCCTTCCCCGCCGGGCGCTACCGGGCCGACGCGCAGACCGACTGGGTACTCGAGACCCTCGATCGCTGGGGGCGGGATATGGATCCCTTCTTCCTCTTCGTCTCCTACATCGAGCCCCATCACCAGAACGACCACGGCCACTACGAGGGGCCCAGGGGCTCGAAGGAGCGCTTCAGGGATTTCGCGCCGCCGCCCGACCTCGTGGACGAGGGCGGCGACTGGCCGGAGGAGTTCCCCGACTATCTCGGCTGCGTGCGCACCCTCGACGACAATCTCGGACGGGTGAGGCGGAAGCTGTCCGAGCTCGGCATAGCCGAGGACACGCTCCTGGTATTCACCTCGGACCACGGCTCGCACTTCCGCACGAGGAACCGCGACCTCACGTCCGGCTACGACGACTACAAGAGAACCTTCCACGAGGGGGCCTCGCATGTGCCCCTCGTCGCCGTGGGCCCCGGTTTCAAAGGCGGCGTGAGGCTGGCTTCGATGGTCAGCCTCATCGACCTGCCGCCTACCTTCCTCGATGCCGCGGGCCTCGACATACCCGGCGAGTTCCGGGGCTCCTCGATCCTGCCCCTCGCGACGGGCGAGGAGCCAGACGCGCGGGACGAGGTCTTCATGCAGATCAGCGAGTCCATGGTCGCGCGGGCCCTGCGGACGCGGCGCTGGTCCTACGCGGTGGTCGCCGAGGGCAAGGACGGATGGAGGGAATCGGGGAGCGGCGAATACGTCGAGGCCTTCCTCTACGATCTCGCATCCGATCCCGCGGAAAAACGGAACCTGGTCCGCGATCCGGGCACGAGGGCGATACGCGACGCGTTGCGCGACCGCATTCGGACCAGGATTGCCGGCGCGGGCGAAGTGGTGCCGCGCATCGCGCCCGCGGAATAGGGGATTCCCCTAGCCCGAGAGGCTTTCGATCGGAGACGTTCCCGTGCCAAATCCGGCCGCTCCGGCGAGCGGCCGGGATGTTATTTTTTTGTGACTTTCCTTTGACATCGAATATCCCCCGGACATACTAGGAATTGCAGTGGTCATGCCCGAAGACCGGCGGCCGCGAGGCCGCCAAAGGTCGGCGGGAGGAAAAGGGGGGACTCATGAGAAGCATGGCATGCCGCGTATTCATGGCCGCCTTGGCCCTCGCCTTCGTCGCCCAGGCGGGAGCGAAGGATATCTACGTCAAGCAGGGAGCCGCGGGCAAGGGCAGCTCCCCCGCGGATCCCCTGGACGAGATATGGAAGGCCCTCGAGAAGGCCGCGCGGGGAGACGTCATCCATGTGGCCAAGGGGACTTACAACGGCAAGGGCGGCGCCGGGCATTTCATTGTCAAGGTTCCGAACCTGAGCCTCGTCGGCGGATACTCCGAGGATTTCGCGTCCCGGGATCCCTTCAAGAACCTGACCATCCTCGAGAGGGCGAGGGACTTCAAGGGCGACTGGACCGGACTCCCCGAGGCCATCGTCGCGGGGGACCAGCACGAGGATCATTCCGGCTTCACCCTCGACGGGTTCGTGCTCAACGGGGAGAGCCGCAACTCCTACGCGGACGACGTCATCGCGCTGAAGGCTCCCAGCTACCGCGGCATGTGCGTGCAGACGAACTCGGCCGACACCAGGATCCGCGACTGCATCCTCCTGAATCCCCTCGGCGACGGCATCTATTGCACATGGCAGGGGAAGGGCAACGAGATCGTCAACAATTTCATCGTCAACACCTTCTACGCGGCGATCGAGACGCGCTCGGCCCAGCCGGACAGCGTGATACTCATCAAGAACAACACGATCGCCTACGGCTGGTCCTATCCCACGATGGGAGGGGCCATCGGCGTCTTCGTCGGGCGCCTCGGCACGACCATCATCGATTCGAACGTCTTCGCCTTCCTCCAGACCGAGGGCGAGGAAGATGGTATCGGCGTCAAGAACACCTTCGGGAACGACTCCACGGTGATGAAGGACAACGTCTTCTTCAGCTGCGTCGGCGGCTTCTACAAGTACATGGACGCCAACAAGGCGAGCCTCCTCGTGTGGAAGGCCAAGGACTTCGACGACCTCAACGACGAGGACCTCGCGGGCGACTTCATGCTCGCGGAATCGGGCGGCAACCGCGAGGCCGATCCGGGCCTCAAGCCCGACAAGACCTTCGCGGCCAAGTTCGCCGATTTCGTGGCCTCGCAGCCGGGCAAGCTCAACATGGACGCGATGAACGAATGGCGTCGCTCGCTCGGCCTTCCCCTACAGGCCGACCCGGGCAGCGCGCGGAAGAACTACGGCTTCGCCTATCCTCTCCAGGCGGTCCTGCCCGGCCTCGTCTCGTCGCTGCCCGGCGTCGGCGCAAGGCCCGACGCCGCCTTCGCCTCCTATAAGGGCGAGGAGGCCGGGCCCGCACTCGCCTACGTCGAGACGGAGCTCAAGTCGCTCAAGAAAGGGCAGCCCGGGGCGAAGGGCGAGCCGGGCAGGCCGATCGCCTTCAAGGCCGGCGTCGGCGACGTGAAGACGACCTACGAGCTGGCCGAGGCGCCGCGCGCGGACTACGCCTGCTACCAGCTCCTCCTTCCGGGCGCCACCGGCACCTCGACCATGGATTTCGTGTACGGCTACTTCCTCAAGGGTTCGCCGGCGCACAAGACCTTCGAGGACTGGATCAAGAAGAAGGACAAAACCTGGAAGGAGGGGGTGTCGATGAAGGGCCGCGCCTTCGACTTCAAGAACCAGAGCTACGGCTACCCCGTCGGCATCATCGTCGACGAGGTCGGCAAGAAATAGGGGAAGGATCATGCCCGGGCGGGCATGGACGCCGAGCGAATTCCCCCCGGATCTCACCTCGTCCTCACATTGGCTCGCTAGGATCATACTCGGTTCCGGTGTCCCTTCCCGGCCGTGATCCGGTCCTCCTTCCGGGGGCGGGAGGGGGCAATCGGGCGAGGAGGTACCTTGAACCATCGGGACGGACCCCAGGCCGCCATGATTTCGACCCTGACCATCTGCTGCGCGCTCGCCGTCGGACTCGCCGGTTGCTCGCTCGGCGGCGACTCCGCGACGAAGGAGAAGGCCGCCGATCCCGCCTTCACCATCTCCCAGACCATCTCCGACGAGGCCCAGATGAAGACCCTCGCCTTCTCGGGACTCGCCTTCATGACCGGGAACCTCGGCTCGCAGTCCTTCTACCCGCCGGGCAAGGTCGCGGACTACACGGGCTTCCAGTATCTCAGGGACAACGATCCCGACGGGATGGGGCACAACACGAGCTTCCTCACCCGGGTGGCCGAGGACGTGATCCACATCCTCGACGCGGACCAGCTCCAGAGGATGGCCGCGCTCGCGACGGCCCAGCAGGCCGACTTCGAACTCTACGCATGGAAGCGCTTCCCACTCATGCAGGCCTTCCGGAGGCTCCTCGAGGACGATCTCCCGGCGGGGGCCACGGGTCTTTCCCTGGCCGCCGTCAAGGCGGCCTCGGTCGAGCTCTACGAGATCGACGGGCAGATCAGCTACGATCGGGCGCGGCTCTACGCGGAGATCATCGCCGGCCTCACGGAGGCCCAGAAGGCCGGGCTGGACGCCATGGTCGGCGCCGGTTGGGAGTCCTGGCCGGACAACGAGGACGCGGCGGCGCAGGCCGACGTCAGGGCGAAGATGAAGACGTTATCCGACGCGGGCGCGAACGGCGTGGCCATCATGAGCTACGCGGGCGACATCTTCAGCTGGTACGCGGGGTCGGTGGAGGCCGACGTCTACTTCTGCCCCGAGCGGCAGGGCACCTACTTCGGCTCCTTCTTCATGAAGGACGCGCCGGCCATCGGCCACGAGGGCTACTCGATCGACACCCAGCTCACGGCCACCGCCGGGGCCGCGTTGTGCGACTCATCGAAGGGCTACGTGACCGAGGCGCAGGCGGCGAAGATCGCCGGCCTCGTCGAGGCCCAGCGCGGCAACCTCTACGGGGGCTCGGCGTCGGTCGCGAGCGCGCACATGGCCGCCCCGAGCATCGTCGCCGTGCGCGCAAGGATCGCGGCACTGCTCCGCTCCCTCAGGACCGCGGCGGACTCCGACGCGGACGGCGACGGCGTCGATGACGTGCTCGCGGAGGTGCTCGAGCTCTCGGCGACCTACGGAGAGCTCGACGGCGAGGACAACTACAACTACGCCAAGGTCTTCGCCGAGGTCTACCAGTCCCTCGGCGCCGACCAGAAGACGAGGCTCCTGGAGCTCCGCGCGGACATCATGGCGGGCACCTACGGCGACGGCACACCCTTCGACTTCGCGGCGACCTCGACGCCTTATCTCTATTCCGCCGAGATCAAGGACGCGAACCTCTCGAAGCTGGAGACGCTCTACATCGCCGACAGCGCCACGGACGCGTTCTTCGAGTGAGTCCCGCATCCGGGGCGGGAGGGGCGACATGACACCGATCCAGTTCGCCGCGCATGCATTGGCCGGCATCCTGGTCCTCGCCGCCTGCGGCGGGAAAAGCGCAGCGGACGCAGGCATCGACGCCGCGGCCCCGCGCGTCCTGCCGGACACCGGGCAGACCGGCGACTACACCGCCGCATTCGGCGAGGATTCCGATTTCTCCATCAACCCGCCTTCGTACACCGCCAACGGAGACGGCACCGTGACCGACGCGGTCACGGGCCTCATGTGGGCGGCCGAGGACGGCGGCGAGATGGCCTACGACGAGGCGGCGGCCTATTGCGCCTCCTGCAGGCTCGGCGGCCACGCGGACTGGCGGCTGCCGACGGCGCATGAGCTCTATTCGATCAACGACCTCGGCGCGATCGGCCCGGCACTCGACACGGCGTACTTCTCGTACGATCCGCCGGACTCGGCCGCCGCGGAATACGTCCGGGAGCTCTACTGGTGGAGCTCCAGTCCCCGCGCCGACACGGACGGACGGCGCTGGGTGACGAACGCGGGCGGAGGCATCGGCGCGCACCTGAAGGGCGAGACCGCCTCGGCGGGAGTCGGCTCGCCTGACGGCAAGAATCGGTATTTCCACGTCCGGCCGGTCCGCGATGCGACCGTCGTCGCGCCGCCCTCGAACCGCTTCACGGCGATCGGGGACGGCACGGTCGCCGACAACTACACGGGCCTCGTCTGGCAGGCCCGCGCCAGCGAGGGCAGCTACGCGTGGGAGGAGGCGCTCGCCTACGTGAACGCGCTCGACGCGGGCGGAGGCTTCGCGGGCAGGACAGACTGGCGGCTCCCGAACATCCGCGAGCTCTTTTCCCTCGTCGACCCCGCGATGATGGCGCCTTGCGTGGATCCGGCGTACTTCGACCTGTCGGCCCTCGCGCCCTACGCCGAGCCCGCGACGCCGGACGAGCCCGGGGCGCTCTGGTCCTCGACCTCGATGTACGATCCCATGCCCGAGAACAGCACCCGTGCCTGGGACCTTCATGATCTGTATTCGGGCATCGTCTCCTACAGCGAGAAGACGGCGACGGAGCGCCTGCTCCTCGTGCGCGGCGGCGAATGAGCCGGGCTCAGGGTCTTTGGACGAGCCCTCTTTCCATCAGTAGCTCGGAGTAGTAGCGGGGCTCGATGCATTCGGCGCCGACGCCGGAGCGCGCGAGGAGGCCCCTGATCTCGCCCTGGGCGAGGGCGATCGAGGCGGGGTCGTCGTCGGGCAGGAGGATCTCGATCTCGATGAAGTCGCCGAGGCCCTCGACCTCGACGAGCTCGATCGTCGCGGCTCCGCGGCAGGCGCCTTCGGCCGCGGAGCCGGCCTCGGCCCGCTCGCAGGGATCGACGGCGAAGCGCTCGCCCCGCTTGCGCTTCGTGTAGAAGGGCTCGCAGCCGAGGCGCAGCGCGAACTCGGAGAAGACGTCGGGATCCGAGATCCCGAATTCGCTCTCGCGGTTGATCTCGATCCCGCCCTCGGAGCTCTTGTTCTTGAAGGTGACCACGCAGCCGCCCGACTCGGCCCTCACGCGGAAGCCTTTCTTGCCGCGCTCGAGCCGCCAGTCGGGGCCGTGCCAGTATGAGTCGAGCTTGTCGACGCTTCCCTCGAGCGCGGCGAAGGACGCGACCCTGGCCCTGACCGCCTCGCGGTCCGCGAGGCGCGCCTTCAGCTCGACCTCGATCACGATCAGCGATCCTTGAGCTCGAGGACGGAGGGATCGTAGTCCGCGGGCGGGAGGTAGCCCAGGAGCTCGATGCAGGTGGCCGCGAGCGACGAGATGCCGAGGGCCTTGCCGCCGACCTCCGAACGAAGCCCGGGCTCGTACTCGCCCTTGCACTCGGGGTCGTGGATCACGCAGGGCACGGGGTTGAGCGAGTGGCTCGTCTTGGCCCTCGGGCTGCCGTCGGGCTTGCGCGAGACCGCGCCCGTCTTCTTGTCGTGCTCGTACATGTCGTCGGAGTTGCCGTGGTCGGCGGTCAGGACGAGGATGCCGCCGGCCTTCTCCACCGCGGCGCGGAGGCGGCCGAGCTGGATGTCCATGCCCTCGAGGCCGCAGACGACGGCCTGGTAGACGCCGGTGTGGCCGACCATGTCGCCGTTCGGGAAGTTGAGGCGGATGAAGCGGTGCCTGCCCGACTCGATCGCCTCGATGACCTTGTCGGTGATCTCGGCGCACTTCATCCAGGGCCGCTGCTCGAAAGGGACGCGGTCGGAGGGCACCTCGACGTACTCCTCGAGCTTGTCGGAGAACTTGCCCGTGCGGTTGCCGTTGAAGAAGTAGGTGACGTGCCCGAACTTCTGGGTCTCGGAGATCGCGAGGAGGGGCAGCCCCGTCGCGACGAGGTACTCGCCCATGGTCCGGTCGATCGAGGGAGGCGAGACGATGAACTGCCGCGGCACGTGGGCGTCGCCGTCGTACTCCATCATGCCGGCGTACTCGACGCGGGGCCGGCGCTTGCGGTCGAACTTGTCGAAGGAGTCCTGCTCGAAGGCGGCGGTGATCTCGAGGGCGCGGTCGCCGCGGAAGTTGAAGTACACGACGGAGTCGCCGTCCTCGATCGTGCCCACGGGCCTCGCGGCGGGCGAGGCGGGATCGCCGTCGACGACCACGAACTCGCCCATGTCCTGGTCGATGAGGGAGGGCTTCTCCGCGCGGTAGGCGAGGATCGCGGCCTCGGCGCTCGCGAAGCGGCGCCCAAGGCCGAGTACGTGGCAGTCCCAGCCGCGGCGGACCTGCTCCCAGTTCGCGCCGTAGCGGTCCATCGTGATGTACTGCCTGCCGCCGCCCGAGGCGATGCGGTAGTCGACTCCCCTCGCGTTGAGCGACGCCAGGAAGGCCTCGAAGGGCCTGACGTAGTCGAGGGCGCTCTGCTCGCCGACGTCGCGGCCGTCGAGGAGGACGTGGACCCGGGCGCGGGAGACGCCCTCCGCCGCCGCTCGCTCGAGCATGGCCTTGAGGTGGTCGATGTGTGAATGCACGTTGCCGTCGGAGAAGAGGCCGATGAAGTGCAGCGCGCCGCCGGCCTTCTTGACGTTGGCGACGAGGCGCTTCCAGGTCTCGCCCTCGAACATCGCTCCCGTGGCGATCGAGCCCGAGACGAGCTTCGCGCCCTGGGCGAAGACCCGGCCGCAGCCCATCGCGTTGTGGCCGACCTCGGAGTTGCCCATGTCCTCGTCGGAGGGCAGGCCGACCGCGGTGCCGTGGGCCTTGAGCCTGGCGCGTGGGCAGGCGGACTCCATGGCGCGGAAGGCGTTCATCTTCGAGTCGGCGACCGCGTCGCCCTCGGCGTACTGCCCGTAGCCGACGCCGTCCATGATGACGAGGACGAGGGGGCCGCGGCGGCCCTTCCACGAGGGGTTCTTCTTCAGCGCTTCGACCATGCGATCCTCCGATCCTTCTCAGCCTCGCGCCCGAGCGGGCTCGATCAACTATACGTTCCCGCCCGCCCCGGCATCAAGCGGGAGTGCCTTCGCCGGCTCGGGCCAGAGCCTCGCCGCCGGCAGCACGTTCCAGTACCCTTCCGGGAACTTGATGGGATTGTCGCTCTTCGTCACCGGCCTGCCCTCGAGGTCCGCGGCGATGAGGGCGGCCATCTGGGGACAGTTCGAGTGGGCCACGGTCTCGAGGGTCTCGAGGAGGACGGCGGCGCCCGTCTCCCTCGCCGCCCCGACGAGGTAGTCCTTGATCCCGGCGTAGAGCTCCGCCGCGTCGAAGTGGAGCATCCAGCTCGTCTTGGGCTCCACCCCCACCATGAGGAGGGCTGCGGGCGGCGCGCCTTGCTCCTCGCGCGGGCCGGAGGGACGGCCCCGGCCCACGAGGAGCACGTGTACGTATCCGACGACCTTGAGCTCGCGCAGGTCGACGATGCGGATCGGCACGAAGGATTTCCGGTAGATCTCCGCGGTGCAGCGCGCGATGCAGAGCTCGCCGATGTAGCCGAAGAGGTGCTCGAGCCTGCGCTTGGCCCCGACGAGGAGTATCTCGCGCTTCCGCTTCGCCCGCTCGCCCTCGATGGCGGCGAGCTCCGCGTCGAGCTGGCCGACGCCCGCGAGGGCCGAGACGAGGCGCGAGACCCGCTCCGCGAGGGCCTCCGCGGGCCCCTCGGCGAGGCGCGGGTCGAGGCTCGCGAAGAGACGCCGCAGGGCCGCGGACTGCGCGGGAGGCAGGGCCGCGAAGGGGCCGTGGAAGTAGGCGTCGACTGCGCCGGCGAGGCTGGTGGACCAGAGCTCGCGCAGCGGGGCCAGGACCTCGAGCCCGTAGCCCGCGGCGTCGGGCTCGGCCGCGACGACCGAGGCCCAGGGCTCCTCGGAGAGGGCCTCGGGCGAGCCCAGCAGGGATCGTCCGAGGACGAAGGCGGCGAGGGTCTCGCGCTCGGCCTTCGCGAAGGCCTTGTCCCCGGCGAGGAAGTACAGGGCCCCCTCGACCGCGTCCCCGATGGACGCGTTGCCCGACGCCGATCCCGCGGGCAGGGCGCCGGCCAGCGCCTCGACGCAGGTCTCGAAGGCCTCGAGGCCCGAGGCCTGCTCGCGGAGCCCGGCGAGCCGCTTCGCGGAGCGCTCGCCCTGGCCCGCGCCCGGCGCCGGGGAGGCGGAGGCCTCGGCGATCCCGGCGCGAAGCTCGCGGAGCCGGGCCTCGGCCGCGCCCCTGAGCCTCGCGAGCTCCGCGGGCCGCGCCTCGGGCTCGGAGCCCTCTTCCGCCACGCGGCGCGCGAGGGCGAGCCGGGCCTTGATGAAGCCTGGATTGAGGTTCTTGACCCCGGTCCCCTCGGACTGGAAGCCGCGCTCGGAGATCTCGATGCGCTTCGGTTTGCATAGCTGAGGCGGTATCGGAGGCAGGGCCTTGGCCGCGTGCGAGGCGAGTATCTCCTCGACCTGGCGCTTGCCGAGGAGGCTCGCGTTCGCGTGCGCCTTGACGAGGGCGAGCTCGACGTCGACGCCGTCGAGGCCGACGGAGCCGCCGTCGGGGAGGTAGCCCGGCTCGACGAGGTAGCGGAAGTGGGCCTCCTTGAGGAAGTCCAGGGCCTGGGCCCTGCGGGCCTCGTCGAGCTCGCGCCAACGCAGGTACACGCCCTTGTCGAAGACGGGGCAGTCGCGGGCGAAGCCGAGGAGGAGGGCGCGCTCCTCGGGCCGCTTCGCGTGGCGCATGATCGTCTCGAGGAGCTCGTCGGAGTCGCGGGCGCTCCGGCCGGCGAGCTCGCCCGCCGAGTCGACGTAGGCCTTGACGTCCTCGGGCGAGGAGAACATGCCGCGGGAGAAGCAGGACAGGTAACGGCGGTACTCGCGCCCGAAGGGGCCCTTCGAGGCGCCCCTCCCCTCCTCGCGGGGCCTCGCGAAGGCCTCGACCGCGTCGAAGTGCGCGAGGAGGGTGTTGAGGAAGGTGGCCCAGTGCGCGGAGCCCTCGGCCCTGCCGAGCAGCGCGGCCGTGCCCCGGACGTGCGCCGCCTTGTCGAAGGCCGCGAGCCGCGCGGGCGAGTCCACGAGGGAGCAGAGGAGCTCGAGGTGGTCGAGGAGGCGGAGCACGCGGGCGAGGATGCCCTTGGGCGTCTCGATCCGCACGATGCCCTCGATGAAGCCCTCCGCGTAGCCGCGCATGACCTCGCGGGCGCAGCTTCCTCCGTCGGCCACGAGGGAGGCCCATCGCTTGCCGATGGTGAAGGCGACGTCGGCGGCCGCGGGCTGCCCCGGGTCGTCGAGGAAGCGCGGGTCGAAGAGGCGGGAGCCGGGCGCGGCGAGGGGGCGGATCAGGGTCTTCAGCGTGAAGAGGTTGCTCGCGCTACCGTCCCCGGCGGGGCCGAGCTCCTCGCGGACGTACTTGAAGCAATCGGCGAGGAGGCCCGCGTTGCGCGCGAGGGCCTCGGGCCGCGACGCGTCCTTCCCGAGCCGCGGCGCGATCACCCGGCGGAGGTACTGGGTCGGGCAGAAGCCCATCGCGCCGGCGTCGGCCATGGCGCGGAGGATGACGGCGCGGGAGCGCGCCGCCCCCGGCGCCCGGTCGAGGATCCGGTCGATCTTCACGAAGTCGTCGATCGGCGGGATCCACTTGTCGCTGCCGCGCGTCGCGTAGAAGGCGCGCAGCCGGGCGCAGTCCCAGTCCTCCTTCACGCGGTCGGGGGCGCCGAGGAAGGCCTCGAGGGTGGAGCGGTTGATCCTCCCGCGGGAGTGGGCGTCGAGGAAGGCGGAAAGCGGCATCGGCCTCGTCGAATCGAGGCCGTCGAGGAGGAGGGGCGCGGTGTCGGGAGGGCTCTCGAGGACGCAGGGCGCGGCCGACTCGGGCAGGGGCCTGCCGTCCGAGCCGAGGGCGAGCCGGCCGGTCCCGAGCTCGACCTCGAAGACCGCGTCGTCGGGGAATTGGTCGGTGAGGCGGACGACGCTGACGAGGGTCTCGAAATAGGAGAGGAGTGAGGGCTCGACGGCGCCTATCGAGGCGACGGCGTTGACGAGGAAGGCCGTCGCCTCCCTCGCGTGGGACTTGAGCTGAGAGGCCTCCTGGTGGAGCCGCGCGGCCTTGCGGTCGGCCCGGATCGCCGACAGGGGATCGGGACGGGCCGCCGTCGCCGCCCGCGGGACGGACGCGGCGGCGGCGCGGCGGCCGCCCTCAGGCACGGCCTACCCTCACTCGCCGAAGTACTCGACGAGGGTCCGCACCTCGAGCCCCTCGAGGGCGGAGGCGTAGTCGAGGAAGGGCAGGCCGATGACCGAGAAGGCCCCCGCCGGGACGGCCCCGCCCGCGCGGAGGAGGTCGGCGGTCGCCTTGATGGTGCCGCCGGTGGCGATGAGGTCGTCGACGATGAGGACGCGCCCGCCGCGCGGGATGTCCTCGACGTGCATCTCGATCTCCGCCTCGCCGTACTCGAGCGCGTATTTCGCGGATATGGTCTTGCCGGGCAGCTTGCCCTTCTTCCGCACGAGGAGGAGGGGCAGGCCGAGCCTTTCGCAGAAGGGCGCCGCGAAGACGAAGCCCCTCGACTCGATGGCGGCGACCGCGTCGATCCTCTCGCCCTTGTAGATCCTCAGCATGGAATCGAGGCAGTGGCGGAAGGCCACGGGATTGGCGAGCACGCTCGTGATGTCGTAAAAGAGGATGCCTTTCTTGGGGAAATCGGGGATCTTCCGGATGGCGGCGTCCAGGTCGAATTGCTCGGGCATAGGTACCTCGGTGATGGAGTGTTCAGGCGATCCCGCGGAGCCAGGCCGCGACCGCGGCTCCCTCGATGCGCCGCCCGACGAGGTCGGCGTGGGCCGCGGAAACCTCGGTGTCGGCGCACATCGCCCGGAGCCGCGCGACCGCGGCCCCGGAGGAGCCGAAGAAGGCGGCCTTCCTGCCCGCGAGGTTGATGCCCTTGAAGACGCGGGCGATCTCGCCGTAGGAGGCGGCCTCGGCCGTCTCGGCGCCGAGCAGGTAGAGCCTTGCGGACAGGATGTCGGGTATGGCCGTCGCGGAAGAGGCCCTGAGCAGGACCGTCCGCCCGCCGGACTCGAGCCGCTCCGCGATCAACCGCGCGACGCGCTCGCTCTCGGGGCTGCCCTCCTCGTAGACGATGAGGGCGGTATCGGCTTCCACGCTCCTGGCCACGAAGGGGAATACTAGTCGCGCGGTTCCGCGCTGTCAAGTTCGGACGCGCGGCGGAACCTCGCGGCGCGGATCAGGGCGTCCGCCCCGGCGAAGGCCAGCGAGGCCCCTGCCGCCACGGAGATCCGCGCGAGGTACTCGCTTTCCGTGGGCTTAACCGCGTTGTCCCCCTTGAAGGGCCAGGGCGCGTAGCGCTTGTCGAGGCCGTTCGTGAAGTAGCGGCCGATGTCGAAGCCGACGCCGACGTAGAAGAGGAGGATGGGGAAGGCCCCGAAGACGATGATCTCGAAGCGGCGGAAGGAATTCTCGCTCGAGCGCTTGCGGAAGCCCGTAGGCAGGGCGCCGGGGCGGACAGGGGTCCCGGCCTCGGGGGTCGCGGCCGCTTCCGGAGGGGCGACCGTCCCGGAGGATTCCGAGGCCGCCGCGGCGTCGCCGCTCCCGGTCGCGGCCGGCGCGGGAACCGCCTCCTGCGAGAACGCGGGGGACGCGGCCAGCGAGAGGGCGAGGACGAGGGCCAGTCCGCGGCCGGGGAGCCCGGGAGTCACGGCTCCCTCCGGCCGAAGATGGCCGTGCCGACCCGCACCAGGGTCGAGCCCTCCTCCACGGCGATCAGATAGTCGTTGCTCATGCCCATCGAGAGCATGTCGAAGCCGGGTATCGCGAAGCGTCGGCGGGCCTCGGCGAGGGCTTCGCGGAGCCGCGCGAAGGAGGCCCGGACCGGTCCCTCGTCGTCCGTGTAGGGCGCCATGGTCATGAGGCCCCGGAGCCTGACGCCCCGCATGCCGACGCCCGCGTCGCAGGCACGCCAGAGCTCCTCGATCGAGGCGAAGCCCGACTTGGACTCCTCCCCCGTATGGAGCTCGAGGAGGACCTCGAGCTCCCGCCCCGCCGCGAGGGCGCGCCGCTCGAGCTCCTCGAGGAGGTCGAGCGAGTCCACCGACTGCACGCGGGAGAAGAGGGCCGCCGCCTTGCGGGCCTTGTTCGACTGGAGATGGCCGAGCATGTCGAGCCGCGCGTCGGGATGCGAGGCGAGGAAGGCCGGGTACTTGGCCTCGGCCTCCTGCACCCTGCTCTCGCCGAAGAGGCGCAGTCCCGCGCGGTAGGCGGCCTCGACCGCCTCGAGCGGATGGAACTTCGTCACCGCGAGGAGGACGACCTCCCCCGGCCCGCGGCCCGAGCGGCGCGCCGCGTCGGCGATCCCGCCCAGGACGCGGGCGCAGGCCTCCCCGACCCCGTCGTACTCTCCCATTCGTCGCGCCCTCTTTCGCCCGAGGTCAGAAGAAATCGCGGAGGGACTCGTCGATGCCCTTGCGGACCTCGAACCAGAAGCCCAGCGCCGCCTCGTTCGGGTCGGCCTCGAAGGCCGCGATCCACGAGGCCAGCTCGGGGCTCGCGTCCCCCTCGACGTCGCGGCGGCGCAGGAGATAGGTCCGCATGAACTCGACGTTCCTCGCGCTCTCCCAGTATACCGCGGAATTGCGGCTGTTGATCCGGCTCGCCGCGATCGCGAGGGAGGAGACGTAACGGTCCTTGAGCCCGTACACGGCGCCGATGGCCTCGGGCATCATCTCCTCGCCCCAGGCGCGGTGGAAGCGGCACAGGCCCGCGTTGTCCATGCCGAGCTCCTTCTTGAGCCGTTCCGCGCAGGCCTTCCCGAGCTTCCGCGGCGGGAGGAATTCGGGCCCGTAGTGCATGTAGTACTTGCCCATGATGGCCATGGGCGCGAGGACGCCGGGGGTCCAGTACTGGTTCGGCACCATCCAGCCGCGGCGGCCGTTGGCCGTGTACACGAAGCGGTCGAGCACGCGGATGCCCCGCTCCCGCCGCACCGCCCTGCCCCACTTCCGCGGCCCCTCCGACAGGTCGAGGATGCCCTTGCGCTTGAGGATGGCGTCGATGAGCTCGAGCCCGAGCTCCGCGTTGTGCGCCGAGTCGGCGACCGGGTCGAAGCCCTCGGCCTTCCAGCGCGGGAGCCTTGTCGCGCCGAGCTCCTCGGGCTTGAGCTCGCCCGAGTCGAGGCAGTCCATGAGCCAGGCGAGGACGCCGCCGACGGAGATCGCGTCGAAGCCGGCCGCGTCCGAGGCCCGGTTGAGCTTCTCGGCCGCGCGCTGGTCGAAGACGCCGCACAGGGGGCCGAGGGCCTGGTAGGGCTCGTAGTCCTTCTTGTACTCGCCGCGGAGCTTCTTGCAGACCGCCGAGCAGGGCTCGCCGCAGGTCGCCTGGGCCTTGCCGGCGATGGTCTCCTCGTTGAACTGCTTGAGGTAATGGCCGAGGATGAGGCGCTCGTGGAGGGCCTTCCGCTCCTCCTCGGTCCAGGAGACGGTCCGGTAGTTGAAGGCGATGAGGCGGCCGCCGATCGAGGCGTAGTTGACGCCGAGGGTCCCGCCCGTCTCGAACTTGGGATCGAAGCGGTACTTCGTCGTGGCTTCGAAATCCTTCACGGCGAGCTTCTGCTCGTACTTGGCCTCGAACCACTCGTCCGCCACCTTGCGGTCGCGGAAGTCCTCGTCGACCACGGTGCCGCCGTAGACCACGGCGGCGATGCCGTGCTCCTGCAGCATCTTCGAGCC
>CAYNPQ010000035.1:0-33753 GCA_964399065.1 uncultured Treponemataceae bacterium | reverse complement strand
CCTCGAACTGCTTCACGAGGCCACGATAGTCGCGCCGGCGCGGCCTGTCAATGACGGAGGGGGCCGCCGGGGACTTGCGGCGGGGCCGCCGCCGCCGCTATCCTCGGCCTCCATGGAAGGCCTTTCCCAGATCCTGGTCCTCGCCCTCTTCATGCTCGCGGGGGCCCTCCTGCCGCGGCTCCGCGTCCGCGGCCGCCCCCTCGCGCCCCCGCCGCGAGCGGTCGACCTCGTCCTCAAGCTCGTCCTCCGCGCCCTCCTCCTCCTCATGGGCTTTCGCATCGGGAACGACGGGGGCCTCTCCGCGCGTCTCGCCGAGATCGGGCTGCTCGGGGCGTGCGCCGGCCTCCTCGCCACGGCCGGCAGCCTCGCGGCCCTCCTCGCGGCCTTCGCCCTCCTCGGGCCGAGGGTCCGGCGCATCCCTGCCGCCGCCTCGGGCCTCGATCCGGGCGCGAGGCCGGTCGCCCCGGCGCGGCCCTCGCTCGCGCGGCGCCTCAAGGAGCCCGCCGCCCTCGTCTCCTTCGTGGCGGCCGGCTTCCTCCTCGGCCTCGTCCTGCCGGGCGCGACGGGCATCGACATCGCGGCCCTCGGCTCCTGGATCCTCGACGCCCTCCTCTTCCTCATCGGCATGCAATTCTCCCAATCGGGCGTCTCCCTCAAGGGCGCCTTCCTGGAGCCGGCCGTCCTCGTCGTGCCCCTCGCGACCGCCGCGGGCACGCTCGGCGCGGGCCTCCTCCTCGCGCCCCTCTTCGGCCTCGGAGCGGGCAAGGCCCTGGCGCTGGTCGGCGGCTTCGGCTGGTACAGCCTCTCCGGCGTCCTCATCGCCGACCTGGGCGACCCGGCCCTCGGCTCGGCGGCCTTCCTCGCCAACATGGCGAGGGAGCTCCTCGCCCTCCTTTCGATACCCTTCCTCTCGCGCTCGGCCCTGCCCCAGCTCGCGATCGGGGTCGGCGGGGCGACGGCGATGGACGTGACCCTTCCCCTGATCGAGGAGGGGGCGGGTCCGGGCATCGTGCCGGCGAGCTTCGCGAGCGGGGCCCTGCTTTCGCTGGCGGTGCCGCTCATCGTGCCCCTGTTCTACAGGCTCGGCTGAAGGAGTCCTTGATGGCCGATTCGAGTTCGCTCAACGCGTCATGCGGCATCGACGGCGCGCTGGCCTTCGAGGAGGGACCCGGCGGCGCCCTCTTCGCGAGCATGGAGTCCGCCGGGTCGAGGGCCCGGATCGCCCTCCTCGGGGCGACGGTCGTCTCCTACGTCCCGGCCGGAGGCGCGGAGACCCTCTTCCTCGCCCGCCGGGCCTCGTTCAGGCCCGGAACGGCGATCCGGGGCGGCATCCCCCTCTGCCTGCCCTGGTTCGGCCCGGGGCCCGCAGGCATGCCGCGCCACGGTTTCTTCCGCCTCCTCGAGTGGGAGGTCGAGTCGGGCTCACGCGAGGGCGGGGCGGTCTCGCTCACGCTTTCCCTCCGCGATTCTCCCGAGTCGGCGATGTATTGGGCCTATAGGTTTCGCGCGACCTGCAAGCTTACGCTCGGGCCCTCGCTTCGCATCTCGGTCTCCCTCCGCAACGAGGACGAGCGGCCCTTCGAACTCTCCTGCGCCTTCCATCCCTACTTCAGGTTCAACGACCTGTCCGCCGTCGAGCTTCCCGGGCTCGAGGGGGCCCGCTACGACGACGACCTGGCCGGCGACCCGCGCGGGACGGGCCGGCTCCAGGAAGGCCCGTTGCGCGTCGACGGTCCGATTGATCGACCCTATGCCCTGCAAGGGCCGGTCGATCTCGTCGACCGGTCCGCGGGTCGGCGCCTCAGGGTGAGCGGAGCGGCGAACGAGTCCATCGTGGTCTGGACACCCTGGAGCCCCGCCGGCCGCGCCCTGCCCGACCTCGATCCTGACGAGCATCGGGCCTTCCTCTGCGTGGAGCCGGCTATCGTGCCGCCTTTCTCGCGGCGCATCGGCCCGGGCGAATCCTTCGAGGCGGGGATGGAGATCGAGGCGGGCCGGCTTTCCGCGACGCGTTAGCCGACCTCGTTTCCGGCGCCGCGGGGCCTGTCAGTAAGCCGCTTCCGCGACGTTGTCCGACATCGTGATGCGCGCGTCGGCGTGGGCCTGGAGGAGGCTCGCCGGGAAGGCCGCGGAGATCTCGCCGTAGGCGGCGCGGCGGACGACCGCGCGGTGCCAGTCGCGGAAGCAATAGATGCGGACCTTGCGCGCGCCGAGGATCTCGCGCATGCCGACCGTGACGCAGCGCCGGGGCATGGCCTCGAGCGCGCCTCCGCACTCGCCTATCGCGTTGGTCGTCCTCGTCTCGGGCGAGATCTCGAGGACCCGGGTGCCGCGGCTCCTATACTCATCGACGCCCGCCTCCTCAGGCTCGTTGAAGGCGAGGTGCCCGTTGATGCCGATGCCGCCGTAGCAGGCGTCGACGCCTCCGAGCCGATCGACGAGCTCCGCGATCAGCCCCGGGCGACGCGGGTCGGGGAAGACCCGCTGCGCCGGCGGCGGCGCGAGGGACGGGTCGAGGCGGGCGTAGACCTCGCGCTCCATGAAGCCGCGGAAGCTGAGCCGGTGCCCGGGCGGCAATGCCTCGCCGTCCTCGCCGAGGTACTCGTCCATGTTGATGAACCAGGCGTTCCGGAGGTCGACCCGCCCCTCGTTGACCAGGCGGACGAAGATCGGGTACTGGCCGACCGGCCCCACGGGCAGGATCAGCGCGACGGGCTTGCCCGACGCGTTGCGCGACTTAATGGTCTCGACCATGTCGAGGGCCGCTTCGTGGAAGACCTCCCCGGCCTGGCCGAGCTTCACGAGGGGTATCCGCGCCCCCTCGCCGAGTCTTTCCCTGGTTATGCGGTAGCAGTCCATGCCGTCCTCCTTCAACGGGCCGCGCAGGCCTGATCATCCGCGGCTGAAGCCGCGGCCCCGCCCTTCATGCAGAGGTGGACCGAGGAGGTCTTGAAGGCCCTCGGCAGGGCGAGGATCGCGGGCCGCGGGCCGCAGTACTTGGCCGCGTCGGCGAGGGCCTCCTCGAAGCTCGCGCGGGTCTTCATGCCCATCGCGCGGGCGTAGGCGGGCTCGCGGGCGCCGACCACGTAGATCGCGGCGCAACCGCGCTCCGCGATGTGGGCGCAGGAGATCATCGAGAAGGCGTGGAAAGGGTGGTAGCCGTAGTCGAAGCGGTACTTGTCGATGTACTCGCGCTTGCGCGAGAGGTACTCGCCGTGGCGCTCGAGGTCAGGAAGGATGTTCGCGTAGCCGCCCTTGAAGAGCTCGTACACCTCGCGGTAGGCGGGGAACTCCTCGTCGTGGAAGTAGCCGTCGCAGATCGAGGAGCAGATCACGACGGGATTGTCGGACAGGACCCGCTTGTGCCTGATGACCTGGGCCGAGATCGCCTGCATCATGAGGATCGGGTTCGTGCCCATGCCGTCGCCGTAGTGGAAGGACTGGGGCATGCCGAAGAGCATGACGTCGAACTTCCGCTCGGCCCAGTGCACGTAGGTCCGCCGGTCCGCGACCTCCCAGGAGAGGGGCTGGATCGACTCGGCTGCGCCCGTGAAGACGGCGATCTGCCTCTGCCTCGTGTCGAGGACCGCGTCGCAGCAGAAGAACTTCTTCCCCATCCGCGACTCCATGCGACGGCCGATGGCGTCGAACTTGCCGCGCATCAGGCTGCCCGTGCTGACGGGCACGAAGTCGGGTCGGTGCATGACCGCCGGCGCGTGGTGCGAGGCGATGCTCCGCCAGTGCGTGATGCCGGTCGCGCAGTGCTTGTAGCCGCCCGAGTAGCCTCCGTAGGGATTGCCGAGGGTGTGGCCGATGAGGACGGCGAGGTCGGCCTCGAAGACCTCCTTGTTCATGATCACGGGCGCGCCGTACTCCTCCTCGACCCCGAGGTCGACGAGATTGTCCCAGTCCTCGCTGTCGTGGTTCGCGATCCGCCCCGCGTCCCAGAAGCGGTCGAAGAGGGCCTCGCCGAGGAGGCCTCGGATCTCCTCCTTCGTGTTCTTCCGGTGCAGACCGTTGGAACAGAGGAGTTTGATGTCGCGCTCCTCGACGCCGGCGCGCAGGCACTCCTCCACGATGATCGGGATCGAGACCTTGCGGTGCGAGTCCGCCTGGGTGCCGCCCTTCACGCGGTCGGGGAAGACGATGACGACCTTCGAGCCGCGGCGAACCTGCCGCGAGATGGGCTCGACGCCGACCGGATGGAGGATGGAGTCCCGCGTGGCGCCCGCGATGTCGGCGAGGACGGGCGGGTCGGGGACGGTCTCGCCGGGGACGAAGACCTCGGTCGAGTCGGGGAGCTCGGCCTCCATCATGCCCTGGCCGTATTCGAAGGAAAGCCTCATGACATGCCTCCCGCGCGCGCGCGGCCCCTGAGATACGCGTCGGCGATGGCGAGGAAGTCCGCGGGGTCGAAGCCGATCCGCCCCGTGAAGCGGGTCAGGGCCACGAGGCCCCCGTCGAGGCTCGGCAGGGCCCCGATCGATTCGGCGTTCTCCAACTTGAGGCCCCCGCCGTACACGAGGGGCAGGGGCGACATCTCCTTGATCTCCGCGGCGATGCGACCGATCGTCCCGGCGTCGGGCGGGGTCTTGCCCGGCCCGATGGCCCAGACCGGCTCGTAGGCGAGGACGAGCTCGGTCCCGCCGACGCCGGCGAGGCCCGCCTCGATCTGGCCCTCGAGGACGCGAGCCCGCAGGGGGAGCTCCTCGGCCCTCTCGCCGACGCAGAAGAGGACCTTGAGGCCGGCCGATGCCGCGCAACGCGCCTCGAGGTTGAGGAGCTCGCCCGTCGCCCGGGCCGCGGCCTCGGGCGATGCCCCGGCCCTCGCCATGAGGCCGGCCAGGTGGCGCCGCTCCTCGCTGTGTCCGACCAGGACCCAGTCGCAGCCGAGTTCCCTCGCCGCGTTCGCCGTCCTCTGCCCGGTGAAGGCGCCGAAGTCGCCGCCCGGCGCCGTGTCGGCGATGTGGACGCCCTGGCAGCCGAGGCGGAGGCGGCCGGCCGGCGGGATGCTCGCGGCCGCGCCCAGGAGGTGGGCTTCGGGGAAGAAGGCGGCGACGCTCGTCTCGCCCAGAAGCGCCTTGCGGGCCTCGAGTCCCGCGTGGAGGGTCGCGGCGATCAGGGAGGCCCAGGTGTTCATGGGGGCGAGATCGTTGACGCCCCCATGCCCGGGGCTGATATCGAAGCGCTTCAGGTTCACGAAGAGGTACTGCATCTCGTCTCCTCAGCCCATCTCTTATCCAAAAACAGGATTTGTTTGGATTATATTTGGATAGTATTGTGAGTCTATACCCTGAATTTCACTTTGTACAGGGAAATTTGGACACAATGCTTGCAAAAAATGCTTTACAAATCCAAAAAACAGGGCAATACTTTCCTTGCGACCGCGGTTGTTTGGGCTTTTGCTCGTATCGTTTGGATTCCGTGAGGATGGATACGCTCCGAACCCAGGCCCCCGCAGACGCAATCTGGAGGAAAGGTCGATGGCGATCGTCATGGGCATGGCCGGCAAGCCCAAGAAGCCGAGGAAGCTGAAGGATTTCAGCGACGGGAAGAAGGCGACCCGCCTGGCCCTGAACGGCGCCTCGATCGTGGGCGGCTTCCTCCTGTGGTACCTCATCACCCTCATCCCCACGATCAACACCTTCCTCGCGAGCCCCAAGCAGGTCTACGCGGCCCTGCTCTCGGAGTCGGCGGCCAACGGCAGGTTCTTCAAGGACGTGTACATCTCGCTCCAGCGCGTCCTCATCGGCTTCGGCCTGGCCTTCGTCTGCGCCATCCCCGTGGCCTTCCTCATGGGCTGGTACCCGAAGGTCCGCAACCTCGTCGAGCCCTGGATCCAGTTCTTCAGGACCATCCCGCCCATCGCCCTCATACCCCTCGTCATCCTCGCGATGGGGCTCGGCGAGCCGCCGAAGTACGCCATCATCTTCGTCGCGGCCTTCCTCGTCATGGTCGTCACGATCTACCAGGGCATCAAGGAAGTGGACAAGACCCTCATCAAGGCGGCCTACACCTTCGGCGCGACCGACCGCGACCTCTTCTTCGACATCATGATACCGGCGGCCTTCCCCTTCATCCTCGTCGGGGCGAGGCTCGGCATGGCGGCCTCCCTCACCACCCTGATCGCGGCCGAGCTCACGGGCACGACCTTCGGCCTCGGCGCGAGGATCCAGGGCGCCCAGCAGTTCATGGACACCTCGATCGTCCTCCTCGGGATCATCGCGATCGGCGTCATCGGCTTCGTCCTCGACAAGATCCTCCTCCTCGTCGAGAAGCGGCTCACGAGGTGGAAGTGATGGGCGGGATGGAAGGCATGAAGGAAGGCGCCGCGGCGGACCCGATCATCAGGATCGAGGGCGTGCGCAAGGAGTACAAGGTCGAGGGCGGGGCCGGGGTCAACGCGCTCGACGGGGTCGACCTCGACATAGGCAGGAACGAGTTCGTCTGCGTCGTCGGCCCCTCGGGCTGCGGCAAGACGACGCTGCTCAACATCGTCGCCGGCCTCGAGCCCTTCGACTCGGGCCGCGCGACCATGCACGGCGAGGACATCGTCGGGCCCGGGCCGGAGCGCGGGGTGATCTTCCAGCAGTACGCTCTCTTCCCCTGGATGACCGTGCGGAAGAACATCGAGTACGGGATGAAATTCCTCCGCAAGGAGGGGGGGGCGGCCCCGCGCGATGCGAGCGGCGCGATGCGCGAAACCGAAAGGCCGCTACCCTACACCCGAGCCGAGAAGGCCGCGATGGCCGATCGCTACATCAAGATGGTCAACCTCTCGGGCTTCGAGGACAGCTACCCCAAGGCCCTCTCGGGCGGCATGAAGCAGCGCGTGGCGATCGCGCGCGGCTACGCCCTCAATCCCGAGGTCCTCCTCATGGACGAGCCCTTCGGCGCCTTGGACGCGCAGACCAGGGCGCAGCTGCAGGAGGACCTCCTCCGCACCTGGGAGCGCGAGAAGAAGACGGTGCTCTTCATCACGCACGACGTCGAGGAGGCGGTGCTCCTCGCGACGAGGGTCGTGATCATGAGCGCGCGGCCGGGGCGCATCAAGGAGATCGTCGACATCGACCTGCCCTACCCGCGCACCCAGGCGACCAAGCTGGAGGGGCGCTTCACGGAGCACCGCAACTACATCTGGGACACCGTCTACAGGATGTACCTCGAGAACAGGAAATGATCCGCGGCCCGCGGGGACGCGGGCCGGACGGATCCGTCCGCAAGGCTATTCGCAATGGAGGTGGAGTCATGAGGAGAGCATTCGCTGCCGCGTTCCTGCTGCTCTGCGCGTCCGCGGCCATGGCCGCGCCCGCCGGGCTCGTCACGGTCCGCGTGGGAGTCCACGCGAACGAGGGCGGGGCGCCCCTGGCGGCCGTCGCGCAGGACCAGGGATTCTTCAAGAAGTACGGCATCAACCCCGTCTTCACCATCGTCGAGAGCGGCCCCGCGGAGATGACCGCGATGCGCGCCGACAACCGGACCCTCGACATCGGCTACATCGGGGCCGGCGTCGCCTGGAACCCCATCGACGGCGCGGGCAACTCGCTGTCCTTCGTCTTCCTCGACTGCCTCTCGAACTCCGAGATGCTCCTCGCCAAGAAGGGCGTCTTCGCCGACTCGAACGGCAACAAGAAGTTCGACACCGCCGAGATCTACGCCGGACTCAAGGGACAGACCGTCTACATCGAGGTCGGCACGACCCCCGGCGGCTGGTTCAAGACCCTCCTCGAGCTTGCCAACGCGGACAAGCCCGACGCCGACAAGCTCTGGATCTCCTGCGAGACCTCCTCCTACCTCGCCGGGTACACGGCGCCCAACGCGAATCCCGCGAACAAGGTGACTGTCGTGAACACGCTCAACGTCAACCTGCCCGCGGGCATGGCGACCGGCGGCGGCATGAGCGTCGTGGCGGGCTTCTCCCCCGCGACGAGCACCATCCTCAAGACCAACAAGCAGGCCGAGCGGATCGCGACCACGGTCGCGAATTTCCCCGCCGAGAAGTCCTTCCCCTCGACCTGGGTCGCGAGCGACAAGTGGCTCGCCGAGAATCCCCAGGTCGCGCAGAATTTCATCAACGCCCTCTACGAGGCCGCGATCTGGCGGGCCGCCAACATCGACGCCGCCATGCGCGCCGGCGAGAACCTCTGCCAGAAGCCGGCCAACTCCTTCGACCCGGTCAACCTCGTCGCGCCCGACAAGGACGACTACAAGGCCTGGTTCGCGAACAAGGACGGCCTCGGCTACCGCTACGTCAAGGCCCTCTACGCGAGCAAGGTGCCCAACGTGCCCAAGGGCAACCCCGTGAAGGAATTCGAGAAGGCCTTCAACGACAAGTACCTCCTCGAGGCGATCAGGACGATCAAGTAGGCGTCCGCGCCAGATGGAACTGCGATTCGAGGCGGCGAGGGCGCGCCCCGCCCTCGCCGACGAGGACATCGACCGCGCGATCGACGCGCGGTCGGAGCTGATCGGCCCGGTCCTCGCCGGCCCGGCCCGGGACGCGGGCATGCTCGGCTGGCTCGCCGTCGGCGAGGCCATGCCGGAGCCCGCGCTCGCGGCCCTGCGCGACGAGGCCGCCCGCGCGAGGGAGCTCGCCGACACCCTCGTCCTCGTCGGCATCGGCGGCTCGAACCGCGGCGCGCTGGCCGCCATCGGCGCCCTCGGCCGGCGCGTCGCCTCGCCCGCGAGGGTCGTGTGCGCGGGCGACTCCCTCTCGGCCTCGGCGCTCCGCGAGGTCCTCGCGACCGCGCGGCGCGAGTCCGTGGTCCTCGACGTCGTCGCGAAGGACTTCAACACCCTCGAACCGGGCATAGCCTTCCGCCTCCTCCGCGAGGCCATGATCGAGCGCCACGGCGAGGCCTGCGGGGAGCGCATCCTCGTCACCGGCAGCCGCGGCGCGGGCCAGCTCCTCGAGCTCGCCCGCGCCCAGGGCTACCGCTCCCTCGAGTTCCCCGCCTCGATAGGCGGCCGCTTCTCGGTGCTCTCGGCCGTGGGCCTCTTCCCCATGGCCTTCGCGGGCCTTGACGTCGGGGCCCTCCTCGAAGGCGCGCGGGACGCGGAGCGCGCGCTGCGCCACGCGTCGCGAGACTCGCTCCGCGAGAATCCGGCGGTGAGGTACGCCGTCGCGCGCAACCTCCTCGCCGCCCGCGGCTTCGTCGTCGAGGGCCTCGCCGCCTTCGAGCCCGACCTCGCGCCCTTCGGGCGCTGGTGGACTCAGCTCTTCGCGGAGACCGACGGCAAGTGCGGCGAGGCGGTCTTCCCGACCTTCCTCGCCTACTCCGAGGACCTGCACGCCGTGGGCCAGTTCGTGCAACAGGGCAGGCGCTGCCTCTTCGAGACCTTCCTCGGGCTCTTCCACGAAGCGTCGGAGCTGGCGATCAATCCATCCGGGAAGGTGCGCGACGGCTTCGAGTATCTCGACGGCAAGCCCTTCGACCTCCTCAACCGCACGGTGCGCGAGGCGGCCCTCGAGGCGCACTCCGCCGGCGGCGTGCCCTGCCTCGAGCTTTCCTGCGGAGAGCTCCGCGAGGAGAGCCTCGGCGCGCTCTTCTATTTCTTCATGCTCTCGGCCTACCTCTCGGCGAGCCTCCTCGGCGTGAACCCCTTCACGCAGGACGGGGTCGAGGGCTACAAGCGGAGCATGTACCGACGCCTGGGTAAGACGCGATGAGCGCCATCGATCCGCGCGGCCTGGCCTCGAGGCCCTTCGCCCTGGAGGCGAACAAGGTCGCCTATCTCATCGAGGGCGGCGGCCTCCTGCCGCGCTTCCTCGGCGAGGACGCGGGGGAGGGGCGCGCCCCCTCGCAGCTCTGGATCGGCTCCACCGTGGCCTCGGCCCTCGGAGCGGGGCAAGAGGGCCTCTCGCGACTCGCGGCCGAGGAGGGAGGGTCGTCGCTGAAGGAGCTCCTCGAATCCGACCCCGCCGCCTTCCTCGGCGAGGCCCACGCCCGGCGCTGGGGTCCGAATCCCGCCTTCCTCGTCAAGCTCCTCAACTCGAGGGACAGGCTCCTCGTGCAGGTCCATCCCGACAAGGAGCGGGCCCGTCGGCACTTCGGCTCGGAGTTCGGCAAGACCGAGGCCTGGTACGTCATCGAGGCCGAGGAGGGAGCCCTCGTCCACGCGGGCTTCAAGCCGGGAATCACGCGGGAACTGCTCCGCGAGGCCATCCTCGAAGGCGACTCCGATCGCATCCTCGGCCTCCTCCACGCCTTCGAGGCCGGGCCGGGCGAGCTCCTGTCCATCCCCGCGGGGCTGCCCCACGCACTCGGGAGCGGCAGCCTCGTGCTCGAGATCCAGGAGCCGACCGACATCACGCTCAGGGCCGAGCGCCGCCGGCCGTCGGGGGAGCTCCTGCCCGAGGACTTCCTCCACGCCGGCAAGGGCATGGAGGTCCTCCTTGACTGCTTCGACCTCGAGGGCCTCGATCGCGCCGAGGCCCGCGCGAGGATCTTCCTCGAGCCGAGGGCCGGCCGGAGCGGCGCGGGATGGTCCGAGACCGCCCTGCTGCCACCGTCGCCCGGCGCCTGTTTCTCGATGCGCGCGCTGGAGCTCGAGCCGGGCGCCTCGTATCGGAGCGGCGAGGGCGGCTACGCCCTCGCCCTCGTCCTCTCGGGGAGGGGAAGCGTCGAGGGTGGAGGCCGCCGCCTCGCGCTCGGGCGGGGCTCCGAGCTCTGCCTGCCCCACGGCCTCCGCGAGTACTCATACCGCGCGGAAGGGGGCCTGCGCCTGGTCGAGTGCCGCCCGCCCGCGGCGACGGATGGAGGGGCCGCGTCATGAAGCCCAGGATGCTGATCGTGCATGGCGGCGCTCCCACGGCCGTGATGAACGCCTCGCTCCGCGGGGCTATCGAGGCCGCGGGCGCCTCGGGCGAGACGGGCGGGATACTCGGCGCGAGGGGCGGGATCGGCGCGATCCTGCGCCGCGACTTCGTCGACCTCTCCGGCCTGCCCCGGGAGGAGCTCGAGCGCCTGCCCTTCACCCCGGGCTCGTGCATCGGGACCTCCCGCGAGCCCGTCGAGGAGGGGCAGTACGACGCGTTGGCTGAAATATTGGCGGCCGAGGGCGTCGGCTACGTCCTCTTCAACGGCGGGAACGGCAGCATGGAGGCCTGCGGCAAGCTCGCGCGGGCGGCGGCGCGGCGGCCCTCGACCGCGGGCATCTCCTTCGCCGGCATCCCGAAGACCATCGACAACGACCTCGCGGCGACCGACCACGCGCCCGGCTTCGGGAGCGCGGCGAGGTTCCTCGCGGCCTCGGTGGCCGAGCTCGCGCAGGACGTCGCGTCCCTGCCCATCCACGTCTGCGTGATCGAGAGCATGGGGAGGAACGCCGGCTGGCTGACCGCGGCCTCCCTCCTCGCGAGGCCGGAGCCGGCCCCGGGCGGGGTCGCCGACGAGCGCCTCGGGCCCCACCTGGTCTACGTGCCGGAGCTCCCCTTCGACGAGGAGCGCTTCCTCGACGAGGCGAAGGCCCTCTACGGGCGCCTCGGCGGCGTGGTCGTCGTGGCGAGCGAGGGGCTCCGCGGCGAGGACGGGAAGCCGATAGTGCCCCCCGTGTTCCAGGTGGGGCGCTCGGTGTATTATGGCGACGTCTCCGCGCACCTGTGCGGCCTCGTCATCAGGCGGCTCGGGATCAAGGCGCGCAGCGAGAAGCCGGGCATACTGGGACGCTGTTCCGCGGCGCATCAGTCTCCCCTGGACCGCGAGGAGGCCGTCCTCGCCGGCAGGGAGGCGGCCCTGTACGCCCTCGCGCGGAAGGCCCCCGCGATGGTCGGCTTCAGGCGGCTCTCCTCGAGCCCCTACCGCTGCGAGACCTTCCCCGTCCCGATCGAGGAGGTCATGCTGCGCGAGCGGGTCCTGCCCCCGGAGTTCCTGGCCGAGGGGGGCCGCGGGATCGCGGAGGGCTACATCGAGTGGTGCCGCCCCCTCGTCGGGGGGCCCCTGCCGCGACTCGCTGGCAGGCCGGCCCCGCCCTGAGCGGGATCGCGCATCGCGTCATCGGATCGGAGCGGATATGTCGGTCAAGCTGAAGGACATAGCCCGGGCCTCGGGGGTCTCGATCTCCACGGTCTCGCGGATACTCAACAAGGACACCTCGAGGAAGTCGAGCGACGAGACCTGCAGGCGGGTTCTCGAGATCGCGCGGGAGATGGGCTACGAGGCCGGGGACAAGGAGCCGGCCCCCGTCCCCGGGGAGGGGCGGGACTCGCGGCCCCTCTCCGTCGCCTGCGTCCTCACCTCGGACTTCGAGTCCTTCGCCTCGCCCTTCTTCTCGACCCTCCTCGCCGGCATACAGGCCGAGCTCGGGAGGATGGGCGACCGGCTTTCGTACAATTTCTTCGTGATGAGCATCAAGGATCCCGGCTTCTCCCAGCTCGTGCAGGCGACGCGGCTCGACTGCGGCATCATGCTCGGCCGGACGAGCCTCGAGAACATCAACCTGCTGCGCGAGCGGATCCCCAACCTCGTCTACGCGGGGGTCAACGACATCGGCAACGATCTCGACGAGGTGCTCTGCGACGGCTACAAGGGAGCGGCCCGCGCGGTGCGGCACCTCGTCGGCCTCGGGCACCGGAGGATCGGCTTCATCGGCCCGACCCAGCAGAAGTACCAGGTCTTCAACGAGCACCGCTACCAGGGCTTCCTCGACGAGATGGCCGCCTCGGGCCTCGAGGTCGACCAGGAGCTCGTCCAGGACACCATCCTCACCGCCGCGGACGGCTACGAGAGCATGTCGGCCCTCATCGGGCGGGGGGCCCTGCCCACCGCGCTGTTCTGCGCGAACGACACCGTCGCCCTCGGCGCGATGCGCGCGTTGGGCGAACGAGGCATCGCGGTGCCCGGCGACATCTCGGTCGTCGGCTTCGACGACATCGAGACGGCCTCCTTCGTGAAGCCCGCCCTGACCACCATCGCCATCCCGACGCGCGAGCTCGGACGGCTCGCGGTGAAGCTCATGCTCGACCGGCTCGAGACGGGGCGCGGCTACCCCGTCCGCGTCTACCTGCCTTTCAAGCTGGTGGAGCGCGAGAGCTGCAGGGCGATCGACCGTGGCTGAGCGCCTCCTCCTCGAGGGGGGCTCCGTCCTCGTCGGGGATCGCTTCGAGCGGGCGGACATCCTCGTCGCGGGAGCCGGCATCGAGCGCCTCCTTCCCGGCGGCGCGCCGCCCGGCGGGCCCGCCGCGGGCGCGGCCCGCCTCGACCTCCGCGGCTCGCGGGTCCTCCCCGGCTTCATCGACATCCACAGCCACGGCGGCGCGGGGGTCGACTTCAACTCCGCCGCGGCGGCCGACCTGGAGAAGGTCGCGTCCTTCTACGCCTCGCGGGGCGTGACTTCCTTCCTCCCTACCGTCCTCGCCGACTCCCCCGAGGTGATGGCCCGCCAGCTCGGCGTGCTCGCGCTCGCCCCCGAGCGGCCCGGCCTGCCCCGCGCCCTCGGCGTCCACCTCGAGGGGCCCTTCCTGTCGCCCGCCTACAAGGGCGCCCAGCCGGAGCGCTTCCTCCGCGGCTTCGACCTCGGCCTGTTCCAGGAATTGCGGGCGGCGGCCGGCGGCAGGATCCTCCTCGTGACCGTCTCACCCGAGCTCGAGGGCGCCCCGGCCTTCATCGAGGCCCTCTCGGCCTCGGGCGTCGCCGTGTCGCTCGGGCACTCGGGCGCGAGCTACGACCAGGCCATGGCCGCGATCCGCGCCGGGGCGCGTTGCGCGACGCATGTCATGAACGCCATGAAGCTCCTCCACATGCACGATCCCGCCATCCTGACCGCGGTCCTCGAGTCGGACATCTACGCCGAGATGATCTGCGACGGCATCCACCTCCATCCGCCCATCGTCCGCCTCCTCCTCAAGGCCAAGGGCCTCGACCGGATGATCGCGGTCACGGACAGCATCATGGCGGCGGGCCTCCCCGACGGCCGGTACCGGCTCGGGGCCCACGAGGTCGAGGTGGCCGGCGGTGACGCCAAGGTCGCGGGGAGCGGCGCCCGCGCGGGCTCCACCCTCGACATGGCCAAGGCCGCGAGGAACATCCGCGCCTTCGCGGGCCTGGGCCTCGAGGAGGTCTCGCGGCTTGTCTCGGGCAACGCCGCGAGGATGCTCGGCCTCTCCGGCCTGATCGGCTCGATAGGGGAGGGGATGCGCGCCGACCTCGTCGTCCTCGGCCCCGGGGACGAGGTCGAGATGACGATCGCCGGCGGCGCCGTCGCGTACTCGCGATAGGGACGTTAGGCGAATCCGATCCGGGTCAGGAGGTCTCGCCCATCTCGGATAGCCGGCGCTCGACCTCGGCGAGCCTGCCCTCGAGATTGCTGATGGTGCGCTCGAGCCGCGCCTTCTCCGACACGAGGCGCTCGACGGCGTCGTCGGGGGGTTGGGCGGCGGCGAAGCGGGCCTTGACCGCGGCGGGGCTCGCGCCCGAGCGGAGGGCCTCGAGGGCCTCGGCCCTGGCGCCGGGGTCGCGGATGCCGGCGGCCATGCGCATGCCGTCCCAGCCCACCTCGGGATCGACGCCGTAGCTCGCCGCGCGCGCGGCCGAGGCGGCGGTCGCGCGGGGCACGCCGAGGGCGCGGTCGACGTAGTCCTCGAAGCGCGCCTTGAACCTGGCGCAGAGCTCCTGGGCCTCGACCATGAGGCGGCCGAACTCGAGCATCACGCGGCCGTTCTCGGCTATGCACGCCGACTTGATCTTTCTCGTGAGTTCCACGAACTCCGGCTCGAGGTCGAAGACGTTTCGGTAGAGGCCCTTGGACTCGGCCTCGACGAGGAGCTCGTGGAAGATGCCCCAGAACTCGTTCGTGTGGGCGCGTCCCGCCGAGAGCCCGCCCTTGCGCTCGCAGTGGAGGTGGTGGGCGTACTCGTGGATGGCGGTGTAGACGAGCTGGTCTTCGGAGTCGAAGTTCCGGTTGTGGATGATGATCTCGCGCGAGGCCGGCTTGTACAGGCCGTTCACGAGGGAGCTCTCCTTGCCGGAGAAGACGACGGAGAACTCTGTCTGCGGCTCGGCGATCCTGAGCAGTATGTCCCTTACTCTGTCCTGGTTCATGCCCGCCTATCCTAGGCTCCGGAGGCCCGGCTCGGCAAGGCCGCGCCGCGGGGAGCGGCCGGCCGGCGAAGGGAGCTTCGGCCGCTCTCGCCCTCAAGCGCGCCGCCTCCGCGCCGACGATGGAGTCGCATGGGATTCCCGCCTGGCCGCGCCGCCCCGATGGCCGCCTGCGCCCTCGTCTTCCTCCTCCTCGTCCCGCGAAGCCCCGTCCGCGCCGAGCCCGGGGAGCGCGCGGCCCGAGACAGGAAGGGACGGGCGGCCCTCTCCCTCTCCGGGGAATCCCTGGAGGCCCTGCTCCGCTTCGAGGGAGAGGAGGGGCGGGCCGCCTTTTCCCTGGTCGCGGACGACGATGGCGCGGTCATCCGCGGCGGAGCCGAGGCGGGCGGGGCGGAGGGCGAGCCTTTCTTCGCGGCCGGGGTCGGCCGCGCGGCGGGGAGTCTCGCGATCCTGGCGGATCCGACTTCCTTCGCGATGAGCAAGGCGGAGGGGGCTCCGGTCGCGATCGACAGGGGCCTCGACGCGGCGACCGCCGTCCTCGGGGCGGGGACGGGCGGCCTCGCCGCCTTCGCCCTGGCCGCGGCGCCCGAGTCCGGCTTCGTGCTGAGGAGGGGAGGCGCCGGGCCCAAGGGGCCATCCTGGGGCGCGGGCGGATTCTGTCTCGGGAGTAGCGCGTCGGAGAGGGGCCGCTGCGCCGCGGCGGCCGCGCTGTCGCTCAGGCGCGGCGAAGGGGGAGGCGGCGGATGGGAGCCCGAGCCCCCGCCCGACCCGGCGGGGCTTTCCCTCGCGGCCGGGGTCTCGGGCTCCAGGGCGGGGCCGTCAGGTCGATCGCTCATCGCGTTGTGCGCTTCCGTCGGCCGGCACGCCGCTCCGGGACTCGCCGTCCGCGCGGAGGCGGAGTCGCGGACCGGGCCCCTCCTCCTCAGGGTCGCGGCCGCGCGCGCGGGGGAGGGCTTCCGCGGCCTCTCGGGCTCTTCGCCGCGGCGCGCCCTCGCCCTCGCCGCCGACGCGAGGCTCTCCCTGCGGAGGGCGGCCGCCCTCCTCCTCGCGCTCCGCCTCGAGTCGCCGCGGCGCTCGCCCGGGGAGCCGGTCCTCCTCGGCGGCTCGGCGCGGTTCGGCGTCGCGCTGCCCGCGGGGGGCCGCCTCCTCGAGCCCGGGCTCTCGATCGCCCGGAAGGCCGGCGGCGACGCGTTGTGCGAACTCAATTTCGGCCTGTCGCGGCGCCGCGGCCCCGGCAAGCGGAAGCTCGAGCTCTCGCTCGAGGTCGACGGCCGGGGCCCTCGAGGCCTCGCCGCCGGGCTCGAGGCCGGGGCGGGGATTGGATCCGCGCGCTGGGGCGCCTCCCTCGGACTCGGCTTCCTCGAGGGAGGCTCGCTCGAGGCGCGCTGGCACGGCGAATGCTCGTTCTGGCTCGCCCTGGCAAAGCCGGGAGGGGAGTCCGAGCTCAGGCTCGAGGTCGAGGGGCCGGAAGGCGGCTTCGTCCTCGCGCCGCTCGGCCCCGGGGAGGGCGGGCCCGTCTTCAGGCCCTCGCTGCGCTACGTCACCTCGTTCTGAGCGCCGTCCCCGAGCTCGCGGCCGAGGTCGAACCAGGGGGCGACGGCCTCCCTCGAGAGGGCGCGCAAGGCGTCGACGGCCGCCCGCGCCGCGTCGAAGGTCCCGGGGCGCTCGCCGCCCGAAACCAGCGAGTCGAGCACGGCCGAGTCGCTCGTGGCCACGACGCCGCCCGCCGGCGCCGCCTTGAGGGGGGCGTCGGCGTCGTTCTCGGTCCCGGACTCGACCTCGACCCCGAGCCGGGCGAGGGCTTCCCTGAAGGCCGCGGCGTGGGCGGCGCTCTTCGGGATCGGCGAATCGAAGAAGGCGAGGACCCGCGAGGGCCACGCCGAGGCGACGCTCGCCGCGAGGAGCCCGAGGGCCCGGTCGAAGAGCTCGGGCCGCGGGATGCGTCCGTGCGATCCGCCGGCGTCGCGGAGGTAGCCGTCGCTCGCCACGAAGACCGGCCTGCCCGCGAGGTAATGCATCACGGCGAGGGCCTGGTTGTGGCCGTCGACGAGGAGGGTCCTACCCGCCGCGTCCCCGCGGAGCAAGGCGCGGCGCGAGGCCGCCGCGAGGCTCGGCGCGACGCCGCGGAAGAGGACGAGCCTCTCCTCCCTGGGGAGCTGGAAGCGGTCGCCGACGAGCTTGAGCGCCGCGGATTCCGCGTAGCCGCGGTCGAGGAGCCAGCGGTAATCCCGGGCGGCGGAGCGGAAGGCCCAGGCGATCTCCGGTCCGGGCGAGTACATGGCGCATTCTAGCCCGCCCGCCCGCGTCGCGCCAGAGAGAAACGCGGCCCGTCCGCGCTTCACTCTCCCGGGGAAAAACGCTATCATGGCCGCGGCTCTTGCCTCAGCATGATCCTGCAGGGGGACATCGTGGTCTTCAATCCGGAACGGAGCGCGCTTCTCGTCGTCGACGTGCAGAACGACTTCTGCCCCGGCGGCGCCCTCGGCGTGCCCGACGGCGACGCAGTCGTCGACCCCGTGAACGCCTTGATGGGGCGCTTCGCCAACATCGTGCTCACCCAGGACTGGCATCCCCGCGACCACGTCTCCTTCGCGGCGAACTGGCCCGGCCGCGCCGTGCACGAAAGCGTCGAGGCCGACGGGATCCCCCAGGTGCTCTGGCCGGTGCACTGCGTCCAGGGCACGGCCGGCGCCGAATTCCATCCCCGGCTCCGTTCCGAGCGGGCCTCCCTCGTCGTGCGCAAAGGCGCGAACGCGAGGCTCGACTCCTACTCGGCCCTCTTCGAGAACGACAGGACGACGCCGACCGGCCTCGAGGGTTGGCTCCGCGGCCGCGGCGCGACGACGCTCTTCCTCTCCGGCCTCGCGACCGACTACTGCGTCCACTTCACGGCGATGGACGCGCTCCGCCTCGGCTTCGAGGTCGCGATCCTCCTCGACTGCGTGCGCGGCGTGGATGTCCCGCCCGGCAACATCGCCCGCAGGCTCGAAGCCATGCGCAAGGCCGGCGTCCGCCTCCTCGCATCCTCGGAGCTGGAGTAGGCCATGCCCGTCGCCAGCGCCCTCATGACCGACTTCTACGAGCTCACCATGGCCCAGGGATACTGGAAGCGGGGGGACGGGGGCCGCTCCGTCTTCGATGTCTTCTTCCGGCGCCATCCCTTCAAGGGCGGGTACTCCGTCTTCGCCGGCCTCGAGCCCCTTCTGCGGTCGCTCGAGGAGTTGCGCTTCCACCCCGAGGACCTCGCCTACCTCGAGTCGCTCGGCATGTTCGAGCGGGGCTTCCTCGACTATCTCGCGGCCTTCCGCTTCCGCGGCGAGGTCTGGGCCATGGCCGAGGGCGAGGTCGCCTTCCCCCAGGAACCCGTGGCGCGCATCGCGGCCGACCTCGTCGAGGCCCAGCTCGTCGAGGGCCTCGTCCTCAACTCGCTCAACTTCCAGAGCCTCGTCGCCACGAAGTCCGCGCGGGTCTGGCGGGCCTCGGGCCGCGGCCGGATCATGGAATTCGGCCTCCGCCGCGCACAAGGGCCCGACGGCGCCCTCTCGGCCTCGCGCGCGGCCTACATCGGCGGCGCGGAGGGGACCTCGAACGCCCTCGCGGGCCGGCTCTACGGCATCCCGGTGATGGGGACCATGGCCCATTCCTGGGTCATGTCCTTCCCCGGCGAGCGCGAGGCCTTCGACGCCTACGCGGCCATCTATCCCGAGAGGACCGTCTTCCTCATCGACACCTACGACACGATAGGCAGCGGGATCAAGAACGCCATCGAATCGGGCAGGTCGCTCGCGGCGAGAGGCCTCAAATTCGGGGTCAGGCTCGATTCCGGCGACATCGACTACCTCTCCCGCGAGGTCCGCCGCGAGCTCGACGCCGCGGGCCTGGAGGGGGCCTACATCGTCGTATCGAACGAGCTCGACGAGGAGATCATCGAGCGCCTCGTCGCGGCCGGGAGCCCGGTCGACCTCTGGGGCGTCGGCACCCACCTGGTGACGGGCGGCAGCGAAGCCTCCTTCACCGGCGTCTACAAGCTCGCGGCCGTGGAGCGCTCGGGAGCCCTCGAGCCGACGATGAAATTCTCGGACAACCCCGAGAAATCGACGAATCCCGGGGTCAAGCAGGCCTACCGCCTCTACGCCGCCGACGGCCTCGCCCTGGCCGACTGCATCGCCCTCGAGGAGGAGGAAGCCCCGGCTCCCGCGGTCGAGACGATCCTCTACCACCCCTCAGCGGACTGGCGCCACATCCGCGCGAGGCCGGAGGCGGTCAGACCCCTCCTCTCGCGCGTCATGGCCGAGGGGCGGATCCTGCCGGGCCTCCCGTCCCTCGCCGAGGCCCGCGCGCGGATGCGATCCGAGCTCGAGCGCTTCGACACCACCTACCTGCGGCTCCTCAATCCCCACGTCTACAAGGTCTCGATCTCGGAGAGGCTCCGCGGGCTCAAACTCGACTTCATCCATCGCTACATGAAGGAAGACAAGTAGCGCGGGGCGGCCGCCCCGCCTTGCTCTATGGCCTCCCTCGCGTATACTGAAAGAATGGCGAAGAGAGGCAGGTCCCTCGGATCGAGGATCACCAGGCTCGGGATCCTCGTGTTCGCCTCCATGGGGGCCTTGCAGTTCGCGGCCCTCGGCCTCTCGGCCTGGATCCGCTTCGGCGAGATCGAGTCCCGGGCGAGCGCCGACCATGTCGAGCGCCTCCGCGCCGCCGTCGCGACCGAGCGCGAATCGCTCAGCGACCTGGTCCGCGAGAACGCGGAGTGGGACGACATGCGCGAGCTCGCGGAACGGCGCGAGGGCGGGCGCCTCACGAGCCTCCTCCCCTCCGACTGGATGGACAGGGCGGGGCTCGACTTCCTCTGCCTCTGGGACCTCGACGGGAGGATACTCTGGCTCGGCGCCCGCGTGGACCCGGCCGCCCCCCTCGCGCGGCGCCCGGCCGAGGAGAGCTCGACCCTCACCTTCTTCGGGCGCCTCCCCGCGGGCGAGGGCGCGACTTTCCTCTCCTCGAGGCTCGGGCCCCTCATCGTGGCGACGATGCAGGTCCGCGACACGACGGGGAAATCCGCGGCGGCGGGCAGGCTCTCCTTCGGACGCCTCCTCCTGCGGGCGTCCTTGGGCCGGATAGAGTCGCGGGTGCGCCTTCCCGTGAAGCTCGCGAGCCTCGGCTCGCTCTCGGGCTTCTCGGAGGAGAGGAGCGGGGACTCGGCCTTCTTCCTCCATGACGAGGGCGCCTTCCGCGAGCTCGTCGTCCCCTTCTCGGGCGAGGGAGCCGACGAGCCCTTCGCCCTCGGCATGCGCTACGAGCGCAGCTCGGGCAGGGCCGCGGCCCGCCTCCTCCTCGAGACGGGGCTCGCCTTCCTCGCCACGGCCGCCCTCGCCCTCGCCTGGTTCTCCTCCTCACTGCGCCGACTCGCGCTCTTTCCCGTCCTCCGCATCGCGGCCCACATCGACCGGGCCTCGGAGGGCTCCTACGATCCGCCCCTCGCCCTTGGCTCGGCCGCGGGGAGGCGGGACGAGGTCGGGATACTCGCGGACCGCGTCGACCAGCTCATCGAGTCCGAGCGCCGCAGGACCGAGGAACTCGCCGCCGCGAACCAGGAGCTGGAGCTCCGCGCGGCGACGGACGCCCTGACCGGACTGCCGAACCGCCGCTCCTTCGGCGAGCGACTCGAGCGCGAGCGCAGGCGCCTCGTACGCGAGCGGCGGGGCGCCACGGGCGACGCGATCGCCTTCGTCATCTGCGACATCGACTGCTTCAAGCGCTACAACGACCGCTACGGCCACAGCGCGGGCGACGCCTGTCTCAGGGCCGTGGCCGACGCGATAGCCGGCGCCCTGCGGCGTCCCACCGACCTCGCCTGCAGGCAGGGCGGCGAGGAGTTCCTCGTCATGCTCCCGGGCACCGACGCCGAGGGCGGGGCCTGCGTCGCGGAGAACATCCGCAAGGCGGTGGAGGAGCTCGGCTTGCCCCACGAGGACTCGATGGCCGCGCCCTTCGTGACCCTGAGCCTCGGCGTGGCCTCCATGACCTGCGACGAGGGCTTCGACTCGCAGGCGCTCTTCGCGCGGGCGGACGCGGCGCTGTACGAGGCGAAGTCCGGCGGCCGCAACCGGGTCGTGGTAGCGCGCTGAAGCGTCAACCCGCTCCGGCGAGGTTCCTGACCCAGCGCTCCTTCTTCAGCCACCATTCCGAGACCGCCGCCTTGAGGAAGTCCGACAGCTTCGCGACGCCGAAGAGGGCGACGGGGCCGAGGGCGGTCCAGGCGGCGAGCGCGAAGGCCGCGGGCACGAAGATCGCGTAGGTCACGCCCACGTCGACGTACAGGCCCATGGCCGTGTCCCCTCCTGCCCGCGAGACCGCGAACTGCGCGTTGAGGAGGGACCAGAGCGGCAGGTAGCAGGCGATGACCAGGACGAGCCCCTTCGTGACCGCCCTCGCCTCCGGACTCAGGTTGCCGAAGACGAGGGGCACGAGGAAGGTCGAGGCCGCCGCCGCGAGGCCGACGGCCGCTCCCATGGCGACGGCCCCCGACTCGACCCAGCGCGCCTTCAGCCTCGCCTCGTCGAGCCTGCCGGCTCCGAGGGTCGAGCCGACTACGACGCTCGTGCCCGTCTGTATGGCTCCGAACACGAGGAAGAAGAGGTTGGCGATGGTCCATCCGGCCGCCATGCCCGCGACGGTCTCGACTCCGCCGCGGCGGTTGTAGATCGCGGTTATGATCGTCTCCGACACCACCCAGGCGGTCTCGGAGAGGAACATCATGCCGGACTTGCCGAGGATCTCGCTGAAGAGGCGCCGGTCGATCGCGAGGAAGGCGCGGGGGCGGAAGGCGAAGGCCGGCCGCCTGGCCCTGGTCCACAGGAGGAAGGCCGCGAGCTCGACCGCGCGGGCGATGTCGGTGGCGATGGCGGCGCCCGCGATCTCGAGCCTCGGCGCGCCGAGGTTGCCGTAGATGAGCACCCAGTTGAAGAAGGTGTTCACGAGGGCGGCGGCGGCCGAGAAGACCAGGGGAGCCCTCGCCTTGCCGATGTCGCGGTAGGCCGAGCCCGTGGCCGAGGAGATCGCGATCGGCAGGTAGGTGATCGAGACGAGACGGAGGTAGGTCGTCCCCTCCCTCACGATCTCCTCGGAGGCCGCGTTGCCCGCCACCATGATCCGCAGGAGGGGCCCGGGTACGAGGAGGCAGAGCCCGAGGTGGAGGACGGAGATCGACAGGGACGCGACGAGCTTGAATCGGTAGGCCTGGCGCATGCCCTCCTCGTTGCCCGCCCCGCGGTGCTGCGAGAGGTAGATGCCGCCCGCCATGCAGGCCACGTTGACCAGCACGAAGTAGACGAAGTTGATCTGGTTTGCCACGTTGACCGCCGCCATCTTCGCGTCGCCGAGGCCGGCGACCATGAAGTTGTCGACGAGGGACACGAGGCTCGTGACGAGGGACTGGAGCATGACGGGCACGACGATCCCGAGAGTCTCGAGATAGAAGCGCCCCGGGCCGAGGCGGGGGGGCCGGGCCGCGGCGCTCACGGCCGGGCCTCCGGGCGAGGATCGCTGTACATACTTGTGTCTAGCCGATGGGCCGGCTTTGGGCAAGGGGAGGGGGGGCGCCGCCGCGGCGAATAGCCCGATTGGGGGAGGAATGCCGCGGGGGGCCGGCTCAGGCCCCCGCCGGCCGGGGCCGCCGCCGCGACAGGAGCCGCCAGGCCGCGAGCTTCGCTCCCGCGATCGCGGCGAGGGCCAGGCCCCAGGGCCAGCGGGGCCGCGAGGGCGGGGCGATCCTGAGGGTCGGCTCGCCCCGCGGCTCGAAGAACTCGCGGGCGGGCGGGACGAGGGGCATCGGGCCCCGGGGCGTCTTCGCGATGAAGCAACCGCCGAAGGGGGCGAGGGCGGTCGCGTCCGCGGGCGGCGAGACCGCGAAGGGTGGCCGCGCCAGGGCCCGGATCGCCGCGTCGTAGGCGAGGGGCAGGTCCTCGTTGGCGATCGAGGAGGGGCCGAGGGCGAAGTCCGCGCCTGCGGCGAGGCCGGCCGCGACGGGCTTCCCCCCGGCGAGGGCGGGATCGAGGATCAGGCCGCCGTCAGCGGCGAGCAGGGCCGTCGCGAGGGTCAGGGGCGAGCCGGGCGGCGCCGGCGAGCCCGAGTCGCGGAGGGCCACCTCCGGCTTCGCGGAGCGGGCCAGGAAGGGGAATACGCCGGCCATGCGCTCGGAGAAGGGGCCGGAGGCCGCGGAGGGCAGGTCCCTGGGATCGAGCCGGAAGGCGAGCTCGATGCCCTGCCCGCCGCCCGGGTCCCTGATCGACGCGAGGTAGAGTCCGCCCTCGGCGAAGCGGAGGAGCCTGCCCGAGGCTGATTCCTCGATCACGTAACGCGTCCTCGGGACTTCGGCCAGCTTGCCCGTCGCGGGATCCCATGCGTACAGGGCGAGGGCGCCGCGCGGGCCGGATTCGGCCAGCGCGGCGATCCAGGAGCCGGAGGCCTGGTCGAATCGCACGGCGGTGGGGTATGCCGCCGGCGCGGAGGGGAAGCCCGACTCGAGCAGCTCGACGCCCTCGATGGCGCCGCCCGCCTCGTCGGTCAGGAGCGTGACGCGGCCGTAGCCGCGGCCCCTGAGTTCGCCCAACGCGCTATAATCGACGGCGAAGAAGCGCAAGGTCGAGGAGAGGGCGTCGGCCAGGGCCTCCGCTTTCGCGGCTGGTCCGGCCGAGGCGCCGCCGCCGATTCCCGCCGCCCGCGCGGCCGAGCGGCGCGCCCTCGCCGCTTCCGACGCGATGCGCGAAATCGGGAAGAGCCTCGTCCGCATGGCGCCGGGGTCGAAGGCGAGGGCGAAGGCCTCGGCCCCGGCGAGGGCGGGATCCTCGGCGAGGCGGCGCAGCGCGAGGTCGAGGGGCCTCGAGCCGCGTTCCCCCGAGAGCATGGAGCGCGAGCAGTCGACGACGACCGCTGCCCGCCGCCCCGCCTCCCCGGCCGGGATCGGCGCCGAGGCGGGGATCGCGAAGGCCAGGACGATGGCCGCCGCGGCGTCCAGGAGGACGTCGTAGCGCCCGCGGAAGGACTTGAAGAGGAGGCTCGCCCTGCCGCGCCGGTCGGCGGGCTCGAGGAGCTCGTGGGGGTAGCGGAGCCTCCGCGAGCGGAGGAGGTCCAGGAAGAGGAGGGCCGCCACGGGCGCGAGGAGTATGGGGAGGAGGACGGCCGGGCTAGGCATAGAGCGCCTCGAGGAGGCTCCAGTACAGGGCGGGGCGGTCGCCGCCCGGCTCGAGGAGCCCGTACCAGGAGCCCCGCCGCGCGGCTTCGCCGAGCGCGGCCCCGAGCTCGCGCTCCCGCTCGCGGTAGGCGGCCCGCGCCGGCTCGTCCCAGGGCGTGCGCAGGACGCGGCCGCTCTCGGGATCGGCGACGGTCAGCTCGGAGAGCCCCTCGGCGAGGGGCTCGAAGTCGCGGTGGAGGCGCAGGAAGAAGCTTCGGGAGAAGGGGCATGCGGCCGGCCTGAAGCCGGGATCGAGGAAGTCGGAGACGATGACGGCCCGCCTCGCCCTGCTCGAGCGCCGCGCCGCCGCGACGCAGGCGGCGATGTCCGTGCCGCCTCCCGGCTCGAGGCCCTCGAAGAAGGCGAGGAGGGGCCCCGTGGCGGCGCCTCCCCGCGGCCGGTCGAGCCTCCTGACGGGTCGCTCCGAGAAGGCCCAGAGGCTCGTCGGGAGGCCGAGGGCCCCGAGGAGCCAGGCGACGGAGGCAGCGACGACGGCGGCCTCGGCCGCGCCGAAGGATTCGATCGATGCCGAGAAGTCGGCGATCACGCAGACCGCGTCGCGGTCCTCCTCGAGGAACTCCTTGACGTAGGGCCTGCCGCTCCTGCCCATGAGCTTCCAGTCGATCCTGCGGGGATCGTCGCTCGGGCAGTACTCCCGGATGCACTTGAGGTCGAAGGATGATCCCGCCCGCTTGAAGAGCGGGTCCCGGCCGCCGCCCCGCGATTCGGGCGGCCGCCGGGGCGTGCGTTTGAGGAAGGCCTTGGCCAGGCCCGGGCACTCGGGATCGACGAGGCTCACGCCCTGCCCCGGTACTCGAGGCGCGCGGCGGCGAGCACCGCCTCGAGCACCTTGTCCGCGGTGACGCCGTCGGTCTCGGCCTCGAAGCCGAGTATGACCCGGTGGTTCGCGAGATCCTTGAAGAGGGCCTCGGCGTCCTCGAAGGAGGCGTTGGGCCTGCCCGCGACGACGGCTCTCGCCTTGACCGCCTTGAGGAGCCCGATCGCGCAACGCGGGGAGGCCCCGTAGCGCACGTACTTCCTGACGGCCTCGACCGAGCTCGTCGCCGGGTGGGTCTCGGTCACGAGCCTCGCGATGAAGCCCCGCAGCTCCCGCGGGACCACGATCGCCCCTTGCGCGCGCCGGTAGGCGGCGAGGGCCGCCTCGGTGGCCTCGCGTCCGGCCGGCGCGCCGACCGCCCCTCCCTCGGAGGCCTCGAGGACGGAGAGGAGGCCGGCGAAGTCGGGCATCGCGAAGAAGAGCCGCATGAGGAAGCGGTCGACCTGGGCCTCGGGCAGGGGGTAGGTGCCCTCGAGCTCGATGGGGTTCTGCGTGGCCACGACGAAGAAGGGCGAGGGCAGGGGATGCACCTCGCCGAGGAAGGTCACGCGCTTCTCCTCCATCGCCTCGAGGAAGGCGGACTGCGTCTTTGGCGTGGCGCGGTTGATCTCGTCGCCGAGCACGACGTTGGCGAAGAGCGGGCCCTCGTAGAAGAGGTAGGGGCTCGAGGCGCCCGCCGACGCCTCGGCCGCCCCTCCCGCGGCCGAGCGGAGGAGGTTCGTGCCGATGACGTCGAGGGGCATGAGGTCGGGCGTGAACTGGATGCGCTTGAAGCCGAGGCCGAAGAACTCGGCCCAGGCCTTGGCCAGGCTCGTCTTGCCGAGGCCGGGCGCGCCCTCGAGGAGGACGTTCCCCTCGCAGAGGAAGGCGATGAAGAGCCGTTCGACGATGTCCGAGCAGCCGACGATCCTCGATTCGAGATAGGCCGAGTAGGAGCGGCCGAAGGATTCGACGAGGGCGAGGTCGGCGGCCAGTGCCTCGGCCGACGCCCGCTCTTCCCGCTCAGCGGCGTTGTTCCGTTCCATGCAGGAAACCTCCGATGTAGGCCGTGTCGATGAAGGCCGCCGCGAGCGCGGCGAGGGCCGTGAATCCGGTGAGGGAGCCCGCCGCGAGGATCCAGGCGGGCGGGGAGCGGTCGACGATCCCGTTGGCGAGGGCGTGGAGCGCGGCGGCGGCCGCCGTCGCGGCGGCGAAGGCCGCGCCGCCGCCGGCGAGAGTCGCGATCCGCCTCGACGGGATCGCCTGTCGCGCGCCACCGGCCCCGGCCCGGGTCGCCGGCCGGGTCGCGAGGAGCCGGAGGAGAGGGACCGCGCCGAGGGCCTCGACCAGGGCCGCGTCGAGGTGGACCGGGAGGGACCAGGCGAGGCGGGCGAGCACGCCGGCCTCGGGGAAGGCGAGGAAGTAGGCCCCGTTCTCGATCGCCGCGAAGGCCGCGGCCGCGGCCAGGCCGAGCGAGAGGCCGCGCGCCGCGCCGGGCATGCGCCGCCGGGCGTCCTGTCCGCGCGTTGTGCGATACATGCAGAGGAGCCCCGAGGACAGGATCGCAAGGGCCTTCCCGAGTTCCTCGATGGCTCCCGCGCCGGTCACGGTGGCGCCTGTCGCGCGTTCGAGCGCCCATGCGGCCCCGAAAAGCAGGCCCCCCGCGGCGAGGGCGATGACGGCGCCGAGGGCCGTTCCGCCGCGCCGCGCTCTCATCGGAGTCCCCCTCGCAGCTCCCGCCAGCGCCGCCTGAGCATGGCCTCGTAGGGATCCTCGCCCGTGCCGACCTCCACCGAGAGGGAGAACGAGCCGAAGTAGCGGCGCTCGAGCTCCGCGAGCTCCCCGAGCCCGAGCTCCCCGCTCGCGGAGAGCTTCCGGCCGGTGCGCTCCGCGAGGGCCTTGAAGAAGCGCGCCCGGTAGTCGAGGAGGGGGCTCGGGATGCCGGTAGGCCCCGAGGCCTCGTAGCCCTTGCCCCGGCCTTCCGGTGAGCGGGAGCCGCGTTCGCGGCCGGGGCCCTCGCCCTCGGGGGCGGCTTCCGAGGGCCTGCCACCTCCCTCCTCAAGTTCCCGCGCGCCTTCGGCTATCGCCCGGTCCCGCGTCCCGTTCCGCCCCGACTCGGCGCCGAAGTCCGATAGCCCTCCCGCGTCCTCGGGGCGGCGCCGCTCGAAGGGGGCCTCCTCGGCCTCCGCCTCGCGGCCCCCTCCCGTCTCTCCCTCCCCGGCTCCGACCTCCTCGCCGGTCCCCTCGCCGCCGAGCCCCTCGCCTCCGGCGGTTTCCTCCTCGGCTCCGCGTTCCCCCGCGGCGGGGGGCCTGTCCTGGCCGCTCTCCGCGAAGCTGCCCTCTTCGGTCCTCGCCGCGGCCCGGGCGAGTCCCTCGCCCCTGCCCGCGAGCGGTGAGCCGCCCGCGATGAGCGAAACGGCTCCCGCGACGACGAGGCAAGCCGCGGCCGCGGTCATGAGCGCGACGAGGCGCCTCGGCAGCGATGCCCGCGTCTCCCGCGGGCCGGGAAGCGCGGCCGAGAGCCGCTCGGCGCGGACCCGGAGGAGCTCTCGGGCCGGGCCGGGCGGCGCCTCGAGGTAGGCCTCGAACGAGGACTCGGGATCGAGGCGGCGGAGACCGAGCTCGAGCGCTTCCGGGGGCGGGGGCAGGAGGAGGAGGAAGGGCAGGGCTGAGAGGAGGGCGAGGAGGAGGCCGACGCGGAAGGCGGGTCCCAGGCCGAGGTAGGCGCCCAGGGGCGCGAGCGCGAGGAGGGCGATGACCGAGATCGAGAGCCAGCCGAGGAAGCGCTCGAGCATGAGGCGCGCGAGGAGCCCGCCGAGCCGTCGGCGCAGCCTGCCGAGGCCCCTCACGGCCGCCTCCGGATCGCGTAGGCGGAGAGGAGGCCGACGGCGGCGGCCGCGCCGAGGAAGGCGGCGGCGGGCGTCAGGGCCATGGCTATGCCGCACAACGCGGCGGCGATCGCGAAGACTGTCGCGGCCGCCGCCCTGCCCAGGCCGTCGAGCCTCGCCCTCCTCTCCTCGTCGAGGACCAGGAACTCGGCGAGGAGGAGGGCGGCGCCGGCGACCGCGCACTCGGCGAGCGACAGGAGCGCGGCGCCGCTCCGGGCCCCCCCCGCGAAGACGGCGCAATAGGCGAGGTAGGGCAGGGTCTCCGCGAGGAGGAGGGCCTCCTCGAGGGCCGAGGCCCCCGAGGCGAGCGCGGCCGTCCTCGCGTAGGCTGCCGCGACCGCGAAGGCGAGGCCGGCGGCGGGCGGCGAGGCGAGGGACCCGGGCAGGAGGAGCGCGGCCCCGAGGAGGGGCGCGTGGTAGAGGAGTCGGAGCGATCCCTCAGCGGCCCGCACGGACTATCCATCCTGTCGAGGAGCGACCGCCCTCGATCAGCAGCGAGCCCTCGACGGAGCGCAGGAGGGGAGGGGGCGAGAAACGCGCGAGGCTTCCCTCCGGCGCCACCTCCTCGAGGGGAATGCCGCCCTCCGACGGAAGGAGTACGAGGGCCGCGCCCCACTCGCCGGTCGACTCGGAGCCGTCGGCCGGCCCGTACTCCGCGAGCTCGAAGCCCGCGTTGCGCGATCTCGTGAGCATGAGCGCGCCCGGCAGGGCCAGGCTCGTGTCGCCCGTCGGGAAGAGGGCGCGGCGGAGCAGGGGTCCTGGCGGCGCGAGGCAGGCGGCCGCGGCGAGCGCGGCCGAGGAGCCGAGGCAGGCGATGATCGAGGCGCGGCCGCGCCGTCCGTCCTTCCGGGGGAGGGCCGCGGCGAGCGCCGCGGACAGGGCCGAGGCCGCGAGCAGGGCCATGAGGAAGGGGCTCGGCGGCCGCCCGAGGTTCCCGAGGATGCGGAAGGCGGCGGTCTGGAGGGAGAGTCCCTCGAGACGGACGAGGGGCGCCGCGGAGAAGGGCCGCGCGTCGCCCCGCGCGGGCGGTGGATGGAGGGCGCGCATCGCGCGCCGCGCCGCGGCCTCCTCGGCCCCCGCCCCCGAGCCGAGGCCCGTCGCGGAGGAGAGGTCGAGCTCGAGCCCGGCGGGGCCGGCCAGGGTGTCCGCGCGCAGGGAGAGGGAGCGGAAGTCCTCGTCGAGGTAGAAGGCCAGGTCGAGCGAGCCCGTGGCGGCCCCGGCCTCGGCGCGGAACAGCGGCGTCGAGGAGCCGTCCCAGCGGATGCCCTCGACCTCGACCCTCCCGAGGATGGGCGTGTCGGAGGCGAGGGTCGCGCGGTTGATCCTGTAGGGGAGCGGCGCCGCGCCCTCGAGCCTGAGAGCGGAGGGACCCGCCGCGGCGGGCGCGGCGGCGGACCCGAGGAGGAGGGCCGCCAGGATCGAAAGACGCGTTGCGCGATTCATCTCTTGGACCTCAGGTAGACCGTGCAGGCGAGGGAGGCCGCGAGGAAGAGCGCGAGCCAGGCGACGCCCGAGCGGGCCGAGCGGAAGGCGAGGGGGCGGTGGCCCTCGAGCGCGGCGCGGGCGTCGGCGCGCTCGCCGCCGAGGCCGCCGTTCACCGCCACGGGGAAGGAGGACAGGGAGGAGCCGCGGTCGAGGACCGAGGCGTTCCAACGCCCCGCCCGCGGGGGCGAGGCCTCGGCCGCCCAGGTCGAGGCGCCTACGCGGCGGAAGGGGAGCTCGAGGGCCTCGCCTCCCTCGCGGCTCAGGAGGAGGCGGGGAGAGGCGAGCCGGTCGCTCTTGATCGTCAGGACGAGGCCCCGGGAGGCCTCGGTGACGGAGACCTCGGCGGGGAGTTCGGCGAAGAGGGCGTCGAGCCTGGCCTTTAGGATGCCCGCCGCCTCGCGGCTCGCGAAGAGCCCGGCGGTGTAGCTCCCGTAGAGGTCGCTCGCGAAGAGCAGGACGGCCCGATTGCCGAACTCCCTGCTCGCGAGGAGGGGATCGCCGAGCTCGCTCGCGAGGAGGACCTCGGCGGCGGGGGAAGCCGTGTACTGGGCCATGCCGCCTATCGTCGCGACCCTTCGTCCGTCGAGGGAGAGTATCGGTATGCTTCCCGTGGCGAAGGCCGGCCGCGCGACGCTCGCCCTGTCCTCGAAGATGAGGGAGGGGATCTCCGAGGCGGATTCGACGGGGTAGTAGCGGCCGCCCGTGCCGAGGGCGAGCCGCTCGAGGAAGGCGCGGTCCGCGTCGGCGCCGACGCCCATCGCGGAGATCGTCGCGCCGAGGGAGGCGGCGCGCTCGGCGAGGCCGCGGAAGTCCGCGGGCTTGGTGATGCCGTCGGTGATGAGCACCGCGTGCCGCTGCCTCAGGGGCAGGCGCGACAGGCGGTCGAGTCCGTCCGAGAGCGCCGCGTGGAGGTCGGTCCCGCCGCCGGCGGAAAGGGGCTCGAGGGCGGGCGCGGCCTCGAGGCCGGAGGCCGGCGAGAATCCGTAGAGCCAGCGCCTGCGGTCGGAGAAGAGGCCGAGGCCGACCAGGTCCCCGGGCTTGAGGCCGCGGAGGAGCTCGAGGCCGGTCACCTTGGCCAGGGAGAGCTTCTCGCCGAACATTGAGCCCGAGGCGTCGACGAGAACGAGGATGGCGAGGTCCGGCAGGTCCTTGAGCGAGCGGGGAAGCAGGGTCGCCGGGAGGATCTCCTCGATGGCGGGGTTCGAGCCCTTGGCCCCGAACTCGGGCGAGTCCGCGACGAAGAGGAGGGAGCCCGTCCTCCGCCCGATCGTGTCGAGGAGGCCTTTCAGGAGGGGGCCGCCCAGATCCTTGATCGGCACCCCGTCCAGGACCACGAGTTCGAAGGCGTGGAGGTCCATGGCCGCGGCCTCGGCGGGGCTCGCCCTCGCGGAGCTGTAAGCCTTCTCGACGTATGATGCGATGCCGGGCCTGTTCGAGACGACCAGGACCCGCGGCTTCTCCTCGGCCTGCCCTCCGAGGTCGAGGCTGCGGCTCCTCGCGGCGCCCGAAGCCGACGTGAAGCTCGCTTCAATGGTCTCCGCGCCGCCCGCCGAGAGTCGCAGCGCGAGGTCGGCCGGCAGTTCGGCGCCGCCGGCAGAGTACAGGATCCGGCGGCCTCCCGCGGCCCCGGCGCCGCCTGACGCGGCCACCTCGACCCGGGCATAGCCCCGCGCCTCGGGGGCGAGGAGGAGCTCGAAGCGACGCTCCTGGTCCTTGGGCGAGTAGCGCCGCTGAAGGGCGAGGATGGGCAGGTCGGGCGGGCGGCGGAGCGTTTCGATGGCGAGGGGCGTGCCGCTCCGCTCGGCGGCGGCCCGGAGCCGCGCGATCTCCCCGGCGCTCGGCGCGACCGAGGTGAGCAGGCGGGCCCGCTTGAACAGGCCGATCCCCGCCTCGAGGTCGGCGGCGACCGGATCGAGGGCGGGGAGGTCGGGCAGGTCCTTGGCCGCGCGCGCGATGCCCGACGCATCGCCCCTGCCGGGCAGGGGGCGGAGCCGATCCGGCAGGACCTCGTAGGCCTCGCCCCGGCCCCGGGCCGCGGCGAGCTCCCCGGCCGAGGTCCTCGAATCCAGGGCGAGATAGCGGCGCTCCGGCAGGAGGAAGGCGGGGATCCGGACCGGCAGGTCGGCGATATATGCCGCGAGGAAGAGAGGGGGCAGGGCGAGAAGGAGGGCTCCGGAAAGGGCGGTCGCCCGAGCCGCGTGACTTTTCCACTTGTTGCGGTCCATCGCTGCGACTATTGTATATCTTGGGCGAAGCGGAACCGCAATGCTCGAAAGTGGGGATTCTCATGGATAGCGGCATCGTATCGGCCTTCGCCGAGGCCTCGAGGGACACCTTCCGCGACATGTTCAGCGTCGATGCGACCCTGTCATCCACCCGCGAGCTGGCTCCCTCCGAGGAACACGGCTGGGACCTGACGGGACTCATCGGCATCGCCGGCCGCATGCAGGGCGTGGTCGCCGTCCGCCTCACCGGGGCCTTCGCCCAGAAACTCCTCGCCGGGACGGGCGTCAAGGGCGGGAACGACGCCGAGCACCGCCAGCTCGAAGGCGGTCTCGTGGGCGAGCTCTGCAACATCGTCGCCGGCTCGGTGTCCTCGCGCGGCGGTTTCGATTTCGAGATCGCCCCTCCCGTCGTCATCCGCGGCCCCAACCACAAGATCGGCTGGCCCTCGATCGCGCCCGTCACCGCCCTCGGCTTCAAGGCCGCATCGGGCGATTTCGAGGTCGACATCTGCATCAGGGCCTAGGCGCCGCCCCGCTCCGGCCTCCATCAGCATGGAGATCCTCCTCCTCCGCTCCTCGAGCTTCGATCCCTGCCTGAACCTGGCCTTGGAGGAGGCCCTCCTCGAGTCGCCGGAAGGGCCCGACCGGGCCTTGTTATTCTATGCCTGCGATCCCTGCGTCGTCATCGGAAGGAACCAGAATCCCTGGGTCGAGGCGGCGCCCGGCTCCGGCCTGCCCCTCCTGCGGCGCGTCTCGGGGGGAGGGGCCGTCTACCTGGACCGCGGCTGCCTGAATTGGTCCCTCCTCGTCCCCCGCGGGCGCCACGACGCCGAGGCCGAGATCGCGATGCTCGCCCGCGCCTTGGAGGAACTCGGCGTAAGAAGCTCGAGCGGGCCCCGGGGAGGGCTCTTCCTCGGCGCGGAAGGGCCGTTCCGCGGACGGAAGATATGCGGCACGGCGCGCCGGATGACCGCCGGCCGGGTCCTCCACCACGGCACCCTCCTCGTCGATGCCGATCTCGCGGGGCTCGAGCGCAGCCTCGGCGGCATCTTCGTCGCGGGGTCCCGCGCGCTCGCCTCGGCGCCTTCCCGCACCGCGAACCTCGGCCAGGTCCTGCCCGGCCTCGGAGTCGAGGGGCTCGCGGCCCATCTCGCGGAGAGCCTGGCCGGTTCCGGCTCCATTCGCGACGCTGAACCCTTCATCCGGGAACTGGCGGGCCAGGACCGCATACTCTCGATCCAGGAACGGCTCCGCGGCTGGGATTGGACCTACGGAATGACCCCGCCGTTTTCCCTAAGCTTCACAACACCAAAGGGTGGCCTCGAGGTCGAAGTACTCGACGGCCTCGTCGCCAGGCTTGGTGGACCGGCCGCGCCAGGTCTCGGCGAAGAGAATACCCGGCGATTAATCGGTAGTCGATTTGACTATGGTTTTCAAGAGAATGTAACGCTACTATACGAAACGCCTCATTCTGCGATATATTCTTGAATTAGCTGATTCTTGGAAGAAAAGAGCGGAATATTCCTGCACCTTTCCTATCCACCAAAGGATGTTCATGAGCGATGCTACTTTCGCCTCTCTAGGGCTGAGCGATACCTTGGTCGCCGCGACCGCGGCCGAAGGCTACGAGCGGCCGACGCCCATCCAGGTCGCGGCCATTCCCTCCCTCCTCAAGGGCCGGGATCTCCTCGGATGCGCCCAGACGGGCACGGGCAAGACTGCGGCCTTCGCGCTGCCCATGCTGCAACGCCTCGCCGCCTCTCCGGGACGCGCGGCTCCCCGGGCCTGCAGGGCCCTCGTCGTGGCGCCGACCCGCGAGCTCGCCGCCCAGATCGACGAGAGCTTCGGCGCCTACGGCCGCGGCTCGAGGGCGACCAGGGCCTGCGTCTTCGGCGGCGTCGGCAAGGCGCCCCAGGTCAAGGCCCTCGGCCGCGGCGTCGACGTGCTCACCGCGACCCCCGGCCGCCTCCTCGACCTGCATTCGGAGGGACAAGTCCGCCTCGACGCGGTGGAGATCGTCGTGCTCGACGAGGCCGACCGCATGCTCGACATGGGCTTCATCCACGAC